>NZ_JBHTKI010000014.1:0-181671 GCF_042675885.1 Metaplanococcus flavidus | reverse complement strand
AAAATGAAAAAACTAATTGAAAGTCAACTACAGCTTTGGATTGGCGGTCTGCCCAGTTACATCAAGGCTTATTTGCCAATTTCACTCTGCGAAAGTTGAGTAAATAATTAAAAATTCAGAATATATTATTTAACCGAATTCCTGTTCGGTGCATAATTAATTTCAAAGCCGGAGTTGCGCTTGAGTTACAGTGTGATGTATACGCAAATACTGCCAACTCCAATCCAACAATACAAAAGTCCATCGATTGATTCCAGTTTATCCAGACAACAAAATTTTCTTCTATATATGTTTCTCGTGTATCCATACTAAAACCGTGTCCGAAAACCCTTTGGCTTTCTGGACACGGCTTTTTTGCATTCAATTGCAGCGCCACCCTGGAATGGGGTTGACGCAGGTTTGCGATTTCGCTGTTTACTTCAGAAACTTAGCTCCTTCCAAATGTAATGCATCGGCAACCGGACAATAATAGGTAATGCCTTCTCCGACTTTTAGCGCGCCTGCCGCCGCCAGACCAAGTTGCGTCCAGGATGTCCCTTCGCGCGCCATTTTAGCGGTGGAATAAGCAAGCAGCGTCAAGCCAGCCGTAATGCGTAACATTGAATTATACGTGCCAATATTTTGCTTCATCGAATTCCTCCTTGGAAATTGTCATTTATATGGATATTCCCTTTTCCAGTCCCTGTAAACGACAGCCACAGACCTCGCCTTTCGTCCAGGGTAATAACCTTTACGATTTAGTATACAGTTTAATGAAGAAAAAGCATAAAGAATCCTCCCATCGCTGGACTTCCCGGATTTTTCATGCACTCTTCTTCTATATTGGGAATTGTGTGATGGAAAATGATTCGAATGCTGGTCGAAAATTACTCAATTTTAATCTGCGTGGATTCTTTTTTCTCAACTTGTTCAGGTGCTTTCGGCACCTGCAATTGGAGCATTCCGTCTTTGAAGGAGCCGGAAATTTGATTTTCGTCAATGTCCCCGACATAGAAGCTTCGCTTAAAGGAGCCATAAGACCGCTCTTTGCGGATATAATGGCCATCCTCTTCCTTCGTTTCCTTGTTTTCCTCACGCGTCCCTTCCACTTCCAGATAGCCATCCCGGTATTCGACTTTGACATCGTCCTTAGAAAAACCTGGCACATCCATCTTCATCTCATAGCCATTGTCCACTTCTTTAATGTCGACTTTCGGATAATGGGATTCCTTGAAGAAACGGTCGAACAGATCGGTTTCGAATCCACTTTCAAACAGGCTCGGGAAAAAATCATCGCGTTTACTCGGAAATAATTTTCGCATGCTTCCACTCCTCTTTCTTGGATTTATTTTGATGAACTCGGCCTGCAGCTGGCAGACCAACCAATAATCTTCGCCGCCTTTCCTATAAAAGGGACCTATTCATTTAAATAGTTTCAAATTACTGAATATTCAATCAATAATGAAATTATAACCCATTAAGATTATTTGTCAATCTGTTCATTGGAAAAGGAATGGATTTTTTTCTTGCCCAGCAGTTTCATTTCGCCCCTGCATCCCCCTTTATGACGTTTTCCGCCTCCAGACTGCGGGAGATGAACACCGCCATTTGAACTCTGCTGACGTTTTGATAAGGACTGTATGTCGTCTTAGTGGTGCCATCGGTAATGCCATTATGTACAAGCGCATCTACATAGGGATAGAAATATTCGTTAGACGGCACATCCGTAAAAGCTTTAATCCCTGAACCAGTACCTTTCAGCTTGAATGCCTCCACTAACATCTTCGAAGCTTGAGCGCGGGTTACCGGCTATCTTTTTAATATAGTAGGGGCGCAATCGCAATGTGCGGGAAAATTATATGTTTGGGTTAATTCCTTGTGTGCCTTGCAACACCCTTACAATGAAGTACAAAAACCAAAACGACACACTGGATAAAATGATCAAGTTTCCCAACGCAAGATGATCTTTACTTATTTTGTTCTTCTTTTTTGCATTAACAGCATAAATCAGGTAGTCATAAAATAATATAATTGAAGGATAAAAATAGAACTGCAATCTATCTATCGCTTCAATACCGGAACCGCTATATAAAATTAAGAATGCCAAATAATAATTAATAATAAAATGATTGGATACAGTTTTGATTTTAGCTAAGGTTAGACTGTAATACAAAAATATAAATTGTATGAAGATGGGCATGAATTCCACCCAGGTCTTCTCCTTATTAACGCTGAAAAATGCATTCGGCTGTCCTTCATATTTTTCAACATAAAAGTCGAAGTTCATCAATAGACTGGTATAGATATCTTTAGTAAAAGGCGTAAAATAACTCAATGCAGTGAGGAAAAAAGAAATTATTACCATTAGTCTATTGATCCTCAAAAACCTTAGAACAAAGAGGGGCAACAAGTATATGGCACTGAAATGAAATAGACTCGCTAAAATCATGAAAAAGAAATACCTCAGCATGTCCCTTACTTTCAACTCTTTTTTTTGGATATAGTAAATTGCCATAAAGATGAGAGATATGGCTACTGCCTGCCGCATACCGTTATAAATAAAAAAGAAGTAAAAAGATAAAATGAATATAGTGAAACTGACAAAAAAATTATAACTGATTCTTCGGATAGCCCATAGGTTAAAAATCAAAAATAAACCAGTAACGATAAAAGTGAATATCAAAAAATTTCCTTGGCTCCTCGCAAAGTCAAAGATAAGTATAATGAAATAATCGAAGAATCTTGCATAGTCTCCCCGAAGGTAAAAGCCATAATACATCGAATAATCCGTCCCAATATGCAATGATCTAAAAACCGTTATGTAAAACAGGAAAACGATGAAAGGAATTAGGAATACAAACCCAAGGGCCTTAAGATATGTCATTCTGCTATTAGCGTTTTGAAGAAGGGGCAAGTTGAACAAAAAAAATATATATACTAAACTTCCTATCATTAAGTAAATATACATAGTACCCCCCTTTTTCGTTGAGACCGTCAATACTTACATTTTAAATAGATCGCAACTATTGCTGTCCAAATTGTTTAAATTAAAAATCATTCCTTCTTTCACACAGTTGTTCAACTATTCTAAGACTCTCTCTTCCGTGTTTGCTCATTAGAGCTCAATTTTCCATTACATATAGAATCATCAATAGGAAGTATTTCTGTTTGTGCAGTGGTTCGTCCCTTTACGCGCTCTTTAATTGGTTGTCAAAATATAGAGTTTAGACTGTATATGCAACAACTAGATCTCTATATTTATTTATACTGTGGTGTTATCTTTGAGGGCTTTCATTTTTAACATCAAATTAATAATGAGGTCCATTCTTAAATTCATAATTAAAAATTTCACCTTGGTTATCGGAGGAATTTTGCTGGAAAAGATGGTTTTCTTAATATTCAAGTTCATTAATTCACCATTCAGTTTTTGTTTGAGAACATCATAGTTTTTATCACTTTTATATTTTTCCAGATGAAGATAAACACTAAAAAGAGTTGTGATTAAGAGCGTCACAAACTTTTCTGAATAGCGTTTGTGCATGTCTTTTTGGATGAGAAAATCCTCGACTAAATATACGTTTTCAACTTTATGCCAAAAATCGAGGTCGGCTTTTTTAGTAATGCTTCCTTTGCGTTGAAGATAATTGTAGAAGTGATCTTCAAGAAAAACCACATTTGTGGAATGCCAAATAAGAGCAAAGCATGCAGACAAGTCTTCATAAGCCTTGCCTTTCGGAAATAATATTTGATGATTGGTGAACAATTCTGTTCTATAGATTTTATTGCAGACCTGGCCATTTATTTTTTTATGTTCAAAAAAATAATCCAGTGCCTGTTTTGAAGTGATGGTACTGCCCCCTTCGAAGCCGTGTTCTATCCCCTTTATAAGTTTTTCGTTTTTTTCATAGACTACCCGGATATTGCAGACGGCAATTTCGCTTTTTGTCTCGATTGCTGCATGGTACATCGTGGATATCATGTTCGATTCGACCCAGTCGTCACTATCTATGAAACTGATGAATTCCCCTTTTGCCAATCGAATCCCAGTATTACGCGCTTCGCTTAACCCACGGTTTTCCTGATTGATTAGGTGAATGTTCGGGTGTTTCAAGACGATATCCCGAATTCTTTCAATGCTGCCATCTTTTGTTCCATCGTTAATGATAAGCACTTCAAAGCTATTGAATTCCTTTTGTTTAACCAGACTTTCAATACAACGGCGAATATAATTCTCCACGTTATATACCGGCACAATTATGGATACTTTTGGCTTAATAGGAATCTCCCCTATCCTCTTTTTTGGACAGTTGAGTCACAGGATTTAATGTCAAAGCCTTGTTCGGCATAATTTTGTCCTTGAAATCTTTTATCTTCTTCACATTCATTTTTACCCGATGGTATACGCCAGGTGATAAATCGAATATTCTAATTTGCAATTGTCTTTTGGGATTCATCAAATTTTTGTCAGGTTTAATGAAATTTGTGTAGAAAGTTTTTTCCAGATCAATAAGAAGATCCTTTTTGTTTTCCAGCGAACTGATTTTCACTTCGTAATGGAAATGGAGCAATCTTTTCAGGAAAACTTCGCGGACTTTGGCTATGCAACTTTGAATCCCTTTACTTGAAAGAAAGCGTTCCAATTCTTGATAGCCCTCCAATTCGTTCGCAATCATCTTTTCCGACACTTTGGAATTCATGATGCTGCCTTGTCTGTCGGTTAAGTAATTATATTTCCCCGTATCTATATAGACGCACTTTTTACTGGCATAAATGAGCGGAGGAGTGAAGTAGAGATCTTCAGTCAATTTCCCTACAGGAAATTTGAAATTCTGGAGCAGTTCTTTTTTAATAAGCTTATTAACTATCCCGTGTTCTAATTTATAATTGTTATCCCTGGTAACCATCAACATTAGGGCTTCCTCCCCCCCACAAACCACAATGTCATCTGTGGATTCATCTAAAATTCCCAGGTCGGAAAACTCCCTGACTCTGCACATGGCGATATCGGCATCGTATTGGGAGGACAAACGATACAAGACCTCATACATATCCTCATCAATCCAGTCATCACTGTCGACAAATGCAACAAAATCACCAGTAGCGGCCTCCATCCCTGCGTTTCGGGCATCGGATAATCCGCCGTTATCTTTATGAATGACTTTTATGCGTGTGTCCAAAGCGGCATGTAGCTCACATATTAAACCGCAGCGATCCGTGGATCCATCATTGACCAATATGATTTCCAAATTTTCGTACGTCTGGTTCCTGACCGAATTGATGCATTTCGGCAAATATTCCTCCACATTATATATAGGCAAAATAACTGAAATCTTAGCATCCATCCCTGTACCCCCTAATCGGTTTTCCCCGCAAGCCCTCTTGAGAATTTTTTTACAATCAGTGTTTTAAAAAAGAGAAACTCATCTTTCTTGCGGAAGATAATAATGTAAAAAATATTGATGATCCCAATATTTAAGAAACAATTTAACAAAAATGCAGGTATTGTGACAATAGTTCGCAAATTCATGGTCGCTAAAGATGTTAATGCCAACGCTATCAATGCTAAACTGAAGTATTTAAAATACATGATGAAATATTTGCGGAGTTTTTCTTGAAAAATATACTTATAAACAATTTTAGGCTTAATCCAGAAAACTACAGTAATATTACTGATCAAAGTTCCAAGAAAAATACCTGCAAGTCCGAAATATTGAACCAGCCATATGGAAAAGCCCAGGTTAACGACTGCTTCCAGAATCGCCGAGTATTGATCCTGGCGATATAGTCCGCCGGCGTCTTTAAATTTTTCGACAGATGCCCTCAACAATGTTATGTAGAGATTAAGCAAAATGATGCTGATGGTAAACATGTCCAGAAACTGGCTATCGCCAAGCCACAGCAGCACAAATTGCTGGATTGTATTAAACATTGATATAGCTATGAATGAAGCAATCCAAAAGTTAAAAAAAAACAGTTTCTTATGAATGGCATACACTTTTTCTTTGTCAGCTTCGACAAGGAGATTTCCTATGCTTGCTGTGATGCCGTTAAAAGCTGTTTGAACCATCTTTGTTGCGACGGATATAACCATATAATAGCTATTGTATATACCAACTGTTGCAATATTGATGTAATAGGATATCAGCAGATTGTCCGTCCCAAAAACAGCGAATTCCCCTATCTTATGAATGAACAATGCCTTGATATTCTTCTTTAGATCCCTCTTTTCCTCTATTTTTATAGTTCCTGATTTGCCCGAACTCCATTTGAATCGCTTTTTAATATATGCATTAAGAATTAATAAGTAAAAAAGATTTATCACCAGTTGAATAATCAGGTAAAGAAAAAAACTCTCGTAAAGGTATAATGCCGCCATTTGCAAAAAGGCTATAAGTACAATAGAAGCTGTTTGAGCAACAGTGATGCGATATCCCTCCTGCGCTGCAATCAGCAGGCTGAATCTGGCAGAAAAGAAATAAGTAATAACGGTACTTGCCAGAGTTAGCAAAAAGTATATTCGCACATCATTTATATCAAGATCGCCTTTTATAAACAAAGGAAGGAAAGGCATTAGCGCCAAACCTGTTATAAAAATAATAAGTCCGATTGTCCGATAGAACTTTGTGTAGAATTGCACATATCCCATAATTTTTTCAGTATCATTTTCTGCATAAGGTTTGTAAAGAGCATAAACAATAGCCGTGGATATACCCAGTTCAGCAAGCGATAAGAAACCTATAAGGCTTGTAAACAAAGCGACCAGTCCCAGGTATTCACTACCTAAAGCATCAAGAAAAACCTTCCTCAAAAAAAATAAGGGCAAGAGTCCAATGGAAATCATAGCCAAATTCATGATGAAGTTTAATTCTGCTTTTTTTGTTCGCATTTACCTCTTCCTGCCCTCTTTTTCTCTATTTTTATTATTGCTTATTAATTATCTTTTTTTCGAAAATTATTTTATAATAACTTAGAAATTTCGTATTTCAATATCCTATAAGACATAAAGCAAAATATCTTTTCAAAAAGTAATATTCCATTTTTTTAAATGCACTCGCTGTTTGACTCATTTCGTTCAGCTAATTCTTTTTTGGTTTTTCGATACAAGAAAAAGAATCGTATGGCTGGTTGACAGGAGTGTTTTTCCGATGCGATCAAGTTTATTAACATAACCATCTCCCAACCGGCTCTTAAAGAAAGTGGTATTCCTATTCAAGTATTCATTCTGCTTCCATTCCGGGAATCGATTGTAAATCAGCTGCCGTGTTTCTTTCATCTTCAAGTAAAAACCAAAAAAATTATATTTAAAAAACTGCAGCTGCCTATACATATTCGACCACCAAAGCAATTTGACATATTGGTAACATAAACCCTTTCGATTTTCATCCGTCAAAGCATCTTTTGCTGAATAAAACTGGTATGTATCTTCCAGGGCGCTATAAATATCATTGATACTTAATGAAACAAAAGTAAGAATGCTACCCTTTCTATTTTTTCTGTAGTTGTAGAGCGGTTCGTTGATATAAGCATAATCGTTGGTGTAATACAATAGTTTGTAAATCGTTCCTACATCTTCATAAACCCTGCCTACTGGAAATTTTATTTCTTCAAATAAACTGGTCTTGTAAACCTTATTCCATGCACTGGGTTGAACGGTCCAAAGAACTTCCTGAAAGTCTATGCCACTCACTGCTTGTGGCAATTTCCCTTCTTCCACATCCAGCCAGTCAAAGATGACCATATCCGGCCGCCTTTCGAGCTCTATAAATATTTTTTGAAAAAAAGGTAACTGAATCGAATCGTCACTGTCCAGAAATGCTACATAATCGTATCGCACATGCTCAAGTCCATAATTTCTTGCATCCGATAACCCTCCATTCTCTTTTGCCAAGTAAAGAAATTTTGAATTGGCGTCTGCAAACTTCTTCGCAATCATCCCAGACTCATCCTGAGATCCATCGTCAACAAGGATCACTTGAATATTCGGTAGATTTCCCATACTTTCATAAACCGACTGTAAACATTCTTCGATATAATCTGCCACATTGTAAATGGGAATGATCAGACTTAATCCATTAGTTTTAAGCAAATTTTACACCTCCAGCGGGTTTCGTTTAAAGTTGTCGCTTTACAAGTCTGAATGAAGATCCCTATTCGCCAAACTTTCCTCCTCTCTAACAGCCTTTACAGCAGTCTTTCCTGGAATTTCATTATTAGCGCACACATTCAAGTTTTGATAAATCCCAACCAACTTTTTCAGCATTTGTGTAACATTTAAACGTTCATTAAAAATGCGGTATGAATGATTGCATAAGGAATTCCGTTTTTCCAGATCGTGAATCAGGCTTTTCACAAACTCATAAATAGCAGGATCTTCATTATTTTTGAATAAAAGTCCATTTTTATCTCCTTCAATTAAATCCGAATGCCCGATGATGTCCGTTAAAAGAAGCGGCAATTTGTATGACATTGCTTCTATAACAGCATAGGGTAAGCCCTCGTATTCCGATGTTGAAAGGAACAAATCTGACTCTTGCAGAATTTTATCCTTTTCATTTGAAAATCCGATGAATTTCACCTGTTCTGACAACCCATAAAATTCCACCTTTTCTCGAGCTTTCTCAAGGTATTTTCCATTTCCTGCCCATATAAATTGCACATTCAAGTTTTGTTCCAAAAGCTTCCGAGCGATCTCAATAAATTCAAATGGCTTTTTTTGATCGTCAACTCGTGCCAAATTCACAATCGTGAACACATCATTTAAATTGCGAATTGAATTTGCTTCCGGATCTTTTGATCCATTTAAAACCACAATGCATTTTTCAGCTACAGTGAGCCCATTAATAATGGCTTCCCGTTCTTCACTCGGTGATACATGGATAACCAGATCCGCAGAATTGTTAATCCGTTTCTCGACAAACCTGACTGCAGCCTTCTTTGTCATCCCCATTTTTTTTAGTGAATAATAGCCATGCGGAGTATAAATATAAAATACTTTTCGGTTCCAAAAAGCATATACACACATCAAAACTCCTGCAAATGTGCTATTGGCATGGACCACATCAATTTTCTTGTCCATTACCATTCGATGAAGAGAATGTAAGGCCATAACCAGTTTATGAGGGGACATACCGAATGACAAATTATCTTCAATTAAGTAATCTCCTTCGATTTCCCCGCCTCCTCCTTTCAACCTCTTCGAACTGACAAGAGCTTGAATGGTGATATCTGACTCTTTTTCCTGATGAAACATGATCGTATCGATATATGTTTTTACTCCACCGTTATAAGATTCACTTACTAACAACACATTCTTCAACTGCCTCTTCCTCCTCGTAGAAATTAATATGTCCTGTTTTCATAAAAACCGGCATTATAGTTTCCAGCAAATTTTCATCTCAAACCACAAGCGAGCAAGTTTCGGCAATATTAATCATCTATCAAGGTAATGGGTTGTCTGTTTTCATTATTTAACCATCATTCTTCATCTCATCTATAACTTCTGAAGAAAAGGGGGAGAACCGTAAATGTAAATACTCTTTATTGTAAAAATCTAGGGCAGTGAACGGAAAACTAGTATCAAGCGCTTTGGCTAATTACTTAAATTTGTATCCATAAAAAAGCTTATAAATTTGTGAAATTCCTTATAGCCTGTTAGATATCCCGTCAAAAATCCCAATATGCCATACGTATAGCAATAATGCTGCCTAAAAACGGAAAGGAGTTGATGATTGTAACAAAGGCTATACCTCGTGCTTTTTGTAGTGTTGAATCCCAATACTATCTCCTCTACGCGCAGATTTATGTAAAAGGATTACAAAAACAATTAGCTATTGTACCCAATAATATATGATTTTATATGAAAAATATACCCTTATCACTAAATATTCAGAAATTTTAATTATTTATGTCCTACTTCCTGCCCGAAATTTTTACTTATATACAAAAGCCGCATCCAATACCATCATGGTTTCAGGATACGACTCTTTTTGCATGTTGTTACCGCTTATTTCCTAGTTGTTTTTTTCAAAAAAGGGCTTAACCACTTTGTCGGAAACAATTATGACTCCTTACATTTCTGGATAAATATAAAGAAGCTGCCTCCAAAAACCGTCGGGATTTCTGGAGGCAGCTTCTCGTGCATGCAGTTATCGCGAATACACTGACTCGTCTTTGACACAGGGGCGCGAAAGAAGCACTTACTTTTGCAGCTCCTGTAAAAAATCGCTCGAGATTTCTTTTATTGCATCAGCAGCTTGGGGATAGTAGCCGAGCTTTCTGACAAATGCATGATCCATTCCTTTGTATTCAAAATGCCGTACCGGTACCCCTTCGGTTACCAGCTGCGCAGAGAACTCTTCACCCTGAATTCGCAGATAATCGAACTCTGCCGTCACGAGCGTGACTGGAGGCAGGGTCATTTTAACTTTGCGCAGTATAGGGGAAACGAGCGGCAGCAGCACATCTTCTAAATTAGTCAGATACAATGACTGGATAAAAGTGAGAGAGTCTTTCATTGTCACAAGTTCCTGGTAAATTAAATCGTAATCCTTCGTCATGTCGTAGTGGTTGATGTCCCATGTATTCCTTGAAACGTCCGATAAATCCACCAGTGGACACAGCAGCCCTATATAGCTGATCTTCCATTTTTCCTCTTTGCTTAAATGATGCACACCAAGGGCGATATTCCCTCCAACGCTGTCACCCACCAGGCCGATTTTTTCAGCGTCCACATTAAACTCCCCGGCGTTTTCGTAAATATATCGCACGGCTTCCAGGCAGTCGTCCAATCCTTCCTGATAGGGGTGTTCCGGGGCAAGACGATAATCTACGCCCACTACGACCGCACTGGCCTCTTGCGCCAAGAGCTTGCATATATTTTCCATGACGTCCACATCCCGCTCAAAAAAACCTCCACCATGCAGATAAATAAGAACCGGCTTCTTTTCATCTGTCCGATTATAAATTCCTAAAGTCACTTCTTGTTCTGCGTAAGAAAATTTCGTTGTTTCCGAACGAATTCCTTTGCTTAAATCTTTGTTGTTCACTTCCACTCTATTTCGGGTCATCTCCAGGTCATCGATTGCGAGCGGACGTCTTGCATTCGGATCGGTCTCGTTTGCAAGAAAGCTTCTCACTCTCGGGTCTAACCCGTGAGCCCCTTCTTCAAAAGGGATTTCTTTATTAATGATGTTCAAGTTTCCTTTTTTTGAATAGGTTACATTTTCACTTAATCTTGCGGTGAGTTCTTCTTGAGTATGGTTCATAACGCACATTCCTCCTTGGCAATACAGCCGGGCACAAAACGTAAGTTAATCCAGCTGTATAATTCCTGAAATAGCTGTTCCCTTATGACCAGGATGTACTGGGGGAAACACAGTCAGAAAAAATCTCTTTCTATTAGATTCAAATTTTCTTTAAAGGAACCCACTGTTCCATCAAAGTGCATCGTCTCTCATCTTCATAAAGAAATAACGGTTTAATAATTCTATACCCTAAGTTTCCCATATTTATTTAAAAAAATAAAATGTTATCTCAAAATCCCTTTTCTTCTGAGAATAGTTTCCAGAATCCCTTGAGTTTCTTCCTATGTTGCGTGCATTTTTTCATTGACGGGAATTGCAGAACTTCCAGCAGTCCCCATTTCTCCCGCTGTGTCCCGCCCATTTATGACTGTTTACGCCAAAACATGAAAATGCATGAAGAAGCCGGTCCATTGCTGGATGTTCCGGATTCTTCATGCAAGTATGTTGAATAAATCGAAATGTGTGGGACACAGTGGCGCGGTTTTAAGCCACAGTCACTTTCGTCAATTCTAAGAATTCTTCTACATCTTTGACACAAACGGCAATGGCATCTTCCCAGAAATTAGGCTGTTCGATATCCACACCCAAATGCTTTTCCGCTAATTGCTCCACGGTCATGCGGCCCGTATCCCGCAGCAAGGCATTATAGGATTCTTCAAAACCGCCTTCGGTTTCCAGTGCTTTGGCATAGACTCCCTGGCTGAACAGATAGCCGAATGTATAAGGGAAGTTGTAGAACGGAACGCCTGTAATATGGAAATGCAAAGTCGAGGCCCAGAAAGTCGGATTATAGCTTGCCAGCTCTGCCCCGTATGCTTCCCGTTGTGCTTCCACTGCCAGCTCGTTCAGCCGATCGACGGAAACCGCTCCGTTTTTGCGCTCTTCGTAAAAACGGGTTTCGAACAGGAAGCGTGAATGGATATTCATGAAGAACGCGATGCTTCTCTTGATCTTGTCTTCCAGTAAGGCAATTTTTTCTTCTTTATTGTCTGCGTTCTTGACCGCTGCATCCGACACGATCATTTCGGCGAATGTGGAGGCGGTTTCGGCCACATTCATGGCATATCGCTGATTCAATGCTTCCGTGTCATTCATGACATGCTGGTGATAGGCATGGCCCAGTTCATGTGCAAGCGTGGAGATATTCGTAGCTGAACCCGAAAACGTCATGAAAATGCGGGTCTGTTCACTGTCCGGAAAACTCGTGCAGAATCCGCCGGAGCGTTTGCCGGCACGGTCTTCCGCTTCGATCCAGCGCTTGTCAAAAGCCTGCTCCGAAAAATCGGCCATTTGCGGACTGAATTGGCGGAAGTTCTCAAGAATAAAATCTGCAGCTTCATCGTAGCTTACCTTCCCGGCAGATTTTGCAATCGGCGCAGCCAAATCATGCCATTCCAGTTTTTCAACGCCAAGCAGTTCCGCTTTCCGCTGCAAATAAGAAACGAAAGGCGCTTTTTGTTCCGTGATCGCTCCCCACATGGCATCCAGCGTTTTTTCACTCATGCGGTTGATTTCAAGCGGCTCTTTCAACGGATTGTCCCAGCCTCGGTGCTTGTATGTCTGCAGGCGGAAGCCAGCCAGATTGTTCAGGGTTTCGCCGAACAGACCCGATTCCTCCTGCCAGGCGCTGCTGATCTTCGCAAACACTTCTTTTCTGACTTCGCGGTCAGGCGTGCTCAAGCGATTCGCAGCCTGGCCCATCGACAATTTCTTTGTCTCCCCGTCTTCGGTATGTTCGATGCTCATCCGTCCGACCAGGCTGTTATAGATCTGGCCCCAGGAAGAATAACCGTTTACCGATAAATCATTGATCAGGATTTCCTGCTCCAAAGGCAGCTTTTCCTTGGCTTTGGAACGCCGCTCATCCAGCACGAACGCGACCCTCTCTATACCTGGCTGTTCCAATAGCCCTTCCCAGACCCCATCTTCGATTTGAAGGAATTTCTGATCCAGTTTCACTCCAACCGACGCGAAGGCAGCACCCAATTCGCTTTGTTTGCCAGTCAGGATTTTGGCTTCATTGTCCGTCGTATCCTGCGCGGTCAGGCAGCTTGCAAAAGCCCCGATTTCCCGCAATTGTTTCATGCACGTCTCCAAAATCTCCAGGACTGAAGCGAGCCCATCCGCTTCTTCCGGCTTGGTTGGAATACGGAAACCGTCCACCCGCTCCCCCAATACGTTCAAGTTTTTTTCAAATTCTTTTATGTACGTTTGCAGCTCTGCTGACTTGCTGCCACCTTTAAAAATGGCATCCAAATCCCACGTCATCTCGTAATGGTTCATTTACAAATCTCTCCTCTGATGGTTCGAATATGTTTAGTGTCACTGTTAAAGTTTAGTTTAAAAATTTTAACAATTCAAGAAATAGGATTCTCACTTCTTTCCTGTGAGGCGAATTTGTGCGCCGAAGCTCTCGGCTGTTTATTTAATGCTCTAAATGGGAAATAATATACTAAACTATTCAAGCGAAAGGAGCTGCCGGAATGAGCGACAAGAAGAAGCTGGATGAAGATTTGACCGGAGACGAAATGGATGTCAACGCAGCTCAGCAAATTGCCTCAGGTGCCAAACAGGCTTTTTACAAAGAAGACTACAAACCGAAAGATGAAGAAGCCAAAGACCCGGAACGCCGGAAAAGTGAAGGCGAAGATGAAGACATCAAATAGAAGATAAAAAAACATCCGCTCCCGAGAAAGCTTTATGCTGGGGAGCGGATGTTTTTTGCATGCAATTGTTGTGAATAGATTAAACCGTCTTTGACACAGGGGCGTGATTTTCTTTATTTTTCCAAAGCTTCGAGAATAGGCTCTTCAAATACAGGGGCCAAGCTTCGGGAAAATGTTGCAGTTAAATGGTTATTGTCAAAATGAGTGATGATATTGCCGACTACATAATGGCAATACTCTCCGTCGCAAAAATGCTCGGTCAAGTCAATTGTAGTGGCACTTTCTGGTATATACTCTTCATATGCCATCAGATTTGAGTCTTGAATAATAATTTCTTGCTCCGCTTTACACATTTCCGGTTGATCAATATTATTGCTCAGACAAGTTGAAGTGACTTCTTTGTACCACGGAGTATCCCGAACTAAAAATAATGGTATCTCCTGCTCATCAAAATACTCCCATGCTTCAATGAATCCTTCAGCCTGATCATCAAAATCAATCAATGTATCCCCTATGTCTCCTACCGTGAAAATAAGATCGGGCTTATCCTTAACAAGTGCTTCCTTTGTATTTGAGTACCACTCAGGACAATAGGGAAGATTAATAATATTGTTTTCTGTGAATCGGCAATTGGATTTCAGGTAGGTAACAATCCTGATATTATGGGCTTCCGCCAGTTCAACAAGCATCGGTTGCCAGTGGGCTGAATGAGATCCTCCAACCAGGGCAATGGTATGCTCATAATTCTCCAATACGCCATATTCACAGGTCATAACGTCGGTACGGTCTGCCGTCAATATACATTTATCTTTATAAATTTCCGACAGGTCCTGCACCGCAACCTCCAAACTTGGAAGGAACGGTTCATCAAATTCGTTCACCGGGGTTAAAACTCCATCTTCCAAATAACCGGCTGCGCCCGGATGTGTCTCAAAATCTTCATTCAGCAGCTCCGTGTTTACGTTGTTAATGTCTATGCTTTCTTGATAGGCAATAGCTGAAAACCAGATTGCGCCTGAAAGAACACCGATAATGCCTGCTGTTTTCCAGACGGATAATTGTACTTTTCGAATTGGCGATTCGAAGCCATGGATTGTTATATAAGCAAAAATCGATGCCAATAAAATAATCAGTAAACCATGGAAAAGAGAAACCGTTTCTGCATCAAACAATGCGTAATAGAAAATCAAAAGCGGCCAATGCCACAAATAGAATGCATAAGAAATGCTGCCAAATGATACTAGCGGCTTCCAGCTAAGCAAGCGGAAAGCGCTGAAGTTTGTGGAGTAATTCCCGGCAACAATAATAAGAACAGCTGATAGAACAGGCCATAGTGCTGCATATCCCGGAAACAGCGCAGAAACTTGCAGGATGATGGCACAGCTGACCAATCCGATTAAACCTGTCCAACCGAACAGCCAGGCAAGACGAGGAGAAATGACCAATTTATGGATCGTCAATGCCAAAATCCCCCCGACTCCGAATTCCCATACACGCGTAAACGTGTGATAGTAAGCGAAAGGTTGATTAACGCTGGTCAGATATATTGAGTAAGCAAAAGACACTGCCGCGATGACCGAAATCAGGATGATCAGCATCCGCTTCATATGATTGCCTGAAACTAATCGCAGTAATGATATAGCCACAAAGAATAACAGCAACCAGATCAGATAAAACTGGAATTGGATGCTTAGTGCCCAAAAATGCTGAAACGGCGAAGCTGTATTGTTCTGCGCCAAATAATCTACAGAATCCACAGCCAGACGCCAATTCTGAAAATAAAATACAGATGCTAAAAACTCTGTAAGGTTTTGATTCTTCAGAGATGCTGGCAGAATGTACAGGCTGGCAACGAAAGTAGTAATCCCGATCAGCCAGGCAGTCGGCAAAAGGCGCTTCAGTAATTTAACAATATATGAAAAGTACAATATTTCTCCGTTTTTTCGATACATCGAAAGCAAAGAGGTAGTGATCAAAAAGCCAGATACCACAAAGAACACATCTACGCCACCTGAAACACGATTAAACCATATATGATAAATCGCCACTAATAACGCAGCGATTGTGCGTAACCCTTCCAATTCAGGACGAATACGTCTTTTCGATTCCATAACCTTCACAACTCCTTGATAGTATTCAACACATATTTATAACATTATCATATTTATAGCTCGTTAGGATGTTTTCTGTAAAGTATATCTATTTTACCCCTGAAGTTTTGCTTGAAAGTTTGAAGTTCAGAATCGGCTAGAACTTCCCTTTTCCCTGTCACATGAGTTTAATAAATATAAAGAAGCTGCATCCTAAAATCGTTGAGGTTTCTGGATGCAGCTTCTTTTGAATTCACTTGTCGTGAATAAACCGAGTTGTGTCAGACACAGTGGCGCGAAATTACTGGGGTCGCGATTTTAGTGAATGATGGTGCAGATTTTGTGGAGTTTTGCAAATACTGTTTAGAGTAATCGGGAGCAGGGAAAAAGCACAGTAACCATTAGTCAGTCTCTCTGCTTTGCACAGCTTTGATGATCGGTGTGCGCAAATCTATATAAGATAAGCAGATAAGAGCTGGCAACACGAAGACTTGGAAAAAATCGTATTCGAGGAGGGTTTTTGATGAGTAACTATCAGGCTGCAAACATGCCCAATGTTTCGGAATCTTACTGGCTCGATTCCACGGAACTGCCGGCTTTTCCTTCATTACAGGAGAATCATGAAGCGGATGTCGTCATCATCGGTGGAGGAATTTCCGGAATTATGACTGCTTATCTGTTAACTAAGAAAGGCTATCGCATCGCTTTAGTTGAAGCTGGAAGGCTGCTGAATGGCACCACGGGTTATACAACGGCAAAGTTAACTGCCCAGCATGGTCTGATTTACGACCAACTGATCAGCGGTGAAGGTAAAGACACCGCTAAATTTTATTATGAAGCGAATGCTGCGGCTATCGAATATGTCAAAAAGCTTATCAGCGAAAAAGGGATAGACTGCGACTTTTCTGAAGAGCCGGCATATGTTTTTGCAGAAGATGAAGAACAGAAAAACAAAGTTAAAAAAGAAGCGGATGCTTATCGGGAACTCGGCATTGACGGTGGATTTACAGAAGACATCCCGCTTGATATCCCTAATTTGGGGGCAGTCGTCATGAATCAGCAGGCGCAATTCAATCCCGTCAAGTTTCTCAAACCGCTGATTGATGAAATCACTGCAAAAGGCGGCATGATTTTTGAGAATACGAGGATAAGCGATATCGAGTCGAGTAAGCGGCCGGTTGCCGTAACAAATGAAGAGCGAAGAGTGGAAGGAAATCACTTGGTCGTCTGCTCACATTATCCTTTTTACGATAAAGAAGGTTATTACTATGCACGCTTGAGTCCGAGTCGATCATACAGCATCGCGGCAGAAACAGGTAAGGACTACCCGGGTGGCATGTACGTGAACGCCGGCCAACCTGCCCGTTCCCTCCGTTCCATCCAGGCAGATGGGAAGAAACTGGTTCTGGCAGGTGGCTATGGCCATCCCGTGGGGCATAAACAAAATACTGAAGAAAACTATAACCAGTTATATCAGTTCGTGGACCAGGTTTTTGGAGTCGAACAAGTTCCATATCGCTGGTCGGCTCAAGATCCGGATACCCTCGATCACATTCCCTATATCGGCAAGTATTCAACGGAAACAGAAAACGTATTTGTCGCAACCGGTTACCGGAAATGGGGCATGAGTTCCGGTGTTTTAGCTGGCCAGTTGCTGACAGACTTAATCAGTGGAACAGCTTCAAATTACGAGGAAATGTTTTCTCCTTTACGGCCGATGAAGGAGCCGGATATAAAAAAGCTTACGGAAGAGAGTTTCCACGTTGGGAAAATGTTAGCAGAAGGCAAAGCGGAAACTCCGGAGGGCCAGGTCGGCGACTTACAAACAGATGAAGGGAAAGTCATAAAGTATGATGGACAGCGCGCTGGTGCATATCGCGATCAGCAAGGCAATCTCCATGTTGTCGATACGGCTTGTACACATATGGGATGTGAGACTCATTGGAATAACGCAGAACGCACATGGGATTGCCCGTGCCACGGATCCCGCTTTTCCTATGGTGGAGAGGTAGTGGAAGGGCCTGCCACAAAGCCGTTAAAAAAACTGATGGATAACGAAAATGAATCTTAAACTGAAACAACCCAAAAGTATGACGGCTAAACAATTGCCGTCATACTTTTTGGTTGTCCGGAATTTCATTTTGTTCACAGGGAGTCGAATACGAATGGTGGTAACAGCAGTTCACCCTCTATACATGGGAAAGAACTCCCTGTCCAGAGATTCACCTGCATTTTCTCTGATAGCTACCAGTTCCTCGTAAATCTTTTGATTTCTAACTTTCTTTCCCATCAATAGCTTCAAGGGTTGAGTTTTTGTGAAGCCCTTTTTAAATCTGATGACTACGCTGTTTCCGCCTCCCAAATGTACTTCTTTCTTGCCATTTTCCATTCCCCAACGGCACAATTCATAGAGTATCAAACTATTTGCTGCCAAGTGATAGTATTCCGGATCATTGCCAGTCAAATGATAGTGGATATAATCTCCATGATGAATCACCAGGGAAGACGATATATATTTCCCTTCAAAAATCGCATTTATAAAAAATTGTTTGCCTTTGAAAGCTCCAAAGGAATTTCGTAAAAACTCTTCTGAGAATAAATAATACTCATTATCCAAATTATTTTTCTTGGCCATTAAATGATATAAGCGGTGAAATTCCTTCGTAGTGGATCCGCTGTAATCAAATTCAATTTCTACATTTTTTTTCTTTGCTTTCCGCGTCTGCGTTCTGGCTTTAGCTGAAAATTCATCCATAAAAAAATCAGGTACAGTTAAGTCGATATAAAAGGTATGCCCATTGTCCCTCATTTGATACAAGTCCTTAAAGTCATTCAAATTTTGGATCCAGGGATTAAATCGGACATATTCTGTTACTATATGATTTTTTTCGCAATATAATTGAAACTCTTCATCGAATAATTTTATTAATTCCTCTTTGCGATCAGCTGGACAGTCAATGATAACTGGTCCGCTGAAACCATATGGAGTAATGATGTCATAATACGTCGTCTTCCCATAGCTGATTGGAATTTCCCTCAAGATAAATTGATAAAAAATGTGTCCTACATCATTTTTCAATTCAAAGATAGTCGACTTGCCTTCTTCTTCTTTCGACTCGAAAAACTTTCCCCATTCAGGCAAGAAATAAATGTCTGGAAATATAGTCACCAAAATGATTCCCCCTCTTTAAAGTTTAAAAGCTTCTTATTCCAGTACCTATATAAGTTGAACTAAAGAAATAGAGTTTTATTTACCGATTCTCTATGCTAAGAGATATCTCCAGAGATATGGAGCAAAACAGCGAAGACGCCCAGGGGACCAAGCGAAGTGCTGAGATCCACTCGGGCGAAGTGCAACGAGCCCGAGTTAGCTCAGTGCAAGCCCCCAGGCAAGCGAAGCTGTTTTGCGGAATATCGGTTATTAAAAATCATTAGTTCAATTTATATAATTATTGATAAAACCAGTATGATGTTTAAATTGATTAACGATAGGCGGGGGAATTCAACTTTTCAATTTCAGCATGGTCGGAATGATACAACAGCTTATACTGTTTTTCATCCCATATTCTATAACCGACGAAATAGTCGAAATCAGTATTTTTACCGAATTGTTTTTTGAAAACATATAAAGGATCGTCCATGCTGCTACTTTTCCCTCCGCCCTCATGTATCAGATCAATCCCGCGGCCTTTCCCCCATTCCACTAACGCATAACGCAGCATTACACTTGGCGCTAAGTGGTGGAAATTTTCATCAGTACCTGATAAATGAATATGAATCATCTTTCCATAAATGAAGTTTAATCCCATTCCGATTACTTTTCCTTCATATTCCACCTCTACTAATAGCACGTGCTCCCCTAGATAATGCAGTAATTTTTTGAAATATTCCGAGTCAAAAAAGTAGACTTGATCTGCATGCTTACGATTCATCGTAGAATGATAAATTTTCTGGAAGTTTTCCAAGTTATCGGGGTTTACCGTTACTCTATAGACCACACCCGCCTCCAGCGACTTCCGGATACTTTTTTGCTTTGATTTTGAAAACTCATTTTTTATTGGATCTTCAAAATCCCTTAGATTCGTCCCGGTGGTTTTCCTTCTTAGAGTTAAGTCGTAGCATCCGCTGAAATCCTGAGCATTCAGTAACACCGGATGAAACCTTACGAATTCACTTACAATATGATTTTTCCTGCAATAACCCATAAAAGCTTCTTCAAACTCATTAACCAATTCCTTTTTATTTTTATTGTCACATTTCAAAATCACAGGACCGCCATACCCATATGGAGTTACCAGTTCATAATAGACTTCACCTTTAAAATTCACAGATGCCGGTTTCTTTATGAATAAGTGTCTTACTATCCCCAAATCACTGTGATATTCAAATATTTCACATTTGCCTTCTTCAATCTTTTCGTATAATAAGCCATATTTTTCTTCAAAATACAAATCCAACATTTTTTAACCTCTTTTCATTCAATGAATTGATCAGTTGGTTTTCACAAGAGCTTGGGGTAATTTTTAAGAAACAAGGTATCCAGTCTTCTGCATTAATAGTCTTTCACTTCTTAAAACGTTTGTGATGAAAGTAGTTTCATAAGTAATTGAGCAGAGTTTGAAATAGGGGGCTGTAATTATAACACCTTCACTGAAATACCTATGGAAACGACAAAAAAATGCTGAAATATCTTTCTTTAAATTCAGTGTCTCCTTCTCGTGAAGTTTCTTAATGAATAACCCTGATTCTTTATGCACGCCTAAATTTCTTAACTAGTGAATTCAAAGTGAGCATTTCATATCATTATAGGCTATTGGACCCTCTTAGTCCATAAATTTATTAATAATTCATATTTTTTAGATAATTTTGTTACAGGCTTTCTTTTTTCCGCATCAGATGTGCCGCCAGCGCTCCAACTACTATCGGAGGCTGGCCGAGGACTCTGCCAGCAAACAGAGTGGGCGCAAGAAGCAATCGGTGGAATGGTCGTGAATAAGCTGAATAGTCTTTGACACAGGGGCGCGTTTTTAATGGACCCAGCGCTCAATCTGCGATTTACTCGAAATGCCATATTTTTCAGCCAACAACTTATAACCTAAAGCGCCACCCAAATACTCTTTCACAATCCTCAATTTAAATCCTTCGCTGTATTTCGCCATATAAAAAACACCCCAAAAGTTAGATTTGAACTCTAACTTTTGGGGTGCACCACCTTGGGGTTTCTAAAGACAGCTTCTTTTGCATGCAATTGTCGTGAATAGATTGAATCGTCTTTGATACATGGGCGCGATTTTTAATCACAGAATTCCTCATTTTAAACTGCTGACAGCTTCAATATCATTCGTAAAGATACCGTTTGCTCCCCAGGATTTCAGCTTCTCCCCTTCTGCCAGTTCGTCGACAACAAAGAGGTGGACCAATAAGCCGGCTTCTCTTGCAGCAGCAACATATGCCTCGTCCGCAATCCTGGAACTAACTCCAATACCGACGGCATATTCCCTATATAACTCAAAAGTTTCAGGGGAAGGGATTTCCTGCTCCATGTTGCCTATCAATTGTATGAGTGGTATATCGTCGTCCAATTCATGAATCGTTTTTAAACTGTCTGCGCTAAACGACTGGATAATTACTTTACCTTTCGGGTGAGACTCTTCCAACAATCCATATTGATCGAGCAATTCCAGCAGGTTCTCTTCCATTCCATCGTTTTTATCCGGCTGCTTGGTTTCAATGTAATAATTGGTTGTGTCACCGAAAGCCGTAAAGATTTCCTCAAGGGTCGGAACTCCAATGCCTACGTACTCATCTTGCGCTCTGTCCGGATTTTCGGCATTGAACCAGGAACCCGCATCCAGTCCTTTAAGATCCGCCAAATCCATTTCCGCTACTTTTCCACTGCCATCGGTCGTGCGATCAACCCTATCATCATGGAAGGCAACCAGAACGCCATCTTTTGTCATCTGTAAATCAATTTCAATAAAATCTGCATCCCTATTCATCGCCATCCCATAAGATGCCAAAGTATGCTCAGGTGCAATTGCGCTTGCCCCCCGATGAGCAATCAAAACAAAGGCATCTTCGTCCAGTAAAGAAGAATGCTGATCCCTTTTACTATCATCACCTAAAATATAAACAGCCGCACCGATTATCATGACCACCAGCACAATCAGCAATTTTTTCAACGTTATCACCTTCATTCCGCATTATGGAAATGAACCTTGAAAAGCATCAAGAAATGAATCTTAAAGAAAAGTAAAAGTACAGAGTAATGAAGTGAAAAAGCAGACAACGCTGACCTGTGCGAAGGTACAAAAAAGGCTTGCCAGTTTTCCAAAATCCCTTTGCGGTAAGTGGTGTTGAATCAATAAGTCGGAGGTGGAGAGTAATGTTGCAATGATTTATGTAAATTGTATCAAATTTTTATGGAATCAGAAATCATTATCGATCAATGCAATCCATAAACCTTCGGAGTTTCTGAAATCAGCCTCTCTTGCCTTCAATTGTAATGAATTGTATTTGACACAGGGTCCTTTCACTTTGGGCACCACACTAAAAAGAAGCTGTCTCAGAAAACCTTTGCGGTTTCTGAGGCAGCTTCTCCTGGATACCATTTTGCATATGGTATGAATTAAGTTTTTTGCACGCATGCAACTTAAAAATAATACGATTAGAATATATCAGCATGTGTTCCTGTTCGAATGAACACGACCAACTCTTCACTGGGATAAAATTTGTATACTAAAAGCCAATCACTGTTTCGGCCGCCGATATGGCATTCCCAACAGTCATAGTAGTCCTTCGTAGGCCCCAGTTTATGAGCTCGGCAGATTTCTTCCGGCAGCTCTTCCTCTTCTTCGATCAACTTCATTGCTGCTTTTAATTCTTCGAGGTCTTAGTTGCGTTTCATTAGACGTTTCAGATCTTTCTTGAACTGAGTCGTCCTTTCTACCGCTAACATTCCTAAACTTCCTCAAAAACTTCGCTGAAGAGATCATCCACTGACTTTTTACGATCTAATTCTCCACTCTCTACAACTTCATCCGCTTCTTTTATAGCCTTCAAAGTCACATCATTAAGACGGGGTTTTGCAGGTTGGAAAGGCAAGCCGTTTTCTGCAATTACCTGTCGCAGAAATACATTGATTGCTGTGCTCGCATCCATTCCCAAATCATTTAAAACTTCAACCGCCTGACTTTTAACATCTTCATCAATACGCACTTGGATAGTTGCTTTTTTTGATTTGGTCAACAAGTCAATTGCCTCCTCCTTCTATTAACTAAATTATAATAGATTGTAGTGATAATAACAATACACCAGCACTACTTCGATAGGCTATTTAGAAAAATGGTTTTCAAATTAAAGGACATATCAAATTTTTCCGGCTGACACAGGGGCGTTTAGTTAATGTAAAGGATTTGCCGTCGCCTGCAAGCATTCCAGCATCACTCTATCCTTCAGTTCTCTAACCCCTCACCACCAAGCATGATAATAGAAATGGACCCTCTTAGATTTGGGTGAACTTAGCAACCATTCCAATTTGGAAATCGTATTGCCGAGCTCCCAGTAATAATGATCGTCATATGCGGTCGAACCGAAAAACGGCCCTGGCATCGTCGGCATGAGTTTCGAAGATTCCACCCAATCGGCGTTATGGGCTGCAACGCACAACTCCAGCAGTTCCACTAACTTTTCACGCGGCACGGGATACTCGTCCCCCTCATCGAGGCCTCCCTGAATTCTCGAGACGAACCACCAGTGTATGGCATTCGCTTTTCTCCACTCGATCCAATGCACCCGGTCTTTGTAATCCCTCTTTTCGCTATCCTCGTAACTATACAAAAACATGTCCAACCCCATCCTCATTTCTCCCTTCTTTTTTCAAATTGATGCAATAAAAAACGACTGCCTCTAAGCCGGTACATCTTCTCCCAAAAGGGAAGGACATAACAGTTTAGAGGCAATCGTTGGTATCTGCATAAGATTCTGAATTTATCATAGCAGACTTTGCTCCAAAAAGAACTGAAACTTTTTTTTGCTGCTATTTAATGAATTGCAAGTTTTAATTTAACAGATTATTTAGACAACACAACTTCCTTCTATTATAATAAGAAGGCAACCCACTACTCATTAGAAAAGAGGGATTCTCATAAGCAATTACATTTACAGTGTCGGCATGTCCGGGCTTGCCGGGCAGATTATTCAGGTCGAGGCGACGGTGCGGGAGGATAAGGAGTCGTGCGTCATCATCGGCTTGCCGGATGTGTCGATCAAGGAGTCGCGGGAGCGGATACTCAATTGTCTGCACGCGCTTGGCAAAGATATTGATATGAAGAAGATTACGATTCACTTGTCGCCGGCAGATGTCCGGAAACAAGGTACTTCGTATGACGCCGCGATGCTTTTGGCGGTGCTGCAGGCGATGGAGAAATACCCCGTCAAGATTCCGGAGAAGACGTGTTTTATTGCAGCCCTGACCCTGGACGGCCACCTGACGACTTTCCATAACATGATTCCGACGATCCATCAGGCAATTCAACTAGACTTTAAACGGATTTACATTCCACCCATTGAAATCTCCCTTTTTGCGAAAGCAGCGGATATCGAGTTGATCCGTATGCCGGACGTGACCTCAATGCTGGCCCACCTCAGGGGTCAGCCTTCCCTGTTTGATGATGAAATCACCCTTTTGGCACCTGAACCCGTTTATGAAGAAACCGAGAAAATCCCCCACATCTGTTTTTCGGCAATCCGTGGGCACGCGGATGCCAAACGCGCCCTTGTTCTGGCGGCAGCGGGCGGCCATCATGTGCTGATGAGCGGGCCTCCGGGTTGTGGCAAGAGTCTGCTGGCGAATGCGTTCCACACGATTCTGCCGGATCTTGCACATGATGAAATTCTTGAAGTCTACAGCATCTACCAGCTGGCGAAGCAGGCGCGCAGTCTGTCGGAGCGTCCTCCGTTTAGGGCACCGCACCATTCTTCGTCGGAAGGTGCGATTATCGGCGGCGGCCGCTTTCCAAAACCGGGTGAATTGTCACTGGCACACCGGGGTGTCCTGTTCCTGGATGAGCTGGGACATTTTCCGAGGCGCGTCATCGATACATTGCGGCAGCCGCTCGAATCGGGCTTTGCGGTGGTCAACCGGGTCGAAGGATCCGACCAGTTTCCGGCGAGCATCAATTTGATCGCCGCGACCAATCCGTGCCCTTGCGGCTATTACGGATCGCGCGAGAAATACTGCGTCTGCAGCGATAAAGTCCGGTTGAAATACATGCAGAAAATCACCGGTCCTATCATCGACCGGATTGATTTTGTGCTGGCGTTGCGGAGCCAGAGCGTACTTGAACAGTTGTCGTCGGCCACTTCAGAGGTATTGCGGGAGACGGTTGCGATAGCACGCGAACGGCAACGTTTACGTTACGGCGCGAATTATACGAATGCCATTGTGCCGGTCAAGCTGTTCGAAGAGAAAGTCACGTTCAGTTCGGCGCAGGCCGAACGTGTAGCCACCACCAGTTTCGAGGAAAATCTGAGCAGCCGCTCGACAATGAAAATCCTGCGGCTGGCAAGGACGATTGCGGATGTTCTGGATGAGGATGGCGTGTCGGATGCGGCAGTGGAGGAAGCGCTGGAGTGGAAAATTTCCGCTTCGCGTGCCCACAGTTCCTTGATGCGGTGAAGTCCGATGACGAGACGGCGCGAATTCAATCCGAATTCCTATTACCACGTCATACTGCGGGGCAATAACCGGCAGCCGGTTTTCGGGACGAAAGAGGATATGCGTGAGCTGAAGCGGGTATTTACGGAAGTGCATGCCAATTACCCCTTCACGATTCTGGCGTGGTGTTTCATGACGAACCATTACCATATCCTGATCAAGCCGCTGCGGGACCCGCTCCACAAAATCATGAGCCTGGTCAACCGGCGCTACAGTTCGTCGTATGCAAAACGCCACAGCCATATCGGCCGCATCTACCAGAAACGCTATTTTGCCAAGGAAGTCGATTCCCGGCTCGGCCTGCTCACCGTCAGCAGCTATATCCACCGCAACCCGATCCAGACAAAGAAGCCGATGGTCGAACGGTTGGAGCACTATCCTTACAGTTCGTTTCCGCTGTATTGGGACGACACGCTCCCCGCTCCGGCGTTTCTGGACCGGGAGCTGTTGCGGGAATTGCTGCCGGAGCCGTTTGAGAAGAACAACGCGGCGTATTGCATGTACTGCCTGACGTATGCGCAGAATGCGGAAGAAGATAAACACGAGGAGGATATGGAGCCGCCGGTGATGTAGGGTTTTTTGAAAGGTGTTGCTGGTAGCAGTTTCGGCTGGAGTTCAGGTTGCAGGTGGCGGCAATGATGTACAGCGGTTCCCAGATTGTCATGTGCAGTTGGACTCTTTGTCCGGCATAATCGACATAGGGGCGCACTTTGAACCAAAACCACAATTATATTGATTACAGCAAAATTATGCTATTATAGAAGAAAGAGGTGATCGACAATGGGTTCAAAACGTATACTGGAAATAGCCAGCATAGCCATGAAAGAGCGTCGCAATTCCAAGTCGACGCTGCCGGATGATTTCCTGAAAACTTTAGAAGAGGGGACAGAAGAAGTTATTTCTGATTTAAAACCGGGTCGTCAGCGTCCCCGTTCTGAAGACGAGACAAAAATCCTTCTGATGTTTGAAAGAGAGTATAAAAAACAATACGAAAAGTAGAGTGAATTTCTTCCAAACAATCAAAGAGCAGGAACAGTGAAATTACTGTTCCTGCTCTTTTTTCTGTTCACAGTCTTCCCATTCAATTTCATCATATGGATCCACCAACTGCAGTTTCACCTGAAATCCTTCATAACTCATCAGCATCTTACCGAATTCATCCCAAGTAAAGGACTTGCCGTCTACTGCAAGCAACGGCATCCGCTCATCGCTTAAATCCGATTCTACCCGACCCGCCAACCGGCCGCTCCGTATGGAATGATAGCGTTGACCGTTTGGAAAAGTTCCCTCTGCTACATAGGACTCTGCCATCCCCTTTTCGGCTTTGGCAATTAACTGCAGGAGCAGTTCCCCTTGATCGGTATATAAATCACCCATCACCTTAAAGTCATAACCGCCTTGTTTCATCTCCACCGCTTCCATGAAGATGTGGAGTGGGTCCAGCCGCTTTCGAATCTCAAAATAGTGAGCTGTCCCCTTGCCGTCGCGGATGGTCATTCCCTCCGGGTAGCTGTCAGCTTCCACGCCGAATTCGGCTGTCATCAGCCCATTGTAGCACCTTAGGCAAAGGCTTTCCGTTTTGGCTTCCGAAGTTAAATGGATATATGAATTGTCGTTTCCGCATCGTTGGCATAGAGCCATTGCCGTCACCTCTTTCAAAGTTCATCAATTGTTCTCTCTTCACTTTAAGTTAATTCAGTGAGAAATGTAAATAGTAAAATGAAGAAGTGGGGAGTGCCAAGTATAGCTATCGGGATATTCAACTTACTGTATTTTACTTTTATCCAGCAGTTCCCAGATTGTCCCTGTGTCGCACACTTTTATGACTATTTGAAAATTTAGATAATTATACAGGCGTTAATACCCAGAACCCTTGTGGGTACTGGGTATCACTTTTTTGCATGTAATTGTCGTGAATAGATTGAATCGTCTTTGACACAGGGGCGCGATTTACAGTATAAATATCAAACCTCGTGTTCATAAAACCTTATGTTCACTGGACTGCAGTTTTTTCTCATGTAATTGTAGTGAATTGTCAGAATTCTGTAGAATTGTTTCTTTCCCTGGGAGACGTATTTAATCACGAACCGTGTCCATAATATCAATACGGGATATTTGTGGTGTGCCATCGCTGCTCAACTGGATTTCGTATCTTTTACTGCGGTTGTAAGTTGTCACAGCATCCAGGTGATTCGTGAAATTAAACTCTTCATAGGTTGTTACGTAAGCTTTTTCATCGAGAATTTCGATGTCGACTGCTTCATCCACCAGGAATTCATAGAGGTAATAGTCGTTGCCGATTTCATCGATAAAGTCGACCAGTTCATCGCGTGCAATACTGCCCTCTTCCAGGAAGCCGGCGACATAAGAGAAGTCTTTTTGGTTCAATGCGTTTTCATAAGCTGCGCGGAAATCCGCAATGAACGCCGCAAGCGTGTCTTCATTGACTGCTGCCGAAGTTTTTTCTTCGTCATCTGCTATTGAAGAATCTTCTTCCTCGTTCGGATCTGCGGAATAAATCGGCAATTCAACATAACTGCCTGAATCGGCAGTAATCACTTCGGATGTTTCAAGTTCCCCGTTTTCGTTGGTTCTTTCCACAAACAAATCGACTGTCTGCCCTTCTCCAATGAGTCCGAGAAGATTATTTTCCTTAACGGTTTTTTCAGTCGATTCACCATTGACATAGATGATGGCATTTTCATGGTTAGTCCAAATTTCCACCATCAAGTCCAGAATGCTGACCTCAAGAACCATTTCATTGCTGCCCGAAATTTCGCATTCCAGATCCAGCGCTTTTTCCACTATTCCGTTTTCCATCGAAACGCGGCAATCGTAAGTACCCGGTAAAAATGCGCCCAGCTCTTCTGTATCGCCAGTGCGGGTTTCCGTGACAGTATCGGCCAGTTCAAACTGAGCACCTTCAACGTCCGTTGCGAACTGCACGTCCACCGGCATCGCTTCAATTTGGATGACCGGGTACATGCCGATAAACTTGCCTTCTTTTATGCGGAACAGCTCCAGCCCATCCTCATGGGAAACGATCCGTGTAATACCGTCATCGACGACTCCGTGGGCAGCTTCGTACATGCGATTTTTGAAGCCGTCCGGGTCCTGCTCAACCAGAAATTCCTGATACGCCTCTTCATCTTTCCTGACATTGTCCGGAATTGTGATTTCAGCCATTGCTGCATCCGTATCGCCGGCATACAGGGCCTGCAGAAACGCATCGACTTTCTGCTCGGGCGACGTATTTGCTTTGATCAGCTGATGGCCGCCCACCAATCCAACCATAAGAACCGCGATAAGCGTAAAGCTCAGTTTCTTTTTAAATGACAAGGGCTTACGTGCGGATGGCGGATTGACCGGCTGTGGCTGGGTTGTTTCTTTCTTTATAGTTTGCTGCGGTGCTCCGCATTCCGGACAAAAAAGCTGTTCCGATTCGATTTTCTGACCGCATTCACTGCAAAACCGGTTCATCTTCTTCCTCCTAAATTTCAGTTGTGGAAATTAATTCATAAATATAAGTTCCATCTGTATCCACTCTTAACTTCGTCACCGTTCGATATGTTTTTTCATTACTTCCATCTTCATTATGAATGATGAATTTCTCGATGGTCGTGACTTCATAATAATCGTCATCCAACTTCTCCAGTTTTTCCATCTGTGTACTCAGATGTTCTTCCGTAATTCCTTCTGAATACATATAGTCAATGAAATCGGATTGTTCTTCAGCTCGTGGCCCGCTTCCATAAATCAAACCGGATACAAGAGAGAAATCACCTGCGTTGATGGCTGCTACACTGGCATCGTTATAATCACTCATAAGCCATTCGACGGATCTTTCGTCAACAGCAAACCGATCTTCTTCATCCGTTTCTTCCACTTCCACTGAAGTCATGGCTTTCTCAAAAACTTTTCCGCTGCCCTCATAAGTGTCAGTTGGCGTGAAATCCTGTACATAAGCACCTTCATTATAGTAGCTGACAAGCCACTTTCCACTTTCTTTATCAAAGACGAAATCGATGGAAGCTGTCACTTCCATCTCTTCTGGTTCCGGAGTTTCAGAGGCGTAGTAATAATCGCCGTCTATTTGGAGTTCGACGTTTGCCGTCACCGTTTTTCCGTCCGACAGAATCGTGATCGCTTCTTCATCCACAATGATTTCGGTCAACGAACCCATGAAGAGATTCTCATAGTATTCCATCGACTCGTATCCTTCTTTAAACTCAGTTAGCTGATCTTTCGTGACCGTTGTAAAGACGTTTGAATCTCTTGTGCCGAATGCCTGCACATATTCTTCCGCAAAGAGTTTTAACTGGTCAATCAATGCTGCATGCTGTTCCTCTCCCAGACCTGAAAATTCAAGCATATGGTAATCGGAGGTGATATCAACAGGATCGGATAATTGAGGACCCCATGGAAAGATGACTTCCGCCCGTGCGGTAGTGCTGCCGTCCAACAGAAGCGGTCCGATGTCATCCGTTTCACCGTATTCATTTACCGATACTTCTTTTTTACCGATGATCACTTTATTGGCGCCGGGATCTTCCGCATTAAATAGTTCCAGCCCGAACATGACTGAACTGACCGGTAAATCCACATAGATTGGATCGATCACTGAAGAATCCGCATACATATAAGCTTCGAGTTGAAACGGATATTGAAACTCCGCCAATTCCCCTTCATAAAGAAATTCTGCTTCATGAAGTCCCGGGCTTATTCCAGAGAAAACATAGTCTCCGTCGCTATTATCTGCAGAAGTCACCAGTTCCCCGTTCAAGCTCAAAGCCAGGCCATCATGCGGAAAGCTGAATGACAGCTTTTGAGTGGGAATGACAACGCGGTGGGCATCAAAAATGCCAATGACTTTTCCATTTTTTTCAATGCTGGCGACATCTTCCAGCTCATAAGGTGTAATGTTCCCGTAAAGCTCGATAAAGGCACCCGCCTCTTTCACCGTCATCGCTTCCCCATTGGAAAGCTGCACCTGTTTTACCAAAGCTCCGGCATCCTCATTTTCCAGCGCTTCCAGGAATTTCGTCACGACCGTATCCGCCGAGGCAGTTTCGCTGCCCCACGAATAGACGCCGATCAGGGATGCGGCAAACAAAAGGGCGACTGCCGCCAAAATTTTGGTCTTTAAACTTAACGGTTTTTTAGTCTTTACAGAAGGTTCCGTTTGGGCCGGTTTCTCTGAACTCTGTTTTTCTTCGGTCAGGGACGCACCACATTCGACGCATATCCGGTTATCCTGATCATTGGCGTGTCCGCAATTCGTACAAAATTTCTTCATGTTTTCACCATACCTTCATTTATTAGAAGTAAAATAAATCCTGTAAGTCTTCAATATAGCGTCCAATTGTCGAATCAAAGAATACGGTTGCCACAATCGTAAAACTTACACTGAATAATACGATATAAGACAGGTAGGCATAGAAGGAATCGATTGCTTTCGACGACTTTTTCAATAAAACGGTGATGAGGTACATTGGCATCATCGATACGGTCAGACTTAAACTGATCAGTAAAAGAATATTGCCGAATACCAGAGACTCGATCAGCAACAGCAGATACGCTGCCACAACCAGCACTACGGATGGAACCGTGAGCGTCCCAAACATCGTGACCACACTTGCGAAGGATGCATCGGGACCTGCAAATTTATTCACTAAGTAAACGCAGGCTGCCGCCAATGCAAAAATTACCCCAAGACTGAAAACTGTCGTGAACAGAACAGAGAAATAAGAAGGCATGATGCTTTCTGAAGTTCCAAAGAAACCACCCATTTCATTGAATGGCTGCAAAGCCGTGCTTAAATTTTTATAGATAGCCAAAGAAAATATAAGTGCAAAAATACCAAGTGTGATTAAAGCGTTTACCATTTGACCGGCTTGCTGCTCAACAATTGAACCCGGGTTCTTTACGTACTGCAAAAAGTAATTCCAGTATTGCTTGGATGTGGCTTTCACTTTTTCCACGTGCTGATTCGGTTCTGTCGGAGCCTGATAAACCGGAGCAGATGCATCGGCAGTAAATTGAGGCGTTGGTTCCTGGTTCGGCGGTACCGTATTTCCTGCAGCCTCTCCAGTATGCGCCGTCAGCACAGTACCGCATTTTCCACAGAACTTCCCAGAAGCCTGTTCATGTTGACAATTCGAGCATTTCATCGTGTTTCCCCCTAAATTTTTTTGGTAAATAGATAAGTCTAAATACCCGTTTAAAAAGATGCATTATCTAATTATTTTTAGCATCTTTTTACCTATTATAATAGAGTTAATATTTAAGTAAAGGTAATTTCAGTAAAATCACAGATTATAAAATGAAATATTTTACAAAACAAAAATCTTAACCAACACTAAGTTTTAAATTAGTTACTCCCCGGATTTCATAGCCAATTCAAAAGCCGCATCCAAAGTCGGAAAAAGACTTTGAATGCGGCTTATATTGAACCTAAAAACAGACTGCCAAATTCAAGGAAAATGACATCAACGTCACGTACTGAACGCATATATTTTCCACTGCCCTGCTTCTTTATTTGGCAATTCCGCGTTCTGTATAAAATAACAACTCCCTTCCAGTGAACCTCGTGTTCACTGGAAGGGAATTTCTTTGTTATTCTGTCACATTTTGTTCCCAGGTAGTCTAGCCCCTATTTTTCGGACAGTGAATAACTATGTATTAACTCGCAAGTTTTTCTAATTCTAAGTAGGCAGCGGGCGTCAAATAACCCAGCCTTTTTTGACTGCGTTCTCCGTTATAATAAGCGACGAATTTCGGCAAATCTGCCATCACCTGTTCGGCTGAATCGATTGAGAAGAAGTGAGGAAATTTCGTTTTCAAGTGTGAGAAAAAACTCTCGATGACCGCGTTATCCCAACAGTTCGCTTTCCTGGACATGCTGGGGCTGAAGCCAAGTTCGTTTTCCAACCGATGGTGCCGCGTAGAAGAATACACGCTTCCCCGGTCCGAATGGAGAACCACTTGCTTCAAATCCGTTAGTCCTCTCCGGTCCATCGCCATTCGAACGGTTTTTTCAACCAGGTCTGCGTTCGGGTGCACACTGATGGCGAAACCGATGACTTCCCGGTTGTGGAGATCTACTATCGCGGAAATAAAAAATTTCACATCTTTGACCGTCAACTCAGACAGATCGGTCACCCACTTGCGGTTCGGCAGAACGGCATTAAAATCGCGGTTCAACAGGTTGGGGTGTATGTACCCTCCACTGGTTTCCTTATGAATCGTGGATGGCCTGACGGCCCGGATGACGGATTTAATGTTCATTTCTCTCATCAATCTGCTTACACGCTTGTGGTTAATGACATGTCCTTTCGCTTTTAATTCACCGGCAATATGTTTGGCTCCATATGTTTTTTTACTTTTGTCGTACAGTTGCTGGATCGCTTTGATGTCTTTCTGATCTCGTTCGGAAACCGTCTTGGCGGGGCGGTTTATATAGCTGTAGTAACCACTTTTCGAAACACCTATCGCCTTACATAAAAGCTCGACAGGGTGGTCCTTCCTCAATAACGATACGGCTTCATACCGTTTGCTCATTCGTTCTCCCTGAGAAAGGCCTGGAACTTTTTTAGGATTTCGATTTCCTCTAGCTGTTCATTGTATCGCTTTTCAATTTTCTTTAGCCGCTTCAACTCTTTTTGCGTTTCTTCCTGCGGAACGAATGCGGCTCTTTTATCAAAGCTCAATCCTTCTTTTCCATACATCTTGTAATTTCTGATCCAAATGGCAATCGAATTCAAGGAAATATCCTTTTCTTCAGCTACTTCTTTCCGCTTTCGACCATTTTCAAGAACCTCTAACACGGCCTCCAGCTTCTCGTCCTGTGAGAGCCGTTTATAGGCTTTTCTTGGCTTTTTTGCATAATTATTCACTGGAATCCCCCACAAACCCTTATTTATCAACAATCATAACATGTCATTTGTCCATTATGAGGGGGTCGACCACTGTGTTGCAAACTTTTGTGACTATTTGAAAATCCAGATTATTATACACCCGCCAATGCCCACAACCCTTGCGGTTCCTGGGCATCGCTTCTTTTGCATGCAATTGTCGTGAATATACTGAATCGTTTTTGACACAGGGGCGCGATTTTATTGTTTGGTTTGTTGATTTTGTTGAGTTTTTTGGATATAATTTAAACAGGAGGCGATTATAATGGGAAACGTAATTGATCGCGAACATGAGAAATTGTGGGAAAGCATTGAGACTTTGGCAAACATTGATGAGGAACAAGCAACCATCGTATTTAAACTGGCCGTTGAACGTTCACTTAGAGAGATTGATAGCTTTACTCCAACAATATCAGCGATCCCCTTATCTTTGCCTGACCACGAGACCTTACTTAAAATGAAACAGCTTGACAGAAATATTAGAAGAGCCTTAAACGATAGAAAAAGAGAACAGGCATATGAGTTTTTATTGGATTATATTGATCTCTTAAGCCAAGCAACAGGGGAAAATCCTGAACACGTTAAAAGGAAAATGATTTCTTCCGTTCTAGCTAAAAGAAGCCCGAGAAGAGCTGCTCATTTGACAGCGAGGCATTCACCAAAGCCACGTAAAAATACCGACACGGAAAGCCTTTTTTATTCTACTACTGAAGCTGCCAGAAAATTGGGCTTGAGTGATCAGACGATCAGGCGGATGTGTGAAAAAGGAAAGTTTTCTGAAGCCCGACAAACTGAAGGGGGACACTGGAGAATTCCGAAAGCCGCCTTCATAACGACAGCCGAACAAGATGAACGCGCAAATCAGATTCTCGAAAAAATTGATGCTAAAAATCGAGCTGCGGGGCCTGTAGATGAATTCAAGTTATAATGCCTCTTATCCACCAAAGGTATTTATAGATACTACTGTGCTTTGTGGAGCGTTGCGTCAAGATGGGATCAATCGAAAAATTCTAAAGGCCGCCCGCTTTCCACACCTCTATGTGCCTGTGGTTTCCAAGGTGTGCTTATTCGAATTTGTACGAAATGCTGCAAAGGGACTCGGACAAGGAAGTAGCCGTGTCGAATATACTCATGATGAAATCGAAGGGTTTCTTCATGAATTCTTGTTGCCTATCTTTCAACACTATAATGATTTACCTGTTAATAGTAAGGTTGGCAGATATAGCGTTGAAACGATTATGCGAGAAAACCTTCCAATTGGAGAAGTTTTAGTAGAACTAAGTGAGTGCAGCCTTGACACCGCAAGAGAAATTATTGCATCACAAGAGATGGCAGAACCTTTAAACAAATTTAATCAGGCTGATTTTCATGTATGGGTTACAGCAATCCAAAGGGATTGTGATTATATAATGACCGCTAACCATCGCCGTTTCCCATCAAAAATCAGGAAAATCCAACGTATACATCCGCATGACTTTTGCACTCGCTACTTAGAATAAAACCTAAATCAATTAGTGTACCCTAAAAATTCATCAGCGCCGCATCCGCTATTTTTTATAGTGGATACGGCTTTTCTACTTTAACTACTCCCTAAAAATTTCTATCGGTACGAGTTCCCGTCTTTTCACAACCTTATTCAGGTGCTCGCCCAAACGACTGGTAAAGCCCGAGCGAATCCTCGTCAAAATTCTCCAGCTTCGAAGAGATCCGTTCCATTATCTCTTTGTGTCGTGGTGGAATAAACATTAATCCGCTCGTTAGCTGCAAGCGGTTTTCTTTTGCCTTTGGATTTTGGAAGACGATTCCGAACAGCCACTCCCCTTCCACCTGTTTTTCCGGCGCTTCAATCGTGTAGATTTCTCCGCTCCGTTCATTTTTGACCGTCAGCAACTCCGCGGCCTGGTCCTCCACTTTCGCCAGAATCCAAAATGGATGAAGCCACGCCTCGAGCACTTCTGTTACTTGCGGGCGATGGCTCTTTTTGAGCTCCTGCTTCACAAATGCGGTCCACAACTTGCGGTTCTCGACATACGCATAACTCTCGAAGGACAAATCGATGATCAAATCGGGCGGAAACATCCCTTCCAGTGCCGAAAACCACTCTCTATCCCGGCGCATCATTTCCACCACATGCCGATTTCGCATGCCTTCATCGATGAATCGCCGGCGGATCAACGCCAGTTCTGTCTCCACCATTTCCTGTAAATTCGCTGTTTGTTCGTTGCCGTGGCATTTCTTGTATTTCTTGCCGCTGCCGCAAGGGCAAGGATCGTTGCGGCCCACCATACAGAACCACCGCCTTCGCATAAGTCTGTAGGTTCAATGTAGCACAAGGATGCGCGCGGAGGAACAACAAACGCTGCTCAGCATCCTGTCAATCCAGCAGTCCGTTTGCTCCCGCACTCTTTTTTCCAGCAGTTCCCAGATTGTCCCCACTAGCGTTGCATAGAATCTATTATTAGTAAGAAAAGTAAAGTTAACCCACGTAAAGACAAAAAGAGAAGAAGAGCTATCCAAAAAGAGATTTCCTTTTTTTAACTTTTTCGTTGCTTGTTGATATAATGCTGTTTTGAAATCGGTCTGACAATGGCATAATCCTCTCCGAAACGGAGTTCTTTCATCTCAGGTATTGGTACTTTCTGCCGGCCTTTGCTTTTTTTCAGCGGACGATTCATATAAGCAATCAATTCACTGAAGGGCTGATAAATATAAGCCCGCATCGCCTTTAGAAAATTCCACGCCGTCGTGTTAGGCAAATGGATAAGCCGCAGAATTTCTGAGAGCGCAAAGGCGATCAATGTCAAAAACATCTGATTCCAGATGCCCGCTGGGGATTCGCTGAACAGATGGTTTACTTTCAGGTGTTGCTTGATCCATTTGAAAAACAGTTCGATGTACCAGCGATTCTTGTATGCATCGAGAATTTCCTTTTCACTGAGATCAAGGCGAGTCGTGATCAAATGGTAATGGTTGCCCTTCTCATCGACAAATTCGATGTAGCGTAATTTCTTCTCATGTGTCCGCATGGACACCAGCTCGTCTTTTACGACATTTGGCAGATCCGGTGTGTAAGCCCGTAGTGTTTCTGTTTTGCAATCATGGCGAACACGTACCAGAAAATCGATATTCTGTTCCATCCATCCGCCCATCTTTGTTTTGTGTCCGTATCCGCGGTCCATGATATACAGGGCACTATCGACATCGATAATGTGATTCACCGCATCCACGTCTGCGATATTTCCAGTAGAAGGAATCATCTTTTCCGGGAAGACGCTCTTAGCCGAGACAACGACCAGGCGTATGTGCAACTTGATTCCGCTGGACACTTTCGAAACAGCAGTCCAGTTCGATGCGCTATCCGGTAACTTGATGTAAGTCGCATCGATGAGTCAAAGAATCCCCACATGGGGATTGATGCCTTCTGCGTGTCGCTGCAGAATCCAGTAATGGCGAGCTAAATGTCCCAACAGCTCGGCCAGGTGAGCCGTATTCAAATCGATCAATCGACGACTAAGTTGTGAATGACTAATCGACTTCAGGTTCAATTCCTGTTGGAGTGACGGTTCAGGACCCACGTTCAAGGCGATGACCCGATGGGATTCCCACTTGCTGATATTCGCCATGATCATGAGTTTGACCAGCGCAAAATCAGTTAACTTTTTCGCGTCATAGTTCAACAGCGGGCAAGCTAATGCGTTGATTGGCAGGAGTTTTAAATATTGACGAAAGACTTTCTTTTCGTCTACACTTTTCATAAGGAAGCTCCTTTCTGTAGGATTTAAAACTGATTTAGTCGTCAGTCTCATTCTACGTCGGGGGCTTTCTTTTTTATATTAACCTGCTTATTTTTGGATAGTTTTTACAATAGTGCCGTTCCATGGGAGCTATGCAACGCCAGTGGTTAACCACTGTGTTGGAACCAATTATGACTATTTACATTTCTGGATAAATATAGAGAAGCTGTCTCCGAAAACCGTTGGGGTTTCTGCAGACAGCTTCTTTTGCATGCAATTTTCGTGAATATACTGAATCTTCTTTGACGCGGGGGCGCGATTTTTTTATGTTTACCGCTCCCAGGACATGGAACGTACATGATCGAGTAATCATCATCTTTTTTCAATTCCAGGCTTAAACTTTCATGAGTACTCTCTTCAAAACTCTTTCCCGGGGCACGGCGCAATTCATGCCAATTCCTGTTTCTACATAAAAATCAAACCGCTAATCCTTAGAAATTGGTGTTCATAGGACTGTAGCTTCTTTCGTATGTAATTGTAGTGTATTGGCAGAATTTTTTAGATTTTTTTCTTTCCCCGGGGCGTGAATTACTCCTCGCCCCCCTTTGTCCATTCAATTGTTTCACCTGTTTCCTGTTTATGTATCAGCATCGAAACAGATTTCAGGTTATCTATCGATTCATTAGCCATAAAGAAGACTTTGCCTTTTTCTTTAGGTTGTAAAGTATGTCCACCGATGTGATTTTTCACAGAACCATCATGAAAAGTGAGTTGTATACCGTCTGCATGCTTTACAGGGAAAGACTCGCGTTCCGATCCAGAATCACTCTCGGTAAATCCAAAGACATATGTATTTTCACTGTGGTTAATGATTTCGTAAGAGATTGAAAATTCCTCGACACCTTCTTCAATTGTTACTTCAGTTACTTCCAATTCAGCTATTGGAAAATCGGGTTTTTCCCAAACGGTATTGGTCGCTGCTTCTGCTGCAGCCAGTTCTCCCCCTTTTGCTTCACTGGCATTTTCCGATTTATCAAATAGCACGTAAATGCCGAAAGCAAGAAACATTAAAACAGCGATACGAAGAAAGCCACCCAGTCCTGGAACCTCGATTCTCGGTAAATATGAGGTAAATTTTCTTCCTGCTGAATTTTCTGCCGCTAAACCAGTCGAAAATCCCTCTTTAGCTTTGATGCTCAGTAGATTTGGATCGTTTGTTTGTTCCCGGTCTATCTCCAGCAAAGGCAGTCCCGCATTTCGCGCAATAATTCGAGCCCCTTTATCGTTCGTCAAAAAAACAACAGGCACTTTATTTTTTTGAAATTCATTCATATATGAGGCAGCGATTTTATCGTCATTGGTATGTGCAAAATTCAATTTTTCACGTGTCACATGGTTTGGCATTTTAGCGATTTTAACGCGACCACTTGCCTGGAACATTTCAATCAGATCAAAAGCAAATTGCGCTCGTTTTCTTCTTATTACATCTCGATTGGTTTTTAAGTTGTCCAATTCATCTATTACCACACTGCTTATCATCAACGGAGCATTGGAATCCCTTAATATCGCAGTGATCAATAACCCATCATGCATCAGCATATTCGTATCCGGAGCAGGAATAACACCTTTTTCAAGAAACGGCGCCAATTTTTTATATTTTAAAACGGCCTCTCTTTGAGCGCCCAAGTGAGATTTTCCGCCCTCAGTCAACACTGTCAAATAAGCTGGCAACGCCGAAGCGAACGTAAAGATGCTCAGCACCAGAAATGCTGTTGATACTGCTATGTCTATTTGGGTCCCCATATAGCATGTTGCAAGAAATAAAAGATAAAAAAGAAGCCCAGTCAACCTTTGCTTCAAGTAAAATTGCCCCATTCCCGGGAACCAAACAGAAAGGATGACAGCTGTATTTCTAGAAATGCTATTTTTCCCCAAGTGAACAAGACTTGAAGTAATAACCATTAAAATAAACGAAATCAACAGGAAGTAAAAAAATGTTTCGTCTGTACTCAGTTTCAGAATGCCTTTAGCAATTAAAGTAAAGAATATCAGCAGCATATTATTCTCCTTTACATGACTTAATATTTATATTTTTGTTAATAGGTGTCATTGGAATCGTACGACATGCTATCGCTGTAAACTCCATCACGCAGCGCAAAATCCATATCATCCTGGTCGGTCCCTTTGGAATCACTCATATAGCCACCGGAGTTTTTCTTTGACTTCCCTTTAAATGAAGTTTGGTTTGTAGCGTGATTTTCTATACGGACAAATTGTTTCGTGATTTCATCATACGGATCAAGGAAAACCTTCTTTATTTCTCTGTTCTTTTTCAAACGAACGAAGATAAAAGATAGTAATCCCATTACATATGAACCAATTATCAATAATAAGATAAACATCATAATGTTCACTCCCCTCAACATTTTATGAATCTATTTTATCATTATTTAAGATATAATAGGCTTATATTTTTATACAGGAGAGAGAATATGATTAAAAAAATTAAGGAAGATAAACTTTACCACCTGTGCCAGGCTTTTTTGCTAGTTGTCATCATTTCACTGCCTTTATATATCTACTCGTCTCTTCCAGAAAATGCAGTGGTCACCCTCCCAGGCCCCGTTATTACATACGCCGAAGAAATCGGTGAAGAAGTGAACTTGAACAAAGTTTCCGTTTACAGTTTTCCAGTTGAGAAGAGAGCTGATTTTATAAAATTTTTGTGGAAAAACAAAATCTGGCCAGGCAGCTATTCTTATGTGGAATATGATAATTTCAATACCATGGTTATCGAGGCAAGCCAAAATACAACACAGTACTTGAAAGCGAAACGTGATAAATACCAGAATTTGCCCGACTATTTCAATGTCCATTATCCTGGGGAGGAGGTTTTGAGAATTTCAAAAATCCCTGAAAGCCTTGGTGATTCTGATGGGCTTGGATTAGCCTTATGTTTATTCGGCAGCTATACGGACGCTCACTGGGTAAAATCCGATCTCAAGATTGTGATAACCGGTGCAATGGATGCTGAAGGTATAGTTCGACCCGTAGGTGATATTCACATAAAAGGAATTGCCGCAGTTAAAAACGACACTGATATTTTTATGGTGCCACAGGAAAATTATAATGAACTGGCCCTTTTCATGAAAAAAAACAAGGATATTATCGTAGTGCCTGTAACTACCATCGAGGAAGCAAAGGAATGGCTCAATGAAAATGCTTAGCCTCTTTTCCCGACTTCTATAAAATTCCTATTTCTTTCCTGTGTCTGGAACAATTATGACTCCTTACATTGCTGGATAAATATAGAGAAGCTGCTTCAGAAAATCGTTTTGGGGTTTCTGAAGCCAGCTTCTTTTGGATGCAATTTTCGTGTAAATACACCGGATCGTCTTTGACGCATGGACGCGATTTTTAGGAGTAAAACATTTTCACTTTAAATTCACTATCAGGAAAAGATGTTCCACCATTTCCCTTTTTGCACCGTTTGAGGCTCCAGCACATGCAGGTTTTGATTCAATAGGATACGCTCGTTATTCTCAAGGAAAATATCGACAAACTCATGAAGCTTCTTCTTCTCCATCAGATCGAGTCCCGCATTAAACAGGAACGGTCGTTTATCGAGGCTGTGCACATCCGACCCATACACATGGATCAGATTCGCTTCCATCAGATCAAACGCCGTCTTTTGGATCGCTTTGCCGAAATGCCCCGATACGGATCCCGCTGTCACTTGCGCCAATGCGCCGTGCAACAGCAGACGGTTCAGCCGTTCCGGTTTTTCAATGATGCCTTGGTTGCGTTCCACATGTGCAATGATCGGCACATAATGGCGCGTAATCAATTGCTGGATCACCGGCACCGTGTACACAGGCACCCCCGATGAAGGCAATTCAAGCAGGACATAGCGGGACTCCGCCAACGTCAGCGCTTTCCCTTCATCCAGCCGATTCGGCAGCTTATCACTCAGCCGGCATTCCTGCCCGCTGTATAGTTTGATCGGGATATTTTGTTCCTTGATGTAATTCCTTGTCATTTCCAACTGTGCGTTCAAGGCATCCATGTCAGTCTGGAAGTTCGGATGAAAAGCGTGTGGTGTAGCTATGATGGCGGTAAGTTGTTCTTTTACCGCCTCTTCAAGCAATTTCCTCGATTCTTCCATGTTCTGCGCGCCGTCATCCAGACCTGCAAGTATATGTGCGTGTGTATCTATCACTCGGTGTTCCTCCTTATCCAACTGTAAAACAGGGAATTTGAAAATGAATTTCTTCTATATATAGAGAGAGTCAGTTTATTTACTCAAAATATTAATCCCTATTATTTACTGTTCCGCACAAAAGAAAAAGTAAAAAGAGTTTCCTCTTTTTACTCCGTTGCGCCGTAGTATTGATAATAGCTGCTGTTTTTCGGAAGTTCGAAATTATTCAGAACAGCTCCAATGATGCGGCTGTTCGAAGATTCAATTGCTTCTTTCGCTTTTAACGCCATTTCTTTCTCAGTGGTACCTGAGTTGATGACGAGGATTGCGCCTTCGCATTTATTCGCCAGAATCTGGCCGTCCGTTACCGCCAGGATCGGTGGAGCATCGAAAATCACCAGATCATAGTTGTCCATCAATTGGCTGATCAGTGTATCCATCGATTTGGAGCTCAGCAATTCCGCCGGATTCGGTGGAATCGGTCCGCAAGTCAACAGGTCAAGATTCTCAACCGCTGTTGGCCGAATCGCCTCTTCCGCGGTCGTCTGTCTCGTCAGTACACTGGATAAGCCCGTCGTATTCCCTGTATGGAACGTGTAATGGGTCGTCGGTTTCCGCATATCGCCATCTACCAGCAGAACTTTTTTGCCTTCCTGCGCAAATACTACTGCCAGGTTGGCCGACGTAGTTGACTTTCCTTCTGACGAGGCTGCTGACGTTACGACCATCGTGCGGATATCCGCATCGGGCGAAGAAAATGTGATGTTGGTACGCAGCGTACGGAATTGTTCAGCTACAAATGAACGGGGCGTTGTATAAGCGATGAGTTTCCGCGCCGTCTGCTGGAGAACCTTTTTCTTTCTGGCCATTCTTTACCCCGCCCTTCTTCTGGATTCAGTTTCATTTTCCTGTCCAAGTTCCGCTTTTTCAATAATCGGTGAAACAAAACCGAGAAGGGGAATACCGAGAAGTTCTTCAATATCCTGCTGGTCTTTCATCGTCGTATCGAGATATTCCAGAAGGAATGCGATGCCGACGCCCAGCATCAGGCCGACCACTCCAGCGATTGCCATATTCAGCAACGGGTTCGGCGCGACCGGGGACGGATTTTCTTTTAATACAGCTGGTGACAGGATGGTGACGTTATCGACATTCATCAATTCCTGGATATTGCTTTCGAAAATCGTCGCCGTCGTATTGGCAATGTCCACCGCAACTGCCGGATTTTCATCCTGCACCGCAATATTAACAATCTGCGATTGATCGGCGTTGCTGACGGTAATTTTGCTATACAACTCTTCTGTGGACAAATCTAAATTCAGCTCTTCCACAACAGGCCCCAAAATGACCGGACTTTTGATGATGCCGGAATATGTATTAATCAATTGCAGGTCCGTCTGGATATTCTGGTTCGTCAATTGCCCCGATTCTGTCGGGCTCTGGTTGACGAGGATTTCAGTCGATGTCTGGTAGACTGGCGTCAGAACAAGGAATGAGATGACACTTGCAATCGTTATTGCAAGGATGGTGAGCAGGACAATAAGTCCGAGGCGCTTGCGAATCGTCTTGAAAAGATCCTGTAAACTGATAGTTTCTTCCATATTAAGACGTCTCCCTTAAAAGTTTTTTTAATCATTTTATGCTAGTATAGCATAAAGTGTGAATATTACGACTTCTAATATGTATAAATTCTCCTAGGTTAATAGACATGTTTATGCTATCTTTATGTTTATAAATTGTTTACAAGAAAAAATTTTTTATAGTGTTGAGAAAGTTCGGCTTTATTAGATCGATTATATTATCCGATACGATTCTTTTTTCAGCTACGTGAGCTGGAAAGAGAAACTTGCCGCTGCGGGCAAACCTGCCGAGCAGGCAGTCGCCGCCCCTGCTGAAGAAACAGCGGTGGAAAGCATCTGCGATTTCCGAAGAAGTGACAGAAATCGATTTGGACAGCCTGACTGCCAAAATGGATCCCAAGGTACAGGAGCTGTTTTTCAATAGGAAAGAACAAGGCGAAAGGGTTCAATTGCTGGTGGTGGGATCTGAAGCGATGGAAGCAGGAAATCCCGGCTACAGCGAATTATTCACTGAGGCCATCGACATGGCCTACGGCGGATTTGTTGAAACGGAAGTCATGAGCTTTGAAGGGACGTCCGAAGAATTCATAATGACCGGTCTGCAACTTTCTGACGGCTATGACGTCGTATTGATGGAGCCTTTTACACTGAAGAATAACGGCCGGGTTGAAATTGAAACGGAGCACCTGCATATCCAGAACGTGTTCGGCGAAATTTTGACGGCCACAAACGATGCCGTGCTGGTATTGCATCCGCCTCAACCAATCTATGGTGCACAGTTTTACCGCACACAAGTCACCGCATTGGAAGAATTTGCAGCCGTTCAGAATTATGTGTATATTAACCATTGGGAACAATGGCCCTCCACCGAAGATTTGACACTCAAGACTTATTTGACAGAAGAAAGCAACCCCAATAACATGGGTGCCGAAACGTGGGCAAATGCCCTAATCGCCTATTTCACAGGCAGCTAACGGAGGAAACAAAATGAGAAGAAGCCAGCAAAAGGCCAAGAAGAAAAAATGGCCGTGGATTGTCGGGATTTTAGGACTTATCGCAATCGGAGTCGGCGTTTACCTGTTCAGTATCTATTCCAGCTTCACGAGCACATTGGACGAAATGTACGAACCGCTTGACCGTCCAATTTCGGATATGCGCATTGAAGAAGTGAAACTGGAAGAGAGAGATCCTTTTTCTGTCCTGCTTCTCGGAGTCGACGAACGCGAAGGTGATCGAGGCCGTTCCGATACGATGGTCGTGCTGACGGTCAACCCTGAGGAAGAGACAACAAAGATGCTGTCGATTCCGCGTGATACGTATACGGAAATTATCGGACAAGGCATGATGGACAAGATTAACCATGCGTATGCTTTCGGCGGCATTGAGATGTCGATGGCAACGGTGGAGAATCTGCTCGATATTCCGATTGATTATGTTGTACAGGTTAATATGGAAGGTTTTAAGGATATTGTGGATGCGGTTGATGGCGTGACAGTAAACAGCCCGATGGCTTTTGACGGTTTTGAAGCCGGGGAAATCCATTTGGATGGCGACGAAGCACTTGATTATGTGCGCATGCGGAAAGAAGATCCACGTGGAGATTTCGGCCGCCAGGATCGACAGAAGCAGGTTATCCAGGGAATTATGCGTGAAGGCGCATCGCTTAACAGCCTTGTGAATTACGGGGATATTTTTGATGCACTGGGCAGTAATGTGCGGACGAATATGGAGTTCAGCGAGATGCGCGATGTTCAGAAGAATTACAGTGGTGCTGTCGGGCAGGTCGATCAGATTATTGTGGAAGATGGTTATGGGGAGACGATTGATGGTATCTGGTATTATATGATGGATCCTAATGAGTTGAATGCGATTCAGACGACTTTGAAGGGGCATTTGAATATGTAGTTAATTTCAATCGAATCGATATTCCGCAAAACAGCTTCGCTTGCCTGGGGGCTTGCGCTGAGCTAACTCGGTCTCGTTTCACTTCGCCCGAGTGGATCTCAGCACTTCGCTTGGTCCCCTGGGCGTCTTCGCTGTTTTGCTCCATATCTTAGAGAATCCAAAACAGAAAAAGATATTTTTGAGGGGTGCAGCGCTAATGCTGCATCCCTCTTTTTTTGGGGGGTATTTGGGGTTATGGGGATACTCGGCAAAGCCACAATTGTTCCTCAAATTGTGAATTACACAGGGGCGCGAGAATAGGCTAGTTCATATGTAGAAGGTTTATGAGTACAGTGGTAATTCGTTTACTTGAATTTGCCTCTTCTTCACCCTAACATCCCAAACACCCAAGCCCTACCTCTCTTTTCGCTTATCGCCTGCGAAAAGCATCCATTTATGTCTTGTCTCGGATAGTTCTTCTCTCCCCATACCAAAAACCACCCCAAAACCCTCTTTCCCGGCTTCGAAGTGGTTCGATAGCGATCCGGCAGGCTGACTACTGCCCTAGTTCGCTACTTTTTTTTTATGTTTTGATGTTTGATCGGGCGCATATTGTACTCATGGATGAAATGCAGGACTGCTTTTCGGGGAATTCCCAGCTCTCTTGCCGTGACCGATGGCCCTTCATCCTGCGTGATATAATAATCGAAAATTATATCCTGCACGCTTCGATTGTGTTCTATCTCCAATTTATCTATATACTGCTGATAAGGGTGCACATTCCTCATCTCCGTTTCTAGTTCCTTTTGACTATATTTTAAGTCCTTATTCTATTTATCAAAATAAGTATAACCGTCAGCAGCCTATTTTACTAGTCTTTTTAGCATATTATAATCATAAATAATTGATTTTTTGATTGAATATTGACTACTTGTTGCATTATACTCATTAATAATAAGATTTTTGAATAATTATTTAATTTATGACAGGAATGATTTGCGTACGAGGGGGATGAGGCAATGATCGGTTCGAGGACATTGAAACGAATGAGAAATTATTTGGTCAAGAAAGCACAGGTCGAGCGTCATTACCTGACGGATGAACACCTGGTATTTGAAATCTCCCTGACAAATTTCCTGTTTTTCAAAGAGATTCACGCAGAGTTCTGGAACGATGAAGAAATCGTCGAGGTTGCCACTGAATTGATGGATAACGATAATATCAGGATTTATATCCCCTTCGTGCTTCTGGAAACCATTGAAACCGGCGCCAAAGTGAAAGTTTTCATCAATAATAAAGCGGCCTGGCTGACGGAGCACCCTTCTTATAAAGCAGGTGATTTCAATGAAAGCCTGCTGGTCAATGAGCGCTATTTGACGACGCGGGTGAAAAGGAACCTGCAGATCAGCCACCGGTTCTCCGAGTTCCGCTTTTCGGGACAGGAAGTTTACAGCGAAATTGAAAAGCTTGGTTATGACTGCCTCGAACTGGACCTGGACATTCCTGTGGCGGTAGCCGGTAATGCGACTGAAATTTATGGCTTTAAGAATCGGCAGTTCGTCATTCTGCACGGCGAACCGGACGAAACATCGGGACGCTTGATTGTCCGGGATTTTTCCAAGCTCAGTATCGGCATCTGGCGCTTGTTCGTCCTGCTGGATGGAACGCTGCATCCGCTCCGGTTGGATTTGAGTGAAGCTGAAGGGTTCTCTTCCCTCCGCCACCAGATCCGCCCCATCAGACGCGCGAATTCTTTTTACCTGGGGGTCCGGCCGAATGCCGTTCGCCCGGATGGAGTGAAAATCGAGAACCTCAACGACGGCTCCTTCCATCTTGCCCTCTCTCTGTCACCTGACGCTCAAGCGGCAGAGGCAGAGTACGCGTTATTGATGGACGATCCGAAAAGCGGACGGACCAGAACTTATCCTCTTATCAAACGCGACGGCTCTTTGCACACCAACATTCCCCTGGAAGACTTTTTCACGACTCCATTCGCGAAGCGCTTCTTCCTCATCCAGCAAAGTGAGGAACCGAAAGTGTCTCAGTTCCGGCTGGGTGGCCAGCTGCGGCAGACCGATGTGCGGTTTAAAGTGATCGCCGATTCCCAATATGTGAAATTGCGTTTCTATAAGAGAAAAGACAAATCGCTCGGGCTGAAGCTGTCACGCCCGAAACTGCGCAAGGCGATCAGCGATATCGACGGATTCCGGCTGGAAGGGGTCATCGGTTCGACGGACGAGTTCATCGATTCGACGGCCTACCTGCTGCTTGAAGACCGGCTGTCGCTGGAATCCAGATCGGTGCCGATCACTGGTAACTTCACCGTCGGCCTGGCGGATTGGGATCTGATCGCCCTGAAGAGCAGAGAAAAAACCATTTTCGACTTATTTGTGGTCATAGAGACGGCTGACGGCCGCGTGATCCGCAAGGAAAAGATCAAATACCGGAAAGCCGTTTATAAGAAAGATAATTATTACAGTTATAAGGTGCTGCAGGATGATGAGGGAAACGATCATCACTTCATGATCACGACGACCCCATTTGATAATTTGAAGATCGAGACCTTCACCATTCCGGCGGATATCCGGATACCGGAAGATATAAATGTGAAAGATCCGAATGTGTGGCTTGTTGGCGAACGCAGCAATACGGCACAGGATAACGGCATTGTGCTGTTTCAGTGGCTGCTTGAGAATACGAATGTTGAGGCTTATTATGTCATCGAGGAAGACAGCCTCGATTACGAGCCGATTCAGGAAATGAAAAATGTGCTGGTGTTCGGTTCGCCGGAGCATTTCGATGTCGCTTTCCGCGCGGGCGTGCTGCTGTGTACGCATGACATCGAGAATATCCTGCCGTATAAACCGGCACGCGGCTCCTTCGGCTACGAGAATACCAAGCGGATTTTCCTGCAGCACGGTGTTCTTGGACGGAAGAATGTCGAGTACCATAAACGCAATTACGAGCTGCCGTTCCATCAGTTTGTCGTCAGTTCCGAGCCGGAGAAAGAAACAGTGGTCATGGAAGAGATGGGGTATTCGGACGCGGAAGTGATTGTCACCGGGCTTGCGCGTTTTGACCGGCTCGTGCAGAAGGAGCCGCCGCGGGATATTTTGCTGATGCCGACGTGGCGGGACTGGATCAATACCGACGAGCAATTTTTGGCGAGTGAGTATTACCTGGCGTATACGAACCTGATCCAGAACAAGAAATTGCTCGGCTTGCTGGATCAATACGAAATCAATTTGTATTTCTATCCACATTACCGGGCGCAGAACTATTTTCAGCACAGCCAGCGGGATATGCATGAACGGATCAAATTTATCCAGCTCGGCTCGGTGACGGTACAGCAATTGCTGATCCGCCATGCGCTTCTGGTGACGGATTACAGCAGTGTCAGTTTCGACTTTACGCTGCTCGAAAAACCGGTTGTTTATTATCATTTCGATGTGGACCGCTTTTTCCGGCGCGGCATCCTGCGGCCGATTGATGAAACGTTCATCGGCGGGATTGCAGGCCATGAGGAGGAACTGGTCAGCATTATCGAAGACCGAATTGTTCAGGACTTTGCAAATTTTGATGTGGACATCACTGGCATCATCAAATATCAGGACCAGAACAATTGCCGGCGTATATATGAGCATGTAGCCGGCCTGCTTGACAGTGTTGAGGCTGAGGTCGTGGTGGAGGGCGATGAAGTGAAATAATAGAGTCATATAGTTTTGAAGAGAACCCTTTTGCGGGGTTCTCTTTTTTATTGGGCACAGGTCCCCCTTTTCATGTTTATAATATAATTCGTGCATAGAACTGAAGGTATACTCGCTGTATGACTATGTTTTTCTATAATAATGGTATCATGCGGATGGACTGCCCGTTTTTAATTTATCTAACTTCCGGTTTATAAGGATTGCTGTTAAATCCCGGTATATAGCCGTTTTTCGGTAACGGCACTAAATAGACTGAATTTTACGAGTTATTCTGATATACAATTGTAACCTTATTGAAATAGGTCTGACCTTGTATTACAAAGCTTCAGTCTTTATAGTGAAATCAGAACAAAAATTTACTATGACTGGACACGGATATCAAACATATGATTGGGGAAAAATAATGAGAAAATTAGTTTTCACTTTATTCGCAAGTACGATGATGTTTTCAGGGACTATTTCAGCGGCAGGGGCAGAAGCTCCGACACCAACAACTTCACCGGCAACAGAGTCGGTTCAGCAAGTATCAAGCAACCAGGCAAGTGCCAAATCCGGCACATTTGTCTTACAATATAATTCTAACGTCCGCGCGGATGCGGGCATTGTAAATAAGAGCCTTTTAGTGGCTGACAAAGGCACGAAAGTAACAGCGACTCACCAGAAGAAATACGGCAGCCAGACTTGGTACAAAATCAATGTCAACGGCACATCCGGCTGGATCTTGAGCACATTGCTGTCACCGGCAACTTCGAAAGTTTCTGCAACAGCTACTGCATCTAACTCAGGAGTTGTTTCTACTGCAATGGCATTGCGCGGCACGCCTTATGTTTTCGGCGGCACGTCTACAGCCGGTTTTGACTGCAGCGGATTCACGCAATATGCTTTCCAGCAAAACGGCAAAAGCCTTTCACGCACAACGTTGACACAGTTTGCTGAAACTTCAGCGGTTTCAACTCCACAAGTTGGCGACCTTGTATTCTTCGCCAACACTTACCGTGCAGGCATCTCGCACGTGGGAATCTACATCGGCGATAACCAGTTCGTCCACTCAGGCGGATCGAAAGCGGAAGTTGTCAGCCTAGACAATTCTTACTGGGGCCCGAAATTCCACAGCTTCAGACGATAAGCACCAACAGTAAGGCGGGGGCATCCATTCAATTGGGTGTCCTTTTTTGTTTAAACCGATATTCCGCAAAACAGCTCGCTTGCCTGGGGGCTTGCACTGAGCTAACTCGGTCTCGTTTCACTTCGCCCGAGTGGATCTCAGCACTTCGCTTGGACCCCTGGGCGTCTTCGCTGTTTTGCTCCATATCTCAGCTTACTTTTTATAAAGAAATAGACGAGGTCGCTCCCCACAGAAAGCGTCCGCCTGGAGCGAAATGATTGTAAAAGATATCGCTTTCTCGACCACATGAAAAAGGGCATCCAAATTAATGGATGCCCTTTTTGTGTTGCGAGATATCTGTTAACGAACAGTTACATCTACTGTAACTTCGTCACCTTCATAAGAAATCGTAATGGTTGTTGAACCTGATTTCTTGGCAGTTACCAGGCCGTTTGAAACGGAAAGGATCGAGTCATCAGCTACTGTGTACACAGCATCTTTTGTGACATTTGATTTTTTCGTTTTGCCATTCGGTTGGACAGTTTCCTGCCAAACGGTCACTTTGCCTTTTTTGCCATTGATCGTCAACTTTTCTTTGTTGACACTCAATGTTGTGTTGTCTTCCGGTTCAGGTTCAGGAGCTGTCACCGACACATTTACAGTTGTTTCGTTATCACCGTAAGTGATTGCGATGGTTGTTGAACCTTCGCCGTTCGCCGTAACCAGTCCGTCTTCAACTGAAACGACAGATTCATCAGCTACAGTGTAGGTAGCGTCCGCTGATACGTCTTCCGTAACAGGATCTCCGAATTCAGGTGTTGTTGTTTGCGTAACTGTTACTTTCTCACTGTCTCCGATTACCAGTTCAAGTTCAGCTGGATCTGCTAACATTGTGACGACAGGTTCAGCTTCTTCTCTTTCATAGATCAATGCTTCCCCGACATTTCCTGCTGCATCAGTTACAACGACTGTTACTGAAGTTGTCGCATCTGTTACAGGGAATGTGAATGAACCATCCTGTGCCAGGTCGAATTGGACCGGCTCGGAAGTTTCACCATTTTCAGTTGTGATGTACGTTGCATCCAGTTTTTCATTCAGGTCATAGTCCAAGCCATAGAGAGCCAATTCGACATTGTACTCGATGTATTTATCTGCAACCTGGCCAGTTGCCTGACCGTCTTCAACAGTGCCCGCAATTTCAGGTGCTGTTTTTTTGACAACAACCGGACCGACATAATCACTTATGACACCAGCAGGCGCTTGTCCGCTGAAATCGATTGTGTAAAGGCCATCCGGAATTGTTGTTGCGGCAGATCCGTCCCATGGCTGATACTCTCCGGCTACAGGTAATGTGTAGGATCCTGCACCAAGAGCCGCGCTTGCATGGAGATTGCCGATATAGCCGTCACCCCGTGTTCCTCCTGTCGGGTTCATGAAATCCCATAATTCGATATAGTTTGTAGTCACATCACCCGTCAAGGTAAATGACAATAGAGCAGAATCCTGTACTCCGTCACCATCGAATGACAGGTCCGTTTCTGTAATGCTCATGTTTTCAATCGTTGCTGCTGCTCCGCCAAAATCAGCCGCGAACGGAAGTGAAATTTCATAATCACCATTTGTGATGTGAATATAACCGAGAATTTCATCGCCCGGTTTCGTTTCTGCATTTTGTTCTGCAGTCAGGTTAACATTCAATAATTGTTCGCCGTTCAAATCAAATGAATCCTGGTCGACCGATACATTCGCACCGGTAAATCCTTTCGTCACTTCGACAGTAACGTCATAGTTGCCGCCATTGCCGGCAACGTCTTTGACTAACACTTTTTTATTCACTGAAACGTCGCTTTCTGAAATGTCCTGTGGACCGAAAGTGACAGTTCCTTTAATGTTATCTGCTACCGTGCCAGCCTCGTCCACAATTGCTTCATCTTTAGCATATGCGAGAGCTTGCGGATGGACTGCCGCATAAGCGTTGACGCGTCCTGCACCCTGCGCAAAGACATCGTATTTTTCAGTGTCCAGAATTTCAGCCGTATTGGACAATGCGACTTTTACATCAAATGCATTCCAATCCGGATTAGCCTGCAGAATTAATGCCGCGATTCCTGCAATATGCGGTGTTGCCATTGATGTTCCGGTTTTCCGTGTATAAGCCTCATCGTATGTGGCATCCGGGAAATCCGTTTTGTACATCGGGATTGTGGACATGATATTCGTACCCGGCGCACTTACGTCCGGTTTGATATCAAAGTTCGGTGTTGACGGCCCGCGTGAACTGGAATCGTTCACTTCATCGCCGCTGGTCAATTCGCTGTTAAATCCGTCAAAAGAAATGGTCCCAGCATTTTCAGCCAGTGCCGCACGCAGTGCTTCACCGTCTGTCTGTGACATATCAAATGTTGGAAGGAATTCAAAAGCATCCCCAAGGAATATTCCGGAAGCTTCCGGTGCGTTGGATCCTCCAGCAAAGTTGTGGATGATGGTCGCCACCGCTCCCGCTTCTTTCGCTGCGGCAATCTTATCGACAAACGCGATTTCGCCGCGTGAGATCAATGCCACTTTGCCTGTCAATTCCAGCCCTTCAAAATCAGCCGGTGTTCCGACTCCCGGCACAGCAATGACTTCATATTCTCCAGCGAGCTGCTCTGAAAGGTTTTCGCCGAAAGTTGTCGCCATCAAATCGATTGTTTTCGATAATTGATAGTCTCCAGCTGAAATATTGACTGCTCCCTCATGCATTGATTCAGGATTGGTCGTGTTCCCTACCGCAATTCCCAGGCGTGCCGTTGCCGGTGTGCCCATCGTGCCGCGGTTCGGTCCAGAGTTACCAGTTGCCAGGACACCGATTGTGCCTGACAGCATTGCGTTATTGATCGCGAATGAACCGGCATCCGTTTCCGAATTGGCTCCTCCGCCAAGTGATAAATTGATGATGTCCATTTCCTGGATCACCGATTCTTCAATTGCCGCGACAATTCCGGATGTCGAGCCGCTTCCGTAAGCACCGAGTACTCGGTAAGCGTACAGGTCGACTTTCGGCGCGATTCCTTTGATGCCGAATTCATTGGCGCCGATCGCAGCAATCGTTCCTGCTACGTGCGTGCCGTGTGACGTATAGAAAGAACTGCCGTTTGCGTTGAATTCCGGCGTTCCTGCCGGCCGTTCAGATGGCAGTGTTTCCGAAGCGTCATCATCAGCGCGAGGTTTCGCATATGTAGATGAGTCCAGGACGAAGTTCTTCCCGCCTTTATAGATCCCTTCAAATTCCGGGTGGTCCGCGTCGATTCCCGTATCAAGCACGGCAACTTTTACGCCCTGCCCTTCAAATCCTTCTGCCCATAGCGGTTCTATGCCAAGGAAGGAAATACTGTTATCCATCGCTGCTTCAACATTTCCTTCGTCTGAGCTGGGAGGAGCTTCCATTGCATGGACTTCCGCATCCGGCTCAACCAGGGTAACGCCTTTTATGTTCAAAAGCTTCTCCAGATCTTTCGCTTTGACTGTCGCTGCAAAACCGTTCAGCACCGTGTCATACGAATATCCTTCTTTCACTAATAGCTTTAATGCGCGCATTTCTTTTTTAGCAGTTGCCTGCTGGGCGTTGACATTCTTTTTCACTTTTGTTTTATTAGCATTCGAGAATGCCTTGCCTTTTGATTTAACAATTGCCCGCTCAAGTCCCACCGGCTTTTCGGATAAATGGATGATGACATCCACTTCTTCCTCGCCTGACTGGTTTTGCAGCGTGTCGTGCAGACGCGGCTTGCCGTCGATTACACGCAGCTGGTCAGCAATTGCTGCTTTGGCTTCCATTTCGCTTTGCGTCTGCTGGCTGTCTTTGAAAGAAAGATTCTGCTCAGCTGATACCGAAAACGGCGACAACAGAGAGAATGCCAGGACTAAAGCAAAAATGGCGCTTAAGTATTTTGTAAAATTGGTTTTTGACAATTCCCATTTCCCCTTTGCGATTTTTTGTTCATACAAATCAGAATTGTACGACTTTTTAATGATAGCATTAAATTGGATAGAATGTATAAAATGTTTATATTTTACTGTTTAAAATAACGCCCCTGTGTCAGAGACGATTCAGTATATTCACTGCAATTGAATACAAAAAATACCGTATCCACTAACCCCAAAGGTTAATAGATACGGTTTTGGTATTTATATCCTAAATAGTAAGTAGTCATAAATGTGCCTGACACAGGGAACATATGGGAACTGCTGGAAATAGTAAATTTTGGACTACGGCAAAATATGTTTCGCTCCCGGCACCTTTTTCAAAAACCAGATGATGAAAAATGAAATGGCGAAAATCAGTACCCACACAAGAGGGACACCCACTAATGCATTGACAGTCGTTTCATTGATATTGAAAAATTTATTCAGATAAAACTGCACCAGCGGATGAATCACATAGATGCCGAGCGTCGCCAGGCTGAGTTGCGTAATGAGGGGATTCGGTTTGATGCGCGGCTCCAGCTGCTGAAACAGCGTGAACAGGAACACCGAGATGGCCATGTGGGTCGGGCGGTAATGCTCGTAGTAAAATTCATCGAGTTCCCCCTTCTGGTCTGTCAGGTAATGTGTGCCATAAACGGTTGCCAGATAGGAGGCAACGGATAATCCGAACAGCGGCCACAAAGCCTTTTTCGGCAGCGGATAGATTACCAGGTAAGCACCGAGCAGAAAATAGCCGATATAAGGCTGGAACAAACCCGGATCGAGTGCCGGTTCAAAGCCCCATAGCTTCTGGGTGAAAGGCACGAGGCCATTGAACAGGAACCAGATGGCCAGAAAATATAAGAAGATTTTCTGATTCATATTGTTAACCAGTATTTTCAGGAATGGCGCCATTATGTATAGGCCGATTATGACGTACATAAACCAGAGATGGTAATATACGTCGTCAGTGAAAATCAGGATGAGCATTTCACCGAATGTGTAGGAATCACCTTGCTCAAAAATATTATACGCAATATAGACACCGCTCCAGAAAACCAGCGGAATGATGACTTTCGTCAGCCGCCTCTTAAGGAATTCCCCAATCGGGTCTTCCCTTTTCATGTTCAGCAGCAATGCGCCGCTCAGCATGAAAAATACCGGGACACACCAACGTATTGCTGAATCGACGGCGTTGGCGAATTGCCATTCCCATTGATCGGTATGGCCGGTGTTAATAATTTTGGATACAACATGGACGCCGACTACGACGAAGATTGAAATCACCCTCAGCCAGTCCATATAATCGTGTCGTTTTGCCATAGGGGCTCCTTTAAAGATGAATTTTTGTAATGGGCTGAAACCTGTACTGACTTATTCCCTTGGCTCCATCCAGTGAAACTATCCATAGAAAAACGACGGCTGGCATGATGCCCCCGTCGCTTGTTCTAGTTTTGATTGCGCATCGATTGAATCTGGTAATCCCCAAATTCGTCAATTACCACTTCGTAGACATAGCTATGGCTGATGGATACCAATTTATCATCTGCCGGGTCAATAAATGTGAAGTTTGCAGAAATAAAGACTTCTGCCCGGTCATCATGGATTTCAACATCAGAAATTGAAGTCTCTACAGATTGGAATGTCCGGTTCTCGGATTTCATCCCTTCGACCATTTCCACCGCAGCTGTTTCAGCCTGGCTGCCTTCAAGCAGGAAGTATCTGTAATAATGCCCTTCCTGGTATTCGAGTGAAGGCGCGATCAGATCATAAAAATCAGTCATGAAGTTTCGCAGCAATTCTTCACTGAGATAAGCATCTTCAATATTCGGCATTACAACTTCCGCTTCTTCTTCAACGGGCAGATCTTTTGCCGCCCATTCTTCCAATTGCGGCATCACTGTATGCAATGGAATTGCATAGCCGATTTTCGGATCGTCTGTCAGAACGATTGAATTGATGCCGATAATTTTACCTGTCTGGGCAGAAATCAACGGGCCGCCGCTTGAACCTTGCTTGATCTCCGCTGTCATTTCATAGAGGCCATCGTATTGATAAACATCTGTGAAATCTTTTCCGACTGCCGTAATTTCACCGATAGTGGATGTGTTGTTTACATTCCCCGGACTTCCAAGTGTGAAAACCGGCGTGTTTACAGTAGCCTCTGATTCTTCCATCGCCAAAGGTTTCTTTCCTTCGAGGCCAATCACCCGGATCAATGCGATATCCGTTGTTTTGGAAACACCGACAACTTGTCCGTCATAAAATTCTCCGTCACTGCCCATAACAGTTACATAGGAGGCATCTTTTACCACGTGTGCATTTGTGACAATATCGCCTTGCTCATTGAAGAGAAACCCGGAGCCTTGTTCCAGATCTGTATATATGGTGTAAACCGAGGATATTGAATTAGCAATCAGGGTTTCAAGGTTTACCGGCTGCTCTTTCTCCTCTTCTTCCGCAGCGCTTTCTGAAGCCTCGCCACTTTCAGTTACTTCTTCATCCGGCAAGGTTTCGGGCTGATCGTCTTCATCTCTCAGATCGTCAACGCTGCCTTCCGACTCCTGGTTGTCTTCAGGAACCAGGGTTTTCTCTGCATCTATTTTGAATGGACTGTCGTAACCTCTGCCTTCAAAAGATGTTTGTTCCAGAGATTCCGTGGCGGATTCCGCAACCTCATCATTTCCCGGGAAATATACAGCCAGGGTAATGCCAAGCACTGCCAAAAATAATATCGAAACAAGGATCAAAAAGGCCTTGTTGGGAGCTTTCTTTTTCATACTTATTCTGCTGTTCATCTCATCAACTCTCTTTTCTGATTCATTGCTTATTATATAGACGTATAGGGTGTATGTATAGTTTCAAAAACATTTCAATAGATTACAATTTGATGTTATTATCATTTTATTGATAAATAGAAATGGAATTCAAAGCTTTTGTTTTTGATTTAAACCCTCTTTTTCGCAAAATATGATAAGATGTTTTTTGGATATTTAAAATAAAAAATACATAGTTACTGTTTTCCTGCAGATAAAGGGGGGATTATTTGAAGGCAGAAATAAAATCCATCTATTTTATTAGAGTATTTGCAATGATGATGGTTGTACTTGTCCATATTACCTCTCCATTCAATCAATTGTTTGCAGTGGATACGATATAACACGAAGCTTACCATTTTTTAAACAGGATTATCAGGATTGAAGCCGGCCTTTTCATCATGCTTGTTGGGATTGTCTTTTTTTACAATTACCGAAAACGCGACATGACAGGGTCAGAATTGCTCAAGTATTTCAGGAGTCGGGTTGTTTATATTTTAATACCTTACATACTTTGGTCTTTAATATATGAAGTGGATGCACTCTATTTTAATACACGCGAATTTGATATACCTACCATTATAAGCAATATACTGACAGGGAAAAGCATGTATCACCTTCATTTTATCTCGCTGATAGTACAATTCTATCTGCTGTTCCCGATTTTTCTACTCATTATTCAAAAGTCTGCTCTTTTAAGAAAATATCTGTGGATTTTTGGAGTATTGGCAGAGTTTGGCTATTATCTGTTAAATTTAAAATACGGCTTCACAAGTGGACCTTTGTTTCTTACGATTTTAAGTCCATTTTTGTTGGGTGCCTGGATTGGTCTTCATTATGAAAAGGTTGCTGAGCAGGCTACAAAATTCAATAGCGCCTTATTCGGTTTCCTGTTTTTATTGACAGGGATTTTAGATGTCCTTATCCGTTATGAAAGTATTTTCCATGGCGTAAATATCATCTCCCCCGAAATGCAAAAGTTGTTGAATCTGGCTTTCCTTATGGTTGGCGGAATTTTCTTCTTCTTCCTATCCGAACAGCTTGTAAAGAATTTCAAGAACTCGAATGTAGAAAAAGTAAAAAGAATTGCATATTATTCGTTCGGATTCTATCTGGTTCATCCCTTTATCATTACCCGAATCAATATGTATTTGCCGCTACAGGACTCTGGGCTTTCCTGGCACGCAATGTTTATACTGCATTACGTTTTAGTGATCGTCATTTGCTATTTTACTATATGGGGATTCCATCGTTTTATGGCTTACTCCAGTTACCTGTTTGGAAAACTCCCCAAAAAAGCAGTCCTGTTCTGGAAAGCAAGTTAATTTAAATTATTTTATCCGTTAAATAATATTTTCTGAGATTATTGCAGAAAAATATTATTAACAATTGAAATAAGTATAGAAAGGATATAAAATAAGGTGAGAAAAATAGAGGTGAGTTTTTGAAAAGAAATATTTGGATTTACTTTATTCTGCTGCAGCCATTTTTGGATGTAGCTACTAATTTCATATTAAAAAATTTCGATTTTCCAATTACGATCGGTGTAGTTGTTCGGATGGTTTTCCTGGCAATAGCCTTATTTTTCGCAATAAATTACTTTATTCAACATAAAGAAAAAAAGTTGCTGCTGTTGAATATTGCTGTGTACGTCTTTCTTGCACTTAATTTCATTGTGAACTTTATCTGGAAAAACAATTTCAGTTTTATGGCGGAAGCCGAATTTCTCGCCAAGACCGCTTATCCCATTCAATTATTCTTTGTTTTTTACATACTTATAAAAAACAATTGGTTAACCAGAGATAAGATCGTTCAGTTGCTGACAATTAATCTATTGGCTGTGTCAGCTTTCATCATAATCCCTACTGCCTTTAATATTTCTTTCGAAAGTTACAATGAATTCTACGAAGGAACAATTGGCTGGTTCAACGCTGCCAATGAAATTGGAGCAATAGTCGCTTTTCTTGTGCCAATAGCTATTTGGGGCATGTATAAAAAGAAGACAGGCTGGTTGGGAATCGTTACTGTGCTAGCTGCGGTATGCGCGGCATACTTGATAGGCACCAAAGTGTCGCTTGGTTCCATTATCGTTGTTCTTCTCATCTTTTCTGCTTATATTTTGACTAAGAACCGATTCAGATTGAACGCTCCATTTTTTGTCGTTTTTCTCCCGTTAGTCTTATTGCTTGTTACCATCAGCCAAGCCCCTGCGGTTCAAAATATTGAAAACGTCCGGGAAGATGTTGAAGCAAGGGAAGTTAGATTTGAAAATCGGGAAACTATGTACGATACTGAACAAGTGCAGCAAATGGAAGAGTTTGAAAGATTAAAAGAAATCAGCCACCCGGTGATTACAAGTATTGTGTCATCCAGAGATCTGTTTGTCATTCAGCATTACGAAGCATACGTGGAATCTGCACCTGCACGAATGGCCTTCGGACTGGGCTATGCAGCTAATTATGAAGATGAGCCAAAGATTACGGAGATGGATTTCTTCGATTACTTCTTTTCCTTTGGCATAATAGGTTTATTGCTGACGATCGTTGTATTATTTAAGCCAGCGGTCACAATAGCACAAGCTATCTGGAATCGTATAATTGCGCGAAAAGAAAATAGCTTCATGTATTCGATACTGCTGTCTATTGTGTTGATACTTGGTATTTCCTTCATAGCCGGGCATGTTATATTTGCCCCTGGCGTCAGTATATATCTGGTTATCGGAATTGCCCTCCTGGCAGTTCTCGCAGAGCGTGAAGAAAATGACGACGGGTTTGAAGAAGATGAAACAGGCAGTAAAGCAAGTCGGAATGTGTAATAAAATAAAGCATTAAGAAAAGCCCTCTCATTTCGGATGAGCGGGCTTTTCTTATACTCATAAATGGCTACCGGTAATTTGCAAAAAAAATAGCTATATAAGTTGAATTAAAGAATTGGCAATTGTATATTGCTTCGAAGCTATGGACAGTGCTAATTATGCTCCTGCTCAAACTTGTTGCCAAGGAGGCGCTAAAGCGCTTCTTGGCTCCCGGAGCTGAAAGAATTACTTAGATATGGAGCAAAACAGCGAAGACGCCCAGGGGTCCAAGCGAAGTGCTGAGATCCACTCGGGCGAAGTGAAACGAGACCGAGTTAGCTCAGCGCGAGCCAAGAGTTGGCCGAAGGGAGTTCGGCCGAGTCTTTGCGACGAAGCTAGCGCAGCGATGCAACGGTTTTTCATGTCTCGAAGCTAGCGAAGCGATGCAGAGACAGGAGCACGGGTTTTGGCAAGCGAAGTTGTTTTGCGGAATATCGATTATTAAAAATTATTAGTTCAACTTATATAATAGTAAAAACCGCCGGAAAAGCTCATTAAGGAATGAGTTTTCCGGCGGTTTCATTTAAATTCTCAACCTCTACTCTTCGAAATTCTCAATGAAAACCGAAAGCATTTTTGCAGCCTGGCCGCGAGTTGTTGAGTTTTTCGGAAGGAAATTGTCTCCAATACCTATTGCAATTTCATAATCATAAAGCATAGTGATGGCTTCTTTCGTTTCTGGAGCAAATTCTTGAATATCATTGAAAGGCGCCAATTCAGCCATTTCGTAATCATAACCAACATATTCCAATGCACGGTTCAGCATGAGCGCGAATTGAGCACGCGTTACATTTTTATATGGCATAAATTCGTTCTCGATGCCATTCACAAGACCTGCTTCATAAGCCGCGTCAATTTCTTTTTGAGTTGCTTCAGCAATTCTTGAGATATCCGTGAATGGTGATTCTTCAGCATTCTCCGTATCCAAGTCCAACGCACGGACAATAATGGAGGCTGCCTGCGTACGGGTTAAATGGCGGTGTGGGGAGAATGTTGTGTCAGTCGTTCCTTTGATGATGCCACGGAAATATAGATCATCAACGTATTCTTTTGACCAGACACTGTAAATATCTGTAAATGGTGAAGAGGTCGGGTTAATACGATTCTCGGTTTGAGGATTTACTTCATCAAGGGAAGTGATATAATCCACGAACATTTCGTAATCGATATTGCCAGGCTCACTTACGCGGCCATCTTTGTACGCCGCTCCGAATGAATCGAAATCATCCCCGCCTTTAGCGGTAAATGTGTTTGTCGCTACTTTATAGTTTGCTGCAGGATCTAATGCTACAGGACCGTCTGCTGTTTCCACATTAACTTCTCCCACTCTTGAACCTGCAGCTTTTGCTGGATCAAAATTGAAAGACATACCCGCTACATGAAGGAAGCCTCCATTTTCAGCAGGATAGTTTCTTACAGCATGCTCAAGGGCTTCAAGGAGCTCTGCGCCAGTCAGGTTCATGATTGCCAACGCGTTGCCGTATGGCATCACTGTCAATACTTCCCCCATCGTAATATCACCTGCATCGATGGAAGCTCGAATGCCACCGCCATTTGTAACTGCAATTACTGTTTCAGAATCGATTTGCTGAGCTGTTGCAAGCATACCGTCAGCAATCAGATTGCCCAGATTGGTTTCGGAAGTTCGAATACCTCCAAGTCCTCTTGTGCCATTTAACGGCACCAATGCTTCTGCACCAGTTGATGTGTTTTTCAATACTGCGATTTCATCTGCATAAGGTTTAAGCAATGCAGCCGCTTCCGTGTTTGCTTCTGCTGCACTTACTTCGTGCAATTGGCCGGAATTGGCAGTGACAACGCCATTTTCATCGAAAGTCACGTCCAATTGACCAAGGAATTTATTGTATTCGTTTGCCTGAACGATTATCGTCGGGTCTGTGTTGCCCGTGTAAACGTATGGTTCGTCCAATGTGACATGCGTATGGCCACCGACGATGATGTCAATGCCTTCCACGCCTTCAGCAAGAAGCAAATCGTTATCATATTCAGCCGAATCATCGTAGCCGATATGTGTCAATGCGACGATTTTGTTTACGCCCGCTGCTTCGAAAGAAGCAACCGCTTCATTTGCGGCAGCAATATAATCCAAGAATGTAACGCTGCCAGGACTCGAGATAACTGCAGTCTCCTCAGTAGTCAAACCAAAAATCCCGACTCTTTCGCCATCAATTTCTTTAATAATGCCGTTGTAAATTTCACCATCATTGAAATCTTCCTCATAAGTATCATTCTGCAACCCATCAAACAATGCATCGTTTGAAAAGTCCACATTCGCCGCCACGAACGGGAAATCCGCTCCGCCGACAAATTCAGCCAAAGCTGTATGTCCATCTTCATTGGCTCCCAGATCAAATTCATGGTTGCCGAACGTCATGGCATCATATTGCATATAATTCATGAATTCGAGATCTGCAGCTCCTTCAAAAGCATTAAAGTAAAGTGTTCCTGAAAAAACATCACCCGCATCAAGCAAAAGGTTGTTCGGGTTTTCCGAACGGATTTGGTTCACTAAAGTCACTCGCTTAGCGATATTGTCCAGATTTGCATGCGTGTCATTCGTGTGCATGATTGTCAGGTTGAAATCCCCTTCTGCTGCATTTGCAGCTAATGGAGACTGGATACCGACCGCACTGACTGCCAACGCAGCAACAACAGCTGATTTGAACATTTTCCCTTTCATTAGACACCATCCTTAAATTTTTTTGAGCAACTGCAGCTCCCTCGCTTATCCACACAATCCAATGGGTAAAAGTCTTTGAGTCAAATTACATATGTATAAACCGGGATAACAGCCATTCGTTTTCATTTTATCATATATTCTGACGATTCTGCGTAAATTATTTGTTAAGAATTTCCCTAATTCGAATTTTTAGTAAGCGGATTCCTAACAAAAACGTCACGATCAGGATTAAAATGCCTCCCGAGACCGTCAGAAGAGCTGATTCCAAGGAATTAAAAATGCTGAACAATAGCGTTGCCGCAAGAATGCCGGCAAATAAAACAAGATCTTTCAGGAGCCATGCCTTCTCCGCTGAAGTCAAACCCAGCAGCCTTATGGAGAAAAACAGCAGAAGTAAAAATTGGAAGATGCTGCTGATCACCGTTGCCCAGGCGATTGCCGACGCTCCATATTGGCCGATGAATGCCAGGATGATGAGTACATTGACACCGAATACGGAAGAAATACTGATGATTACGGGGGTCAAGGATATTTCATTCGCATAAAAGAAACGTGTAATGAACATATTCGCTGAGATGAAGAACAATGATAATCCGAAAATCTTCAACAGTGGTGCTGTCATTTCTGTCGCCTGAGCTGTAAAATTTCCATGCTCATAAATGACTTCGACCAATTCGGTGCCAAAAAACCATAAAAATATCGCTGCTGGTACGAGCAGTAAACCAAGCATGCGCAATCCCTGAAAGTAAACAGAAGAAACAAAAAGCTGATCGCCCCTCTTTACCCCTTTTGCAATCATCGGGTAAAGAACGGTAGTCACAATGGTCATCAGCAGCGCCTGAGGAAATTGAGTCAATTTCGAAGCATAGTTAACTGCTGCAACATAGCCGTCTGTCAGTTGCAGTGAAAAATAGCGGTGGATCAAAAAATAGAACTGAATGGTTGCTCCCCCGAGAATAATCGGCAAAGCCAGCCAGGCCATCCGTTTTATTTCCGGCGTCATTTTCAGCCCTTTCAGTGGTGACAGGATCTCTTTCAGTTTCACATAGCGGCTGAGGTACCAGATCATCACAACAGAAGCGGCAAAAGCACCAATGCCATAGGCAACTGGCCCGATTACGAAACTCAGCCCCACGGCAGCGGCCAAAAAGATAAAGTTATAGATTAATGAAGAGAATGTGGAGATGCCGAATTTCTGTCTGCTGTTGAGCAAACCGTTCATCCAGGTGGAAATGATGAGGAAGAAAGTTGACGGAATCATCCACAGCAGCAAACCGTTCAAAAGTGTACCGTGTTCTTCTATGTAACCACTGAAAAGGTAACCGCGGAAAATCCAAAGGACAGCAAAGGCACCCGTCGTCAGGATGAAAGCCACAGTGCCGATGAATTTCAATGAATTTCCGAGAAACAGCTCCTTGTCTTCTGTGACGGACATATAGATGGAGATGAATGCGGTAGTAACTGCTCCGCCTACGACAATATACAAAAAATTGGGTACTGTATAAACGGTAATTATCAAATCAGCCACGTCACTCGTGCCGAATTGGTATCCTATCGCCAATTCGCGCATAAAACCGAGTAACCTGGCCAAAATGTTGATAACCGTTACAGTCCCAATCGCTTTTAAAATATTTATCTTAGTCATTTGAAGAACCCATCCCTTTATAGATCCGCAGAAGTTTGGCAACGATTGTGTTGAACGAATGCTCTTCTACAGTATTCCGGATTTTTTCTTCATCTATTAATTCTTCCTTATTAACCAGAACGGCTTTGATGCTGTCCGCCAGCATGTCGTGATTGCCTTTTTCAAATAACACTCCGCGTTTTTCAGCGAGAAGATATTTCAGTCCCCCCACTTCCGATCCAACGACAGGGATACCGGCAGCCATGCCTTCCAACGCAACAAGCCCGAAACCTTCGATATGAGAAGGCAGCACCAATATGTCGGAAGCGTTCATCCACTGATTAATCTGTTCCTGAGGCTGGGGGTCGATGAAGTGGACCGATTCCAATTGCAAATCACTGATTTTATTTTTCAATTGTTCCGTGAAGTTTGCATCTTTGCGGGAACCGATCAGATTGAGTGAAGCCGTTGGAAATTGATCCTGGACGAGCTTGAAGGCTTCCACCAGTTCAAGCAGCCCTTTCGCACGTATGATATTCCCTACATATAAAACAGCCGGATTTTCAGTTGCAGAAATCGTCACTGCCAAACCCTCTTTTGCCAACGGCTTAAAAGTATCGGTATCAACACCCATGCTGATGACATGAAGCCTGTTTTCAGGCACTTCCTGCAACGCCTGCACGTTTTCCTTCAACCCTTCACCGACCACGATGACCTCATCTGCATTTTTGAGAATCAAAGCAGTCAGTTTGCGGATTAAAGGGCTCTTGTTCGGCATCTGATCCAAATCACCGCCATGAGCCGTTACAGCGTAGGGGATGTTCCAGATTTTTTTCGACAGCAACGCCAGAATTCCTGTGGGAAAAATATAGTGGGCATGAACCGCCGAAATACCTTTGCGGTTCACTGCTGTGTGCTGAATGTATTTCAGGAACCAGCTGCCATATTTCCGCAGCAGGTTCAACTTGCCTTTATTCGGATTGGAATTGGCGATAACCGCCACATCCACTCCATTTTTCCGGAGCAATTCCACCTGGTTCTTTACGAAAATCCCATAAGTGGGGTGCTGTGCAGAGGGAAACATGTTACTCGCAACAAGAATCTGTTTCATAGTTTCTCCTTTAAATTCGGAATGAATTGTTCAAAGCCCAATTTCGTTTTTTCTTTCATTTGGGTGGCCAATTCTACAGAGCGGACGTTGGTTTCCCGCCAAACCGGTTTAATCGCATTAATCTTCTGCGACAGGATTGCGTCGTCTTTGATCAGATCTTCAATTCTCACACAATTATCGCTGAGCTCCACCATGTTCATGAAATCCCGGACTTTGTGATGATAAGCGATTGCCACGACAGGTGTTTGTGCATTCACTGCCAGATAAACGGAATGCAGACGTGTGCCGATCACCAGGTCCTGCTCCGCACTTATTTCAATCAATTCCTGAGGTGTAAGGTTGTCGCGGTTTATCGTTACTTTCGTCTTGTGCTCCATGCGTTTGTAAACATCCACGGTTACGTCCACATCATGCGGATATTTTGTCGAGAAGAAAGTCAGTTCCACCCCATGATCTTCTACTAAAGCATCAAGGTTGGTGGCCATGCTTTGCACATAATTATCATATTTGATGTCATCCGCTTCCGGCCAATAAGCCAAATTGTAATATGGAACCACAGTGACGCCGACTTTCTTTATAGATGAAGTCGGCTCTTTGGTTTTTACCGGCAGCAGAGCGAAGGACGGATCGCCGACCACTTCAATACTGCGTTTCACACCAATCGACTTCAATAATTTGCGGGAAATCGGATCCCGTACAGATACGCTTCTGGCATTGCCTGCCAATTGTCTGATGAACCATTTGCCGATAGTCGAGTTCAACGGACCAGCCCCGCAACTGTAAATTATGTATGGTATCTTCGCCCATTTGGCCATAATTCCATAAGAGCCATAGAGCTGGGCTTCCCTATTATAAAAGTCCATTAAAATACCTCCGCCGCCGATTATGAGGAAGTCGAGTTCCCGTATCAATGGAGAGTTCATTTTGATGGTCTCGATAAACGTCAGTGTCGCTGATGACCTTTTGTAGTATAGAGGAGATGAATCAACGCCGAACCGATTGGAGGTCTGGGGTGGATTGTTAGAGAAGACAACAATATTCTCTTTTGGAATATTATAGAATTCCAGAAGCTGCTTTATAATTCCAGCTAAAATCGCTTCATCGCCATTATTATTATTTCCATAGTTTCCTACGATACCAATTTTCATTATCTAAATCTTCCTTTAGCATACCCATTATTATTTTAACAATATATCACATTGTCTCACATGTGGAAAGCGCGTGCCACAATATGGGCCTCTTGCTCTAGACCATTTATATTTGAAACTGATCGGACACCCTATTGAATTGGATCTGAATTTCAGAAAATATGTAATTTCACCCCTGAAATACAGTAGATTTTTAGCACTTTTATATTATATAGAAGGAACTTGATTGATTTACCGATTTAAAACTGATGACAACTCCAATCTGCTTAGTCAATATTGTGTGATTTTGCACATTCTATACGTGGTCAACAGTTAAATTTCACTAATTTTAAATTATTTCAAAGGAATGAAAAACGTATTACAGCAACTCTAAATCAAGTTTGTTTCAGAGCGTAATTGTTTTGTTACACAAATGTAACTTAATGCCATACCCAATTATGCTATGATTCAAACAGGAAATTTAGTTAAAAAAATACAATAAATTTTAAGGGGAAATGTAAAAGTATGAAACGCCTGATAATCTCGTTAATAGCGATCTTCCTGATACTTCCAACCTTGCCAACTGCCACTGAAGCTTCAACTTCAAATCAATTAGTATCTACAGCACAACAATTTGTCGGAACACCATATAAATGGGCTGGAACATCTCCATCCGGTTTTGACTGCTCAGGATATATTCAATACGTATTCGCGAAAAACGGAGTTTCACTCCCAAGAACTACGAGTCAAATGTACGCTACCGGAACTGCGGTTTCGAAAAGCAATCTGCAAGTCGGTGATCTTGTTTTCTTCAATACTACCGGTAGAGGCGTTTCACATGCCGGCATCTACGTCGGCAGCAATAACTTTATCCATACGTCATCAAGCAAAGGCGTAATGGTATCATCCATCAACGATCCTTATTATTGGGGAAGCAAATACATCGGCGCAAAACGCGTTAAGGATTTCTCAGCTTCACAAGTTACTACAACCGCAGCACCCGCTACCAACTCTGATATGTATGTATCACGACTTGAGATTGCAGAAACAATCGCGAAAGAGTTAGGTCTATCAAGTTCTTATAATGGAACGTATTTCTCAGATATCTATTCAACACACCCGAAGATCAAATACATCAATGCCATGTATGAAGCAGGAATTTTTACTGGTTCAGACGGCAAGTTTAATCCGAACAACAAATTAACACGTGCACACATGGCCAAAGTTTTAGTCGAAGCTTATAAATTAAATGGGCAAAAGAATCCAAACTTTACAGATGTAAGTTCGAGCCACTGGGCAAGTGATTATATTTCAACTCTTTACTCCAATGGAATTACAACCGGCTATACAACAGGCTCTAAAAAAGGCACATACGGATTACAAGAAAATGTAACAAAAGTGCAATTCGGCAAGTTCATGGATCGTGCAAACTAATAAAAAAACCTTTTCCCGCATCGGGAAAAGGTTTTTTTATTACAAGAAATTGAACTCATGCTCTTCTAAAGTAGACCTTGATGTTTTTTACAATTTTCTACAAATAAGAAACCGGTATATCCCAAGCCTTTTTACACAGGATTATTGTAAACGGTTTTTTTTTCGGGTAATAAGGAGGAGAAATGTATGATAGTAATTGCTTAGTAATATTGTTATTATCTTATTAGACAGATATTTGGGAGGTAATAGTAATAATGAGAAAAGTTTGCATTCTTTTAGTTTTCTTGCTTTCCGGGGGAGTATTTTTCTCTACAGCATCATCGGTAAGCGCAAATATTGTGTTCACCGACGTTTCTGCCAAAGACGAATTCGCCGAGGAAGTTGCTTACATACATGGTCTCGGAATAATTAAAGGATACCAGGAAAACGGAAAACACCTCTTTAAACCGCAAAATGCAGTAACAAGAGCTCAAGCCGCTAAAATGCTGGTAATCGCAACAGGAAATGAGAACATCCAAGGATCAGCTGTTTCGTTCTCAGATGTAAACAAAAATTTAGAAGCCTATTCTTACATCAGCAAGGCGGTTAAACTAGGATACTTTTCAGGCTATCCAGATAAGACATTTAAACCGAATGAACCTCTGAAGAGAGGGCAAATGAGTAAAGTCCTTGCCAATGCCTTTAATATTGAGCAAGCTGTTACACTCGACAAGCCATTGGCATTCAGCGATGTCCCTTTAGACCATGAGTATTCTCCAAAAATCAACGGATTATACTATAAAGGAATTACCCGGGGAGATCAGGGGGAATTCATGATTTCCGATTCATTATCCCGTGCTCAATTTTCAATGTTGCTTGCACGCGCGCTTTCTTCTAAATACACTTTACCCGTAAAAGCTTTTTCTCAAACTGAAATCGCTAAAGGAAAAGTCATAAAACTTGATTATCCGGGCGATGTATTGAATATCCGCTCAAGTGCTTCCGATTCATCTGCAATCATTGGCACATTAAAGGCGGGCGAAGCTGTATCAATCATTAAAGATCATGGTGAATGGGTGGAGATCAGATATTTGACTCGCCCCGCTTTTGTCCATAAAAAGTTCATCGATTTTCTTGATGCCGACTCTAATCCAGTCGGACTTGCCACTCATTTCGTGAAAATTAATACTGATTCCTTAAATGCCCGCACTACACCACATTACACCGGTACGTTGGTCGGGAGTTTTAAACGCAATGAAATTATTGAAGTTCATGGAGAAAAAAATGGCTGGTATCTCGTTTTATACAATGGTTTACCCGCTTACATCAGCAAAGCCTATACTGTGAATTATGAAGCGACAAAGCCTGTGACTCCAGTTCCTGTCAGCACTCTGTCAGGCAAAGTGACCGTCGATTCCTTAAATGTGCGCAGCCAGGCAAATGCCTCTTCTGCCATTGTAGGAAAACTTAAAATTGGTGATAAAGTGACTGTCCAGTCCCTTGACGGATACTGGGCGAAGATCAAATATGGCTCAGTTACGGGTTATGCCCATAAATCTTATTTAAAACTACTGAACAATACCGGACATATATTGAAAAACCGTATCATTGTAATTGATGCCGGCCATGGCGGAAAAGATCCTGGAGCTTCAAAAAACGGTGCAATTGAAAAGAATATTGTACTTGATGTTTCGAAACGCGTAGAGACAAAACTTAAAGCAGCAGGAGCCAATGTCCTGATGACAAGAAAAACGGACGTATTTCCTTCATTGCAAGACCGTGTTGACTTTGCCAGACAAAGTTATGCCGAAGTTTTCGTCAGTGTCCATGTGAATGCTTTCAGTAACCCTAACGCTAAAGGATCGGAAGTCTTTTACAATTCACAGAATGACAATGCACTTGAAAGTAGGTATTTGGCTTTAGATATCCAGAACAAAATCGTTCAATATGCAGATATGTATTATCGCCGGGTAGCTGACGGGAATTTCCATGTCATCAGAAACCAGGACATTCCTGCTGTTCTTGTCGAGCTTGGGTTTTTAACTCACTCTCCCGACTTTGCCAAATTGACAAGCTCCGCTTACTTGGATAAGTATGCCCAAGCAATTTATGACGGACTTATCGAATATTATTCAGCACCATAATCAAATTCCTGCCGGCTTAAAATCCGGTAGGGAAATTTTTTTTGAAAAAGGAGTTTTCATATGACAACCAGATTAAGGATTTTTACGGCTCTCCTGGTATTCGCTTTACTGTTGGCTCCTTTCGCCCAGTCAGCTGCGGCCGCGGATGATATTACCGGCAATACGCACGAAAAGGAAATCCGTGAATTGATTGCATTAGGCATTATGCAAGGTTACGGCAATGATATTTACAAGCCGAAAGCAGAAATAACACGCGGTCAATTCTCTGCACTACTCACCCGCGCATTGAATTTAGAACCCGCTCCGGAAGGTATCAGTTTCACAGATCTCACTGAAAGATCTGGTGTCTATCACGAAGTTTTGGCTGCTGCTAACGTCGGACTGGTGACGGGCTATCTTGATGGCTCATTTAAATCCGACGACCCTATCTCCCGTGTGCACATGGCAGTAGTGGTAAAGCGGGCCATGGTTTATTTACAAATGGAAGATAAATCGGCACAGTTGGATTTTGCAGACCTGTCTTCCGTTATAAAGGATTACCAGGACGCCATCAGCACGAATGTGGCCTTTGACATTTTCCGCGGTACCACCATCAACGGTAAAGTTTATTTCCGACCTTTCGAAAATGCAACCCGAGGTCACGCAGCTTCTGTCACTTCCCGTTTATTGGCTGCTGCCAAAGGTGAGCGACCTGCTCCGGAAGAGCCGGATGAACCTGAAACCCCGGTTGAAGATACACTGTATTATCTTGGTTATGTAGTTGACGGTAAAATGGTGAAGCAGGAATATAGCCATAAAAACTACGAAACCGCTGCCGCTTCTTTCGACAGCACGTCGACAGCCAAAGCTATTATCAAAGGAAATGATATTATCAAGATCAAAAGCGGTGTTGTTTACGGAGATTCAGTGAGAAATGGCGTAAAACAAGTCACGACCGTCTACTATGATACGAGCTTCACAAAACAGGCTACATACATCGAACATGGGCGCGAGCTGCGATATATCAGCTCGAACGATGACTATGTGAAAGTGCAGGCCGGTGGAACCATCGGCTACGTCAAGCAGGACGAAGTGAATTTTGTGCCTTACGACATGATTACAAACCGTGATTATTATATAAAAAACCAGTGGGGCACACTGGAGCATTATCAATACAACTATGTTACTAAATCCGGTGCGACGCACTCAATCGGTCCCGCACCTGCAGAAATGGTACAAGGTGCCAAACATTACAGCTACGACGGAGTGAACTTCTCTGACGCGGCAGGCAAGACACTGTTCCAGCACTACCCGTATTTCCAATACCAATCAGTCCGATCCAAAACAAGTTACACTGCAGACGAGCTTGATAAATTTATCATGGTCCGCCTCAATGAACTGAACAACAAAAATGCCACGTATAAAGATGCTGTCAATAAATCAAAATTGATCGGCAAAGGAAAATATTTGATAGAAACGCAGAACAAATACAACGTCAATGCCCTATTCATATTGGCTGCGGCTATGCATGAAAGTGCCTATGGAATGAGCGCCAACGCTCAAACGAAAAACAACCTTTTCGGCATCAAAGTGTTCGACAGTAATCCGGATGCCGGCGAAATATACAACGCGCCTGAAAATAGCATCGAAGCTTTCGCTCTCAGATACATGAACACCAATTACGCAAATCCGCTCGGCCTTTATGCAAACGGTGCGGCACCGGGCAATAAAACATCCGGCTTCAACGTGAAATATGCATCTGACCCGACATGGGGATCGAAAATCGCAGGTCATATGTTCCGAGTCGACTTGGCACTTGGCAAAAAAGACATCAACAAATACCAGCTGGGACTCACGAACACACCAATGACTAATGTCCGTGATCAACCGCTCGGGGACAAACTTTACCAATATACACGCACAGACCTGGGGATTGACAACTCGCTTGGCTACCCTGTCATTATCACCGGCGAACAAATGGCCTCCGATAACCATATCTGGTACAAAGTGATTTCCGATTTAAATCCAAACGACGACAAAAATAATGGCGTTGCGTGGATTCGTTCAGATTTGATAACGAAGATTAATTGATTCTTCAATCACGAAATACCGTAGTTAAGATAAACCCAAAAAGAGACGGCCCGCAATTCGCGGGTCGTCTCTTTTTGGGTTTTCATTCTTCCTTATTTTGAATTGCCTGCCATTCAAAAGCGCGGGACATAAAGGTGGCAAAATGGGCTCGCGTCACTTTGTCATCCAGCTTAAATTCCCCTTCTGATCCAGTCGTAATTCCTGTCTGATAAAGAATCGAAACATAATCATTCGCCCAATGGTTTTCCGGCACATCAGGGAAAGGATGCTGGCCCTCCGCTTCCAAATCGAAAGCCAGCACCAATATTTTCGCCATTTGTGCACGCGATAAATCATCTTTAGGAGCAAAGCCTACTTCGTTGCCACTGAAAATCCCAGCTTGCTGGACCGCTTTAATGGCTTTGAAATAATGGTGGTTTTCATTGATATCCGGGAAAGGTGTATATTCTTGTTTAACCGGTAATGGCATGGCGCGGTCCAGGATAACCGCAACATGTTCCCGCCGGATCCGCTGCAACGGTTCGAATTTTTCTATTTCTGTGTAGCCGGTAATGACTCCTTTATAGGACATTTCCCGAATCTCATCGTATGCCCAATGTTCCGGGGTAACATCTTTAAACGGCGCCAATACTGTAGTGCCTTTTTCAACAGCCACAGCCATCTCTGCTGTCAGATTTCCGTAGCTGGCTGTAATTTTTGCACTTCCTTCGGCAATGAAAGTGACGCGCCCTTTTGAAACTTTCGCAATTCTTTCATTGTCAGATTTCCAAACCGCATGTGCGCTTATATCCACATTCTTGCCATTTTTCAAACCTATAATGGCTTTGGTATTTTTAGCCAGCCCTTCAATTCCGAAGATGGACGGTTTATCAATTTGAAGGGATTCACCCGGATTCAAAGCGGCGGTCTTTCCGAATGCCGGCATATCATAGGCGGCCGCTTGAACCAGCCCAACACCAAAGATGGGATCTAATCCTTTTGCGCCTAAATCCAGTGCATTTTCAAAAAGAACAGAACGCACCTGTTCGTTCGATAAAGATGGATAAGCTTCTTTTATAAGGGCAGCCTGGCCGACAATATAAGGGGCACCCATCGATGTTCCACTCATTTTTGAATAGCTTTTGTTCAAATATGTGCTGTAAATCGCAACGCCTGGTGCTGCAATATCAACCGCAGGCCCGGCAGCTGAAAAATGCGCACGTTTTAATAATTCGTCAACAGCAGCCACTGCAATGACTTCTTTGTATCGGGCAGGATATTCCACGAGGTCCCCTGTTGGATTTGAAAGTCCCCCATTGCCTGCTGCCGCAACCAGGATCATATCCTTCGCATAAGCTTTTTGGATGATCTGTTTGAAAGCTTCTGAATCATCTGTTACGCCAAGACTCAAGTTAATGATGTCCATATCATTGGCGATCGCCCATTCGATGCCTTTAATGACATCTGTCAAATAAGCCTCGTTATTTTTATTAAAAACTTTGATGGCGTAGAGACTGGCACCGGAAGCAATCCCTTTTATGCCGATGTTATTATCCAAAGCTCCTATGATCCCTGCGATATGCGTACCGTGACCGCTGTCATCTGCATGGGACTTTGTATAGCCTACGATTGACACCCCGCCTGCAAGCTTTAAATCAGGATGGTCCGCAACGCCGGAATCGATGATTCCAATTTTCACATTCTTTCCTGTATAACCCGTATGCCAGGATAAAGGGGTTCCGATATGAGGGATGCCCCACCCAATCTGTTGAATACTAGATTCAACCAGGATATCTCTTTCGACGTGCGCCACATTATCCGAGGCTTTCAATTGCCTGATTGAGTCTTCTGTCGCCATTATAGACACTGCATTTATATAATCGTATGTATCCGTCACAACGCCATCCATTTCTTGAATGGCCCCGAGGTCGCCGCCTTCTTCAAAAATGACAATAAACCGCTGCATTTCAGGATCTTCCGCCAAAACCGTTATATGCAGTCCCATTGCTATGACTATAGAAAAAACCAGTCCAAAAACTTTCTTCACCTGTTCCACCCCGCTATGCTAATTAGTTTGTAAGTATTTTATACCCTATTTATGTATGAATTATGCTTAAAAACGGGAAGCTGGGGTTAAATGTTATCTGACTTTCAGTCTATTATAACATGGCAAAGAAAGACGATTACAGGGTGGTTTGAACCATCTATACAACTTAAAGACCTTATTCAATGAATTTACTCTGAAATTTAAAGTTATTCCTTAAATATTATCAAAACGCTGCAAATTAGGGAATTCCGTTGGCTAAGGAGTTCTGTAATCCTGTACTTAAATTATTGATAAAAAAACTTCACAGAGAGTTTTCTCTGTGAAGTATTATGACGCTTCGAGGTAACTGATATTTCTTTCCTGCAATAATTCGATCGCTTTATCATTCAGTTGAATGTCTTCCGACTTCACATAATCCAATTTGGAATCGATCATCTCATTAAAATAATCATTTTGCTCCATGCCGAGTTCTTCAAACAACGCTTGTGTTTCGAGCAAGTCAATAAGTGTCAGATGCGGATAGTCTTTGCCATCGAACGTGCCATCCGGACTCACTTGGTACCATAAATCACCAGTGTCGCGAATCCAGCCACCGTCACGCTGTCCAAAATACTCGATTCCTGTAACAACCTTATTGGCTGCATCCAGATATTTATCTTCCTTAGAGTTGCCATACGCAGCCAAGAGGATTTTCAAGCCACCCAATTCATGGTTCAAAGAAGCATGGGTAATCGGCGTTTCAGGATCTTCATCGAAATAATCAACAATCAAAAAGCCCTCGCCCGCCTCAATCGTTTCCCCCACCTCAATGCGGCTCAACAAATAATCAGCATATACTTCGACTGCAAACTCTTCCTGCTCTATATCTTCATCATAAAGTTCTGCAGTATGATCCAAGTAAAAAGCAACATATTCGTTAAAGCGCGTATCCACATATGATGCAGTGATGTCGTATTGATCTTTAAGCCATGTACTTGTATATTCAGTCGGCCAGCGTGTACCATCATATTCATCGAAATAATTGATGAGATTCGATCTCGAATTCAAGATCATTGATTCAAAAAAAATGGAAGGAGTATTCGTGTTCCACCTTAAAGAAACATTATCTTCAAAACGCCCTATCGACCGGCCATAACCAAGTGGTGTATAAGGTTCGATCGAATGCGGCAATTTCGTATAAGGGCCGTCCGAAGTCAACCAGTTCAACTGTTGAGTCTGATTGTGCAGAGCATAGTCGATCCAGTCATCTTCAACTTCAGCCGAATCAAATAATGCTTCTTCTGATACTAAAAGCCACGATTCAGCAATCTCGTTTTTCTGCAGCCAGAATGACTTTTCAATCGAATCATCCTGCAATTCAACATTACGAACTTCTTCCTGCAATTCACGCACGTAACTTGAATCGCCATTTTCATATTCCATTTCCATTTGAGTTGAAATATAGACATTGCCCTGTAAAATTTCTCCGCCGTCATATTCCACTTTACCAAACGGATTGACTGTCGGATCCGTTCCGAAATCCTTATGATATTCATGTTCCACTACGACCGGATTCCAATCTTTGTAATCGGTTTCTCCAAGCCCAGTAACTGCCGTCGCCAATGGCAATGCAAAAGTACTGTCATTCGTAAAACGTTCAAAAATAAACTGCGTGCCATTCCCAAGCGTCCGTTCCGTCAGTTCATATGTACCAATGTCAAAACCGAGCAAACTGAGCTCGCTTGTATGTATAATATCTTCTACGTTTTCAATCGATCGTTCTGTAACTTCCGCTTCTTTCACACTGATGAATAACGGCTTAGACAAAGACATGTTAAAACTTTCTCCAGTATAAACTTGCTTATCATCTTTCAATAAAACAAATGCCGCAACTGTGAGTGCCGCTATAACCAGGCATAGACTGGCAGCAACAACTATCTTCTTCCACATTTGATCACTCATCTTTCTTCTCCAATTTAAACCTGGGACCTGAAAAGGCCAGTTGACTAAAGCATACCATATCCCTGCTGCCCCTTGACAGTCAGTTGTTGGATCGAATATCCATCACTTTTATAGCTGTTGTTAAAACATGACATGGGAATTAAGATACCCGAATATTATATCATAATGGTAAAAACAGCCGGGAGAAAAACTAAGGAAATTTAAAGGCAATTTAAACGCAATAGAACTTGGAGAGATATTGCAAAAAAGCCTCAATCAAGGAGACTTTTTCTGCTTGCACCAAGTTAAGACCGGATTTTTCACTATTTGGAATGAAATTTATCCACTTTCAACGAGACGATGTTCACACGTTTCGCGGGCACTTTCTTTCCGTCCTCTTCTCTTACTTGTCCTGCTGTATACTGTTTCATTCTCTTCTCCTCCTCAAATAGAAAAAGCTCGAATCCCCAGAAGGAATTCGAGCCTCATTCTTTGCTAAATGACTATAATATCTTTTTAAAATTGGATTTATACCGAATAAAAGAAAAAAGACCTCGCAGAGATTTATCTCCACGAAGTCCTTCTCTCCACTCAACTCAGCCCAATCAACAATGTACTCTTCGAAAAGTGTCTGAATTATGAGGGTGATTACCACCCGTTGTTCAACTTATTTAGTAACAGTTACGTTAACAGTAACTGGTGCAGCAAGTAAGTTGTTGTCTGTAGCATTTGCATCAAGACTAGCTGAGTAGATAGACTTGATAACTAGAGTGAAGGAAACAGCGTCGCCAGCAAGAGCAGCATCCACTGTATCAGTCAATGCAGGAGTTGCACTTAGAGTAACATCTCCACCTGCAGTTTTCACTACGTTAGCAAGTGAGAAATCAGCATTGAAGTTTACAGAACTGAATACAGAAGATTCATCAGCCCAGATATTGCCTGTAGTTGCAGTATCATTTAGTCCGTAAACATTTACACCTGTTGGAATAACTTTTCCAGAAGCATCTTTAACAGTTACAAGTGATTTGTTGTAGATATAACCGCCGTTTTTAGCAGCTTTTCTTACAGCAATGTACTCGCTAAGATCTGTATCTTCAACCAACTGAGAAGAATCAATTGCACCAAAGATTAGCTCTTCAAATGTCAATTCGTTATCTCCAGCAGCCAATTTAACAGTTACAGGGTTAGTTGTAACAGTCGCGCTAGCTGGAACACTTGCAGAGTTCATGTACTTGATAGGTAGTACTTTAACAATACCATCTGCTGTAACTTCAACATCTACAGTGTCACTTGCAGTTAGTAATGTTAATGCATCAACCGCTTGGAATCCTAGAACAGAATTTGTAACGTCTACATAATCATCTGAGCCAGCATATGATGCAGTAGCTGTTACTTCTTCTAAACGGTTACCTTTAGCATCCAATGTGTAAACATCAGCAGATCCGAAATCGATAGCATCTGTATCAGAAACTGTTGCTGTATATGGTGCGTTTACATCAATTTGAGATGCAGAAATTACATCCAATGCAACTGGAGTTGCAGCAGGATCAACGTCCACTACGTTTACTGAAATTGTTTTAGTTGAAACTGGTTGAGCATCAGTAGCATTTTTGAAGTATTTCACTTCTACTTTTCCGTTTACAACTTTATCTTTAGTAGTTGTAATTGTGAAAGCATCAGTTGCATCGTCACCAGCAGTTGTTGTAGTGAAGGCAAGTTCATTGTTTGAACCTGTCCCACCAATTACTAATCCTTCAGTGTTACTTGTAACAGTTACTTTACCAGTAGGACCAAATTCAATGTTTTCTCCATATTGATCAACTGAGCTTACAGTTACAGTTTCTTGGTTAACACCTTCTTGTGCAGAACCTGCAGCAGATTCATCAGAAAGTTTAACTGAAGTTACGCTAGTTTTGATATCTTTCAATGCAGCAACTGCTTTAACATCTACAGAAATCGTACGTTTAGTGTTATCAGCAAGAGTTACTTCAAATGAAGCTTTTCCAGTTTGACCAGCATTTGCATTGATTGTAAGGATGTCCCCAGTAACGCTAGCTGTAGCAATGATTGGGTTCAAAGAGCGTACAGTTGCACCATCAAATTCGTATGCAGCTTCTTCTGGATCACTGTTTACAGTGTTAAACATAGCTACTTCTTTACTCTCTCCAGCAAATAGTGAAGTTGTTTTTGCAGAGTTTGTGAAAGCAACAGTGTTTTGAGGAGTTTCAGTTAGATCTGTAACATCATCTACCAAAGTGAAACCTTGGTTAGCAACAACATTTGGAGCTTCTGCAACAGAAACTTTAAATGTATTTGTTAGAATAACGCCGTCTGCCAAAGTGACAGTTGCTGTAACATCAGCTGTACCAGCAGCAATAGCATTAATTGTAGCAGTTGAAACAGTCGTACCAGAAACTGTTGCAATGTTAGCGTTTGAAGATGTCAATGCTACTGTTGCGCCAGTTACTGCTTTTCCGTCTTGATCAGTAACAGTCAATCCAGTAGTTTCACCTACAACTAGTGAACCATCAACAAGTGCAACTTTTACGCCATCTTCAACAGCCCAAGAAAATTTAGCAGAAGAAGCTGGGTAAGCTACTCCATCAGCATCTCTGAAGTTAGCTGTAGTCAATGTGTACTCTTGGTTGCGAGTGAACGCTTCGTTAACTTCAACTTCGACAGTTTTTCTGTCAGAAAGAAGAGTCGCTTTTGTTACAGTCAATCCACCAGAAATTGTGAAGTTATTGAAATCAACTTCGCCAGCTACTGGAGATTCGAAAGTTACGCGAGCAGTAGTACCGTTAATCGCACAACTCTAACCAGTATTTTTCAGAAAATAAAATCTCCATAAAGCCTTGTACACCAAGGGTTTGCGGCGCTCGACTAAAACTAAGCTTAGGAAAAAAAGAGAGGAAAAAGAACAATTCTAAGGGAGCCTGTGAAAAAAAGAGAAAGAAAAGAATGAGAAAAAGCCGACTCCCGCATTCCCGTACCTTCCCGCTCCAACCAAACGAACATGCGAAATGACCAGCTCAAGATCCCGTTCTCCCGCCATCCCCGTCAAAAAAAACTGTTTTTGATAAAAGAACTCTTCCTTCACCCTATACACTCTTGCTTTCCCATTGTTTCGAAAAACCCCTAACCCTACTCTGTGTTTTTCCCATCCTTTCGGAATTCTTTTTGTAGGTTTCCTTCTATATAAAGGGGCCTCTTTTTCAGCGGGGTTGCGGGAGCTACGGGAAACCTGCGCCAACGCTCAAAAAAAAGCGGGGTGCTAGACACCGCACACCCGCTACACCATGGTAATTTGATTCAGTTGCTCTTCATAGCCGTACTGTTTGAAGAAGTCCGCCAGTGCGACTTCGACAATATCTCGCTGAGTAACATTAAATTCCTTGCTGTAATCATTCAGCAACACCTGGACCGTGGTCGTGAGTCCCAGGGTTTTGTTGGTTTTGGTGCCTTTGAATTTGTACCGGGGCAAGGTGGCATCCGTTTTTGTTTCCAGCAGATCGACCAATTTGTCCTGATGCTTGGCAAGAAAGGCCAGCAACTCCCCATACGCTCCTGCATCCTGTGAAACAGCGGGCAGAACGGTCCGTTCCAGTGGCTTGTCCGAACCAGTCACCTTCCTTGCTCGCTCATCGTAAACGTACGTATTCTCCTCACCATTCCAGATGTAGCCTTTCCCCTTCATGTATTCCCCCAGTTCCTCGATTGTTCTGAAGCCCTGCTTGTGAGCGATCTCTTCAATATCGGCATACTGTTGCCCCAATTGCCGAATGATTTGCGCCGCTTTCGTCTGGGTGACGGCGGCATCTACCTGCGCATTTGGCTGCTTTTTGGGGGAAAGGACATACATCCCCTCTTCCCATTTGAACCCCCTTCTCCTGAAATACATGTCGATCGTTTTCCAGTTCTTATGATTGAAGTGAAGCGCAATTTCTTCTTTGGTTTTCCCCTCGGCTAACAGGGTCAGGGTTTCTTTGATGCGCGGATCTTCCAGTACGTTTTCCATTTCTTCCCCACTCCTTCTCTTAGAAATCGATTCGTTCAATGGCTTCTTTCATATCGTCTTGCTGGACATGCAAATAGATGGACGTCGTTTTCAGGCTCGCATGACCGAGTAACTTCTGAATGACCGCCACATGGGTATCCTTTGAAACCAGGTAACTGGCAAACGAGTGCCGCAGAATGTGACTCGTGACGTGCTTTTCAATGTTTGCCTTTTGGCAGGCATCCAACAAGATCCGGTTCACGTATTGCGTGCTCACGCTGCCCGATCGCTTGAGCGCGAAGAAATAAAGCGAATCGGTGTGCGGTCGATGTTCCTTCAAGTAGATGCGGAGCTGTTCCGCTAAGTGGGAACTCATGGGCACCTTACGATTTTTCCCGCCTTTGCCATTGATGATTTGGATGGACTGCTCGTCAAAGTTCACATCCGTCAGCTTTAAGTGAATGCACTCATTCACCCGAATGCCGGAATACGCCATGGTCAGCGCAAAGTAGTGCAGGACAGGATGCGTGATGGCCCCGATGATCGCTTCCACTTCATCCCGCGTGAGAAAGGTGCGTTCCGTGTCGGGCACTTTCATTCGTTCAATGTCCTCCAGCGGGCTTTCTTCTATGACCTTCTTTTTCTTCATGCATTGGAAGAACATCGATAGGGTATTGAGCTTGCGGTTGATGGAGCGGGGCATGCACTTCCGTTCCCCCACTAAGTAGCGGATGAAATCCTCGATATGGTTGCCGGTCACCATGGGAACCAGAACCGGGGCGTTGGACTTCTGCCCCATCCACTTCGCAAACTGCCGGCTGTCCATCGCGTACCCTCTCCGGGTTTCCTGGCTCATTCCCCGAACGGCCAGCCATTCTTCAAAAAGTTCCAAGCCTTCATTCATATACATGGGTCGTGCGATGCTGGTTGTTGTCATGCCATTTCCTCCTCTGGACAAGAAATAGGGAAAAGGAAGAAATACAAATTCCTTTCCCCTTTTTCTTTTTCTTATTCTTTTTCTTCATCTTTTTCATTGGGGTTGCTGCACGTTAAAAGGGTTTTGGTAAACAGGGTGAATGTTGTCATCGATCAGCCCATTTAAGTGATGAAGGCGATGAAGCTTTAAGTTATAGGTTGTGTCATACGCCTTGGTGTTTTTGAATGCTTTGCCCAGCATCTCTTTCCGTTTGTCTTGCTCATCCTCTGCAAAAATCCGCGTTCGCTTGGTTTTCCGGTCCCCTTCCGCTACCAGCAACCCTTTTTCAGCCCAATCCCGAATAATCACTTTCGGATCTTCGAATCCCGCCACTCGCAGTTGGTCTTCCAGGATATTTTTGAGAAAGGCCACTTCGATCTGATCGTCCTCACGCGGGATGAATTTCCCCCAACAATTCATCGGACTCCCCGAACTGCCTTCCCGTTTGAACTGTTGCTGATGCTGAATGATGGTTTGCGTGAGATAGCCCAAGGCTTTCCCGCCAATATCGCGAGACGACATCCGTTCCTCTTCCTGTTCTACTAGAAATGCCAGCACACTTTCAATGTCCAATGACAGTCCAAGGGCTTGGTTGGCTAGGTCTCCAGCGGCTAGAACCAAGGCATATTTCTTCGCAATACGCGCTCGAAATGGTGACTCTTGTAAGGATTCGATGCATCTGGCCTGCCACTTCTCCCACATTTCTTCGATGATGGCTAAGTCTTGAGCGAATAGATACGATAGAAAGGCGATGCCCGCATGCCCATAATTCTCTTGAATCACCCGTCGGATGGCATCCGCATTTTCCGCAGAAGTCGTCCAGGTCACATTCGCCACCTCGAATGCCCGAACCGTCAGCCCCACGTTTTGACTGGTTCGTTCATAGATGGATTGTTCCCCGGTCGATAGTATGGTTGTGGTCCAGGTTCCTTGTTTTCGTAGGGTCATTTGATCGTTCATGCGTGATTTCTCTTGCCCGGATGTCATTACGTATACTTCGCTGTTTAAGTCTTTGGATTTACTCATAGACAATTCATCCAGCACCAGCGGAATGCCGAAGTTGCCACTCAGCATATTGATCGTGGCATTGGCTGTGCCATTCCATGTTTTCTGTAAGCCTTTTTTCTTGTTGGAAGGCATTCCGAACGCGGATACTGCGAGCAGGGCAGCGGTCGTTTTCCCCTTGGTGCTATCCCCTGCCAGATGGATCAACAGTGAATCGACGTCATCAAAGCGATGCGACAGATAGCCGACGATTGCACTGGAGAACCCGGCACACAGGAGCATTTCCAACGGGGTGTTGCTCAGGACTTGTTCTTGAACCATATTCGTCCATGCAGCGAGCGTTCCCCTTGGCTTTAGTTGATAATTGCCCGACTCCTCATCATTCGTTGCCATCTGCTTGTCCCGTTGGGGAATGGCTTCAGCGTGCCTGAAATAGGGGGCTTGCCCTTCTTCAAAGCACCACCCGACTTCCCGGTAGATTTCCCGGTACGGAGCTGTCTTCTGTTGGCTCATCAGAAAATCGGAAATGGATTTGTGTGTGGAAAAGGGGATATTCATCCCCTTACTGGATAGCTTGAGCAGCTCATTCGGGATGAGTTGCCCCATCCCGATCGACCACTCGTGATACTGCTGTTGGAAGAAATAGCACAACGTAATCGTCACTTCTTTGGTATCCAAATTCTGGACCATTTCTTTTACGAAGATCGGGTCGCATAACCAGTGAAGGCTAATTTCTCCCGTCTTGTCGTTCTTCCGCTGCAGAAACAAGCCCTCTTTCGACAGCTCGTAGGGGAAGTGTCTGAATGTCTGGCCACTTTCCAGGCTCTCGCTTGTCATCGGCCCCTTCATTCCGCTTCCCCCTCTTCCGGTTCCTCTACATACTCTTGCTTGTCGAATATGTTCGTGATCGTTGTCTGGTAGTGGTTTCCGCTATAGTCATGCAGGACTTCAATGACACATTCATGTCCCATCATTTCCGGTAGGTTATAGGGCATTTTTTTTTGTCCAATCGTGGCGTTTTTCAATTGGATCAGCAACAGGAAGTTCGGGTCATATAAAAAGACTTGCTTCAGCGTTTCGCCTTCTCGCGTACGAAAGGTCACCCAGATTCGCTTGACTGTCCCTCTCCATGTCCGTGCATTCGTTCCTTGTTCCATTCGAATGGGCGTTGCAAAATGCAGCATCTTTTTCTTGGCTGGGTTTGGAAAGTTACTTATCATTGTCAATGGCTCCCTTTTCTTGTTAGTGGTCTAGCTGATTCCTGTAGCGTGTAGCCCTATGGCTAGTCCGTCTCTGATGCTTGGACGCGGGGCGTCATTTGAATAAATACAATCACTTCACCGTCCCTTTCTTCTGTCCCGATAACCGGAAAGGTGAGCGACGTCCGATTTTCATAGTCCAATTCGTAGCGCTCGACGATTTCATGGATCAATTGCGTATTGTAAAGCACACCCGTTTTGCCACTTTTCTTCAACTTGTAGTCGGTGTTCGTTTCCCCGATGAAGTTCGCGAGCGCCAGCACATGACCGGCATACGAAATTTGAATGGAACCTGGCTGGGAAAGGGCATTCATGATGGAGGCATTTAGGGCCAAGCGCTTTCCATTGGCTGAATAGATGATGGACATGCCACCCGTACCGGTTTCCCGTGTGGAATCCGTGCATGTGGATGCTTCGAATTCCGCTAAGTCCGGCACGTTCGATTGGTTTTGGCTCATCGGAAGGCACCTCCAAAAGGAACAGCTTCGTTTGGCTCGTAGGTCATCTGATGAACTTCCATTTCGTATTCAAACAGGATGTCTTCGGTTCGAAGTCGAATCCCCGTCTCTTGATCCAAGATGAATTCATCCGTGAGAATGTCTGCTTTCATGGCATCAAAGGAAGTCCATTTTTTCTCTTTGGAAAACGTCACCTCCACCAAGAATTGTTCCTTGGTCGATTGAATGTTGATATTTTCAACCCCGTACGCCTGTGACACCTGTTCTTGAAAATAGCTCGCGATCGTTAAGGCGTCCTCTTCTGTTTCCTGATTCATCCGGTTCAACCGGTACGTGGTGCTCCTGCAGGTAAACAGGATGATTGTTCCCGAATCCCCCATTCCACTCGTTCTCCACTTGACTTGGCTGCCTGTATTGTTCGCTTGAATTTTTATCATGTTCTTCTCCCCTTTGGTTGTAGTGGTGGATTGTAGTACTCTTGCATTCAACATTCTCGGAGCTAATCGTTCACCAAGACTTCTCCTGGATAATCCCGGCAGCAGGCGCTCACTCCTGCTTCACAGCCGCACACTGACCGCAAACTCCGTCACTTCCTGTGGGTATTCTGTGTATAACTCGCCCAGCACCACACTTAGCGGCAATACTTCGACACCGTGGTTTTCCAATTCCTCCAGCGTACAGGTGCCATCAATTGTGTAATAGGGTTCCCCGTCCATAAGCGCTGTCCGGATGAACAGCCCCACTTGTTGGTACAGGATTTCCGCTGGTATCCGTGGTTCGTTCAAAGGTTCCTGCAGGTCTTGCATGACTTTCGCATACCGCTGGTCAAAGCCTTCTTCCAGGCAATAGACCTGATGGACGGTGGCATTCAACTTTTCCGAAATCGTTTCCCACTGGATCACTTGCAGGCTCTCGGTGTTTGGAAAACGAAAGATGCCGGTTGGATGTCCAACGGCCCAAAATCCCGTCGAATCCGGTGAGAAGCGATGATCCAATTGCGACATCCGGAATAAGTCCATAAACTCCTCCAGACTTTGTATCCGTTCTGTTTCCAACTCCACTTGCCCTGTTTCCGCAAACCTTGGATTGCTAGTTGCGGTTGGGTCACTTTGTCGGGCTTGTTTGACCATCTGCTTTAGGTTCGTTCTTGTGTTCATATTCTTCATCCTCTCCTGCTTGTTTTTTTATCACTGCTTCCACTGCTTTCAGTGGTTGCATAGGTAACAGATGTAATCTTACTGTGTTTATATGCACCATGTAAATACAATGAAATTGCCATATAAATAACATTGAAATATAATATTTATAGACATTGATTATATGCCTTATTTTATTCGAAATTATGCATATTCTTCGTTTTTCTGCCGTGGACGCTTATAGACGGAGTGCATACGATTATGTGGGCGTTCAGGCTCAGCCTCCAAGCGCAGCCGGTTGTAGAAGAAAAAAAATAGCCGTAAAATAAATGGCTCGATTTGGGACAAAAAGGCGAATAAGAGAGGATGAATCCATAAAATGCGGGGAGATCAGATCAACATCGAGTCCACCCATAGAATGAAAAGACGGGAAGCGATTCTCAACATCGTAAAATCAGGAAGGATAAAATCTCATAATGACATTGTGGCTGAATTAGAGGAACGCGGAGTTGACACTGTTCAGGGAACCGTCAGCCGGGATCTCGACGTGCTAAAAATCAAAAAAGGCGACAGTGGATTCTATGAGATTACACCTGAAACGCAACGGGACATGCACCTAACCGATATACAGAACATCCTGCAAACTAGTCCAGTTACCTACTACAAAAATGTAGCGACGCATTACGTAAAAGTAGAAAAGGGGAAGGCGTCTCTCCTTGCCTTCCACCTTCAAGAAGTATTTCCCACGGTCATACTGGATGTAACCATTCGCATGGATAGTTTGGTCCTTTTGATTAATCTGGATGCAGAAACAGAAGACTTCTTTGACTTGATGGCTAACAGCTAGGGCCGTTTCTTCACCAATTCTTCCAGCACGATCTTAATAATTTCCGCTACAAATTTCGGGATCATCGGATCTCGCTCCTTTTCCTTTTAGTTAGGATATAAAAATAGCTGGATTACAGCTTGTTCACGGCATCCAGCTTTTCTTGTTTGGTTGTTTGGATATAGAACTTGGCGGTCATGTTGACGTTGGAATGACCGGCAAGCTTGCTGACGGTGGTGAGGTCCACCCCCTTTTTTAGTAACCGTGTACAGAAGGTATGACGGAACAGATGGGGATGCATCTTGAACCCCATTCCCTTAGATAGATTCACTAGCCAATCCCGCACCGCATCCCGGTGCATTTTTTCTGCCCGCTGGCTAATCAGCAGATAGCCGCTTTGGTGGAAAACAGACGCAGAACGCTCTTCCTGGATATAGGCCCGTATCAATCGAAGGACATCCTGTCGAAGCCCGATTTCCCGTCGCTTTCCGCCTTTGCCGATGATTTTCAAATGATTTTCCAAGAAGTCGATATCAGTCAGTTGAATACTCACCAGTTCACTGACCCTAACGCCTGTATAGAGCAGGAGATAGACGATCAACTGATTTCGGACGCTGACGTTGGTTCGGTCTTCGATATAGAAGAGCAACTTCTCCACCTGTTCTTCCGTCAGGGCATCCACGGACTCTTCGCTGCCAGCGGCAATCTTGATCCGATCCCGCTTTAGCTGGATGAAGGTTTCGTCTACCACACCAATGGTTCTTAGAAAATCGTTGTAGACTTTGAGGCTATTAATCTTTTTGTTGATGGTCGAGACGGCATAGTTCTCTTTCACTAGCTGGTCCCGGTAACGGACAAACGAAAAGCGGGATAGCACTACTTCCTCCTTCAACTTTTCTTGCAAGTAGAATTGAAAGCCTTTCACATCGGACACATAAGACTCGATGGTTTTGTCTGCTTTGCCTTCTGCATACAACCATTTTTCGTATTCTTGAATCGTCAATTCTGATTTACCTCCAAACATAATAAAAGGCGATTGATGGTTGACTACCCCATCAATCGCCTTTTACATTTTGTGTTGTTCCATTTTCCATTCATCCTTCCCACTCACGGCAGTTATATAATACTGTCGGGAGTTTTTGCAGGGGTAAAACCTGTGGTTTCCTTTGTTACCGGCATTCTCCGCTGATGGCACAACTCTTGAAAAGAATTGTCGTGAGATATTGGTATCGTTCGAGTAGTTTTGTCGTGAGCTTCAGTCAATGAAAGGTAGCACTTTCCGCAGGACGACTTCATCATTTTTCGTAATGACCTGTAAGCACCATTCAGAGGAATGGGGATAATAGGCCACTGCCCCGACCCACACAATACCCTCCGGGTCATCAACAATCATCGTTTCATAGAGCAGCGTCGCTGGAACTTCTTCGAACAGTTCCGATGGAACAAACGACGCTTCCACTTCGTCCAGCCCCAGTTCCATAGCTTCATAGCCGATGTCGTCCGACAGAATACATAAGTTAAATTGTTCCTGCAGCGTCGTGATAAACCAGTCGATTTCTTTCTCATCCGTAGCCTTCATCCTAGATATCCTTTTTCTTGGAAGGATAGAAATTCGTCGTCGCAGACGATGATATGATCGAGCAACTCGATACCTACTATCCTTCCGGCTTCTGCCAGTCGCTTTGTTACTGCGATGTCTTCAGTAGATGGGGTACTGTTTCCGCTCGGATGATTATGTCCCACCATGATAGACGCTGCATTGGATAGAATAGCTGATTTCATGACTTCCCTTGGGTGAACGATGCTAGCATTCAAGCTACCAATGTGACAGATGTTGATGGAAAGCGGTGCGTTCTTGATATCCAAGTTTATGACGATGAGCATTTCTCGATCCAACTCACCCAGGAAATGCTTCATCAGCTTATACGCATCCTTTGGCGAGCGGATATTCCGTTCCTTATAAAGTAGACTTGACTCCTTGACCAATTTCAGGCTGACGATGTTGATTCGTTTGGCTGGTTGGTTCTTCAAATAAATTCCTCCTCAATAAAAATAGCCCTAAAACCGTGATGGGTTTTAGGGCTATGCTTACTATCCAAAATATAAAATATTTTTCAAATTCTATTCGATACAGAAAAAGCCGGATATCAAAATTCCACATTCATAGTAAATTAGACACCACCTATGACCAATCCCTCTTATTAGGTGTTAATTTCATTCCACACTTCAAAGCCTCTTCGTAAATCTTTTCTTTATCTGAATCTCAAAGTTTTATATATTCCGTTTGTCAATTTAAGCTAGACAGATCGACTCCATTCAGGTGACTCAAAAATGCCTCCAAGGGTGTGCGATAATCCAGCGACTTTCTAGGGATGTTATTTCGTTTGTCGGCCACCGTAGAAACGAACGGTTGATCCACCTGGTTGAAGTCCATCTCCTTTGGCAGACCGTCTTTTCGAAGGAGACCATTTGAGTTTTCATTCAAGGCACGCTGGGAAGGCGTTCCGGGATCCGCAAAGTAAATCGAGACGTCGTGCCGGTTGCACAGCGGTTTCCAATTGGAGAATTCCTTTCCGCAATCAAATGTGATCGATTTGAACAGGTTTCGTGGAACCCCTTGAAACCACTGGTTTAAAGCTGTTTCAATATCGCATGCCTTGCGTCCTGCAGGCTTTATGGCAATGATGACCTTCGTCAGCCTTTCGACCAGCGTAATCACCGCACTTTTGTGGCGGGCGCCCACAATGGTGTCGCCCTCGATGTGCCCAAACTCTTCTTTGAAAGAAGGATAATCCGTTTCCCGTTCGGAAATATGCCGTTTGAACGCCTGCTTTCCGCGCCGTTCCTGGTGGCCATTGGGTTTCCGTTTCCCTTTCATCGGCAGTGTGGCAACATCAAAGACCTGATTTTTGAACATGCGATAGAGCGTACGCGCGGAACAATCGATCGCTGTCTCTGTACGTCCGACAATGACATCCGGAGTCCAACCCTGCGCCACCTTGTCTTGGATATAAGTCATTTGTTTCTTCGGCAAAACGACTTTCCGGCGGCCGCAGCGTTTCTTATTTTTCTTGTATTGGGTATAAAAATCGAGAGCGCTATGTCCCATTTTCAGGAAGTTGATGACATTGTAAATTGGCTGCCTGGAACGGTTCATTTGTTTGGCGATGATAGCCACAGGAATATTGTGGCGGTGATAGGATTCTATCATCACCAGTTCATCCGTGGTAAGATGGGTGTAGGTCATTCGTGGTCACTCCTATGTTTTTCTTTGGTCGGAAAATACATTTAGAGTGTACCACGAATGGCTTTTTCAGTTGTCTAGCTTAATTCTACAATCGGCGATATTAAAATAGCTGAAGATTGGGAACCTTTTTGTGCAGACTGATTCTATACCCGGAAATTCAGGATAGGACTTTATTATAAAAAACATAAAACCAAATGGGAACACTCTGTGAAAGTGTTCCCATTTGGAATTCAGTTTAAAGAAAGATGAACTTCATCATTCTTAAATATTATTTAGTTACGCCTACAGAAGTGAATGATAGAACGTTTTCGTTAGTATCTTCTACATCTAAATCATCAGTTGCAGTGATAGTTAACGTTTTAGCATACTCTGCAGCAGTCAATGCTCTAGAAAGTTCTAGTGTATATGTTCTAGTTCCGTCAGTACCAACTTCAGTAACTGCTACAGCTGGTGAGAATGTTGTTACATCAACACCATCAATGTTTACTTCGAAGTCAGCTTCTCCAGCATCGTTAGTTAAGTTAACTACATTTTCACTGAAAGTCAACGTGATTTCATCATTTTGAGTTAATGCAGCAGTAAATGTAGGTCGTACATTTTCTACGAAGTACTCAGATGCTGCAAAAGCATTCATTAGAACTCCAGTAGAGCTCTTAACTCCACTGATAGCAACATTACGAACACCCGTAAGTGTGTTTGTATTAGCATCTAATTTCAACTCTACAACGTTGTTTGGAAGCAAAGTAGCTGATTTAACTACCAATCCATTGACAGTATAGTTTGCTTTGTTTGTTGCAGATGCCCCATCAAGTGCTTTGTCAAAAGTAACATGAAGAGTATCATTATCAATTACACTTACACCATTGTCCACTGTATAAGGAGCAGAATCTCCATCTGTAAGAAGTACTGCTGGCTTCGTCAAGTCAGTATCAGCAGCACGTTTAAAGCTAATAGAAGTTGAAGCTAATGGGTTGTTTGAAGCATCTGTAAATCCAGTTAATGCTACAGTGTATGTTGCAGAGTTTGAAATAACTGCTGCAGCTGCTGATCCAGCTGGATCAAATGTAATTGAAGAAAGAGCTACAAAATGTTGTTTATTATCAGTGTTAGCAACAGGTGCTAAACCTGACAAATCAAGAGTACCATTTACAGTTACATAGTTTTTAACTTCAGTTGCTGCTAAGGCACTTACTGTACCTTCAGTTACAGACTCATCAAATGTTAAGTATAGATATTCTACGCCATTTTCAGTCTTAACTTCAGATTTTGTTAGTTTAGGAGCAGTTGTATCAGCTTTAAACTCAACAACTTTAGAGAAGGCAGCGCTAGTTTCACCAGAAAGATCTGTTACTGCATCAGCAACTAATCCTACAGAATGAATTCCAGCTGAACTAAATGGTGCGATTTCAACAGTATATCTTGTTTTATCTGTAGTGCTTTGAGTGATGATAGCTTCAGTTGTCAACAAACCTGGAGTAGCATCTGCCGCAGTTCTTGCAACACCATCAACCAAGATATCAGACTCAGTCAAGTTTTGAACTTCTTCAGAGAATTTAAGTTCGAATTTGTTTAAGCCATTAGGTGTTACTGATGAAACTACTGGAGCAGTACCATCTAATGCACCTTTAGAGAAAGTGAATGTAGTTGGATTTGGTGAAATCAAGTTATTAGCAAAGTCAGCTGCACCTAAAACTGTAGCAGAGATAACTTTACCAGCTGTGATATTTGAATCAATAGCCAAATCAACATAACCTGCTGAAAGATCTCCAAGATCCGGAGTTACTATAGCAGTTGACCCGTCCGCAAATTTAAATGTCCAAGTACCAGCACTCGAAAGCGGCTCAGAGAAGTTAACTCTTACATTCGAAGCGTTAAGCTTCTCAACTGAAGAGATTGCTGGAGCAACTGTGTCTTTAGCAGAAAATACTGATGAAGTATAAACAGGTAAAAATTCTCCTGTTGTAGCTTTGATTGTATCTTCAACAGACTTAACTACATATTGACCATTAAATGTTCCACTAGTAGTGTCGATTGTTAAAGTTTTTCCATCTGCGCTCAAAGCAGCAACTGAAGCTCCATCAACAGTAACTGTAGTACCAGAAATAGTTGCTACATTAATAACGCCAGTTTTCAAAGTGCCATCAGTATCTACTGCAGTAGATGCATCAATAGCTGTGTTGAATTTAACTTCAACTTGTTTAGCGTTAATCGCACTTACAGATGCAACAACTGGTTCTGCTTCTAATTCAGCAATTGTATTAAGAGCATATCTTAGGAAGTCTAAACCAGCGATTCCAGCTGCTGCTTCTGCATCCAATTCAAATGCATATTCAACCAACGCATCTGCTGCGTATACATCTTCTTTGTCAGCTAGCGTGATTTCTTCTGGAAGAGCAATGATTGCTGCTTCAGCTGCTGCGATTGCTTCTTGTAAAGCAACTACTGCTTCGTCAACGTAGTTAACTGTTCCAGTGTATTCTTTACCTTCGTATTCGAAAGTAACTTCGTTTTCACCGTGTTCAAGAGTGTCAACTTCAAATTCAACAACTTCTCCGTTGTCGAAAGTTACTTCAATCGTAGTAGCGTCAACTGCTTTTGCTGATTCAACTTCAGGAGCTTCAGGTGCAGGTTCAGGTGCATTTGCAATTTCATAAGCGCGAACTAGGAAAGTTGCGAATTGTGCACGTGTAGTAGTTTCTTTCGGACGGTATTCTGATACACTTGTAACGCCATTTTCAGACAAAATGTCGATGAAGCCACGGTATTGGCTGTTTGCTGAAGCGTTATCTGTTACTTCAGAATTATCTCCTGGAAGATCTTGAAGGTCGAAAGCTTTTACAAGAACCTGAGACATTTGCTCACGAGTGATCAATTGTGCACCGTTCAAGTTGTTGTTATCGCCTCTGAAAATGCCGGCTTGTTTTACGATTAATGAGTATGTGTAAAGTTCTTCGTCTCTGTACGTTGAAGGCACGTCATTGAAAGACTCAACATCCGTAAGATCGAATTCGCTTAGTGATTTGCCGCTGTTGGCAACTACATATTTACCAAGTGCTTTGACAACTTGTGCACGAGTCAATTTTTGGTTCGGTTTAAACGAGTTGTCCGCGTAACCAGTCATGATGTTGTAATCTAAAGCTTTGTAGATAAACGGAAAATGTGAGCTTTTCGGGTCTACGTCCGAGTATGTAACCTCAGCGTTTGTTTTTACCTCTTCTGCTCCAGCAACCGGTGCGATTGCAGAAGCGACCATAGCAGCTGTAATAGCGCCGGTCATAAATTTGTTTTTGTTGATTGTCATAGAATAATTTCCTCCTCAAATTTCATAAAATAAAGTTCCACCCGCTAATATTAGTAAATATTTCACAGATAAAACGCTACATTTCCAAGTATAGGTTTATCAATTAAATATGTCAATAATATTACAATGAAATTTAATTTTTAGGTAAAAAATGAGTTAATAGTCAAGTACCTTACAGTTATTTAATATTTTATTACTATTGAGCAAGGTAAATTGAACCCCTTTTTTTCTTCTTAACGGAAAAAAAATTACAGCGCCGTAATTCTTCTAATAATTCAAGAAAAAAAGACGCCAAGGTTAATTGGCGTCTTTTCCATTTTCCTGCGCATTCTATAAGTAACGAGCAAGAAAATTATTCTATATCATTTATCATAGTGAATATACTCCAGCAAAGCAAGTAATTACTTATATATTTTATAAGTATTGGAAATTAAGAAATTTATTCCATTCTATTTGTCTGAATTTCCATATTTGCAGCAGGAACTGAATAGTAATTCCAGAAAAAATCCCCAAATGCCACCACTCTTCTGAGCGTCAGGCATTTGGGGATCGGATTGATTATATAAACGATTGTCAGTGGTTTTCTGAAAAAAAGCGAAACAGGAATCCCTTATAATAGCGATTTCGGATTCCCACCTTTTTCAATCAGCTTTCTGGCAAATTCATTTTTAAACAGCAATAGGATCGCGAAGTATATGACGGCTCCAATGGTACCGAGAACAACAATGTGCAGCAACGAAGGCAATGAGCCGATGGCTGTCTGCCACTCAAGGACCAGCAAGACGCCCAGCATTGCAGCAGTCGCGATGCCGATCTGCAGTGTATTTTTCAATAAATACTTGGCTTCCATGCCATCAATCAGTTTCCACAGCAAGGTAAAGGTCACTGCGGAGTAAAGCATACCCACAAGAGATGCTGACAATGCGATGCCTGGCGCTCCGTATAATTGCGAAAAGATATAATTCGTTATGATGTTCAAAAGAATTGAACCGAGTCCGATGCGCATCATCAGATGACCTTTCTCTAACGTATAAAATCCTTTGGCCACTACGGCCTGTATACTATAGAAGAAAGTCGATCCGATATACAGAATTGCATAGGACGATGTCAGCATTGTTGCTTCAGGACCAAACGCTCCACGTTCATACACTGTTTCAACCAGCGGCTCCATAAGAAGCCACATGCCCGCCAGTGTCGGCGTGATGAACATGAGCATATACAGGATGCCTTTCTCGATGCCTTTCCGAAAAAAGGACATATCCTGCATCACCCGCGCGCGGGCGATGATTGGAAAAGCGATGGTCGCGATCGTCACTCCGAATATCGCCTGTGGAATATTGACCAGGCGGAATGCGTAGTTCAGATTCGCCACTACCCCTTCCTGATCGAGACCTGCTGCGTAAAATGTATTGACCATCAGGTTGATCTGGCCCACTGCAATCGTCAGACCGACCGGCCAGAAAATCAAATAGAACTGCCTTACTTCTTCTTTATTGAGAGGCTGTTTCCATTTCATGAATTTTTTCGGGGTTCTGTAAATGAGTTTTAACATCAGACTGACAATGGTTCCGACGAAATATCCGATCGGTACTGCCAAAATCCCCCATTGCTCATGGAAAAGCAGAGCAAAGACAATCGTCATCAAAACGACGCTTGTTTGCGAGAATACGGAAAAAGAAAATTTCCGCTGGGCGTCGAAATACCCTTCATAGACGGCGTTGATACCGACGAAAACAAGAGAAGCAAAGTAAATGACAATCGTCCATGTGGCGATGAAGAAGCCGTCCTCGTATTGACCGAAACTTGGATAGACAATCCGAACGATCGGCGCCGCGAGAATCATGCCGACAATGGACAGGATGAGGGAAATCCACATCGTACCTTTGGCAATATTCGTCAGATGCTGTTCCCCTTTGCCGATAGCGTCGAATTTATAATAACTCGGCAGGAATGCATCTTTCATCCCCGTCAGCATGAATAACACCAGTGCATTCGGAATTGTCATGGCAGCTATGTAGGCATCTGCACGATATGAATCGCCAAATAAACCGGCGATTACAAGGTCCCGCAGCATGCTTGAAAATTTTAAAATGAAGGTGGAAAGCAAAAAAAGTATAGAAGCGATTTTCAACTTGGACATATCAGGAACCTTCTATCTTTTTTCGCTCTTGCAAAACGGCGAGCAAAAACTTTGGTAAGGCGAGTTGACGTTTCCACCTGAACGGCTCCCTTATCAAACGATATAACCACTCCAGACCGAATCTGCGGAAAATTGCCGGGGCACGTTTCACGTTGCCGGCGAAAACATCAAACGACCCTCCCACTCCCTGATAAACGGACGGTTTCAGGTGCTGCATCTCCTGTATGATGAATTGCTCCTGCTTCGGACTTCCAAGTGCCACAAACATAATGGAAGCACCGGAAGCATCCACTTTCTGTCGGATCCCTTCCAAATCTTTTTCATAGCCGTCAATGATTCCGGCAATTTTGAGTTTCGGATACTTGGTTTTCAGCGCTGTTGCTGCAGTATCCGCGACCCCGGGCTTTCCTCCGTACAGAAAGATGGACTCGCCGCTGTCCGCTGCAGTTTTGCATAAGGCTTCCATCATGTCGATTCCGGTAACTCGCTGGCGTATTTTTCCTGTACCAAGCCGCGAAGCCAGCAGGACGCCTACACCGTCCGGAATCTGGAAATCAGCTGTTTGAAGAATTTCACGCAGCTGATCATCTTTCCGCGATGCCATGAGTTTTTCCGGGTTGATGGCGACAATAAACGACTTTTCGCCCTTATGGATCCGGTCGAAAATCAGGCGCATCAACTCTTCATAACCCTCTGTATTGACTTCTATTCCAAAAAAACGTTCTTTCATATGGGAATCACCTGATTTGAGTTTTCACTCTGATTATTTTACTTGCTGTTACCTAATAGATAAGATGCAAATCCGGCATCCATCCATTTTGAGCGGTCGAGGCAGTTCTTAGTATCATAGACAGCCTTGCCGCGCATATATCCAGCAACTTCGGCTGGGTCCATGGCAGTAAACTCATCATGGTTTGTCAAAACGATCAATAAGTCAGCATCCTGCAACGCCTGTTTCATATCCTGCACTTGCGTCGGATGCAAATTCTCTTTGATATGCGGATCGTAAGCCGTAACTTCCAAATCCAGCTTTTGAAGCTCTTCTATTACATCTGTCGATGGGCTTTCTCTCATGTCATCGACATTCCCTTTGAATGCCAGGCCGAAAACCGCAATATTCCTGCCAGCAGCATTTTGCTCAGTAAGCATACGCTGAACCTGAGAAGCGACGTATGAAGGCATTCCATCATTTGTATCGCGTGACAAGTGGATCAGTTTCGCTAAATCCGGTTGCAATTCAACCAGGAACCACGGGTCGACAGCGATACAATGACCACCAACACCCGGACCCGGAAGATGAACATTTACACGGGGATGGAAATTGGCGAACTTAATCGCCTCCCAGACGTTCACTTCCAGTTGGTCCGCCATTTTGGCGAGTTCATTGGCGAATGCGATGTTCACATCCCGGTATGTATTTTCCATAACTTTCACCAGTTCCGCTGTCGTAGCATCTGTCAGGTGAATCTGGCCTTTTACGAAAATTTCATAAAGCTCTTTCGTTTTCAATGAAGATTCTTCGTTTATGCCGCCGACGATCCGGTCATTGTTGATGAGCTCTTCAAAGATACGGCCTGGAATTACCCGTTCCGGAGAATGCGAAACAAAAATATCCGTCCCTAATTCAAGGTTTGATTTCATTAGTTCAGGCAGCATAATATTTTCAACCGTCTTAGGCGGCACAGTCGATTCCAAAATCACGAGATTCCCTTTTTCAAGATAAGGGACGATTGCTGCTGTCGCTTGTCGCACATATTCCAGATTCGCTGTTTTATCATAATTGATCGGTGAAGGCACTGCGATGATAAAGACATCAGCCTTTTTAGGTTTGATGCCTGCTGTCAGATAGCCATCGTCAATCGCTTTTTCCATGCGAATCTGCAAACCGTTCTCTTCTATATGAAGCTGTTTGTTTTGAATCATTTTAACTGCTTTTTCATTTATATCGACTCCATGAACATGGAGTTTGTGATTTGCGAACATAACTGCTGTAGGCAAGCCTATATATCCAAGCCCGACCACACATAAACTTTTAATCATTCCTAAACTTCCTTTCAATTGCAGCAAGCGTAGCATACTGCCTCTTAATACATTGATTTATTATAACACAAAATTTTTAAGGTGCCAGCATGATTATGAAAGGGCGATTTTTTACCTGAAAAGAGTATTTAGAAATAGAATATATCTGTTTTTGATTCATTTATTTATACCCTGAAATCAAGCTTTTTTAACTTATATAGATTGAATTACAGAATAAGCATTATAAACGCTTCGGTGCTTTGTACAGTGCAAAGATGATACTCCGGAGCCATGCCGGTGCCGGGGGATCTTTAGCTGAGAGAGAATCTGAGATATGGAGCAAAACAGCGCAGACGCCCAGGGGACCAAGCGAAGTGCTGAGATCCACTCGGTTGGTCCCCTAACTTAGCTAGGTATAAAAACCGTGCTCCTGCATCGCTGCGCTGCTTCGTCGCAAAGACTTAGCCTCGCAAGCGTCGGCTAATGTCTTCGAAGCTGTTTTGCGGAATATCGATTATGTTATATTATTACTTCAAATTAAATAGGTCAAACATATTTAAGAATTGAACCCCTTCATCCTAAGATGAAAGGGTTCATTTATTTCCGATTAATCCCGGTCCTCTCCCCAGCATTCCGTGTTTTTCAAACCAGGAATATCTTTGGCATAGAATTCAGGATTCTTGCCGGCTTTGCGCTGTTTAGTGTAATCGGCGAGTACTTTGAAGGCAGTGCCGCCGAGCAGCGCAATGACCACGAGGTTGATGACGGCCATCATGCCCATGAACAGGTCGGCCATGTCCCACACGAGACTGACTTCTGCCAAAGCACCGAACATCACCATTGCCAGCACGCCGAAACGGTAAGCCGTCAGCCAGCCGCTGTGTGCATTGATGAATTCGATATTCGTTTCACCGTAATAATAGTTGCCGATGATCGAACTGAAAGCGAAGAACATAATCGCGATGGCCAGGAAGTACGGCGCCCAGTCGCCGACATGGACACCAAGCGAATCCTGGGTCAGAAGGATTCCTTCCGCTTCACTTGTGTTATAAAGATCGGCAAGGATGATGATGAATGCCGTTGCCGAACAGATGACGATCGTATCGAAGAATACGCCCAGGCTTTGTACAAGCCCCTGTTTTGCCGGGTGCGAAACGTTGGCGGATGCGGCAGCGTTTGGAACAGAACCCATCCCCGCTTCGTTTGAGAACAGACCGCGACGCACGCCCTGCATGATCGCAGCACCAATACTGCCGCCGACCGCTTCTTCAAGCCCGAATGCACTTTGGATAATCAGCGTGAAGACTGCCGGTATTTCCGTAAAGTTCGTAATGACAATAAAAATTGCAACGAGCAAATAAAGTGTCGCCATAACCGGTACGACAACCTGTGTAACTTTCGCGATGCGTTTTACACCGCCGAAAATGACGACTGCCGCCAGGATAACCAATCCGAGACCGACTGACCAATCCGGAATATTGAAGACATCTTCAAATGATTGCGCAATGGTATTTGACTGAACCGAGTTGAAGATAAATCCGAAAGCAAGCGTCAGCAGGATCGCAAACACGATTCCCAGTTTCCGTTGGCCCAGCGCTTTTTCCATGTAATACGCCGGACCGCCGCGGAACTGTTCGCCGTCACGGATTTTATATACTTGTGCCAATGTACTTTCAACGAATGCTGTCGCCATACCGATCAACGCGACCATCCACATCCAGAACACCGCTCCCGGTCCACCGATGGCAATTGCCAGCGCTACTCCGGTGATATTTCCTGTACCGACGCGTGAAGCCGTCGAAATCGTAAAGGCCTGGAACGCCGAGACCCCTTTTTCGCCATCTTTCTTTTCACTGATGACGCGGAACATCTCTCCAAACAACCGAACCTGAACAAAATTTGTACGGATTGTGAAATAGACGCCAAGGCCCAACAGTAAACCGATTAATATGTATGTCCACAATAAATTATTTCCTTCGTCAACGAGCCACGTCAACGCATCTAAAATTGCATCCATTTCATTATCCTCCTCTAAGTTGAAAACAAACTTATTGTCTATACCCTTATCACTATTGAAGAAAACCAATTTAAGTGACTGTTTCGGGCAAAACAAAACCCTCTTCAAAGAGAGGGCATTCATTTAACTCATCACACTTTATCATAGAAGAAAAAATTGCGGCAGAGCCTTAAGCATTATTGGCCGTTAATATTTCCCGGGAAATATTATCAAACGTTTTTCAATGTTTCCGCCAGCACACGCGCGCCAATATCCAGTGCATCAGTGTTAAACGCCATATCGGGATGGTGTAACCCGTGTGTGAGGTCTGCACCCACACCGATCATCGCCGCTTTCAATTCCGGCTTCCGGATTGTATAAAAATGAAAATCATCCGCTCCTGTTGTGTGCAGCGGCTGGCCTGTGTTTTCTTCACCAATGACATTGCGTATCGCTGTGCGCGCCAGTTCCATTGCTTCATCCGAAACTTCTGCTGCCGGTGTAAAATCGGTCCATTCCCAGTCCAACCCCACACCATACAGCGTCGCGATTGCGCCAAAACCTTCATCAATGCGTTTCCGCAATTCATCCATCAATTCATTGGATTGGGAACGGACATCGAGGGCAAACGTTGCCCCGCCTGGAATGATATTCAAACTTTCCCCGCCCATCCGCACATTCGTCAGCTTCGCCGAGTAGGATTCGAATGGGGAAAAATAGATCGATTTAACGAATTGATGGACCGCAGCTAATACGTCCATTGCATTTTTGCCTTGATGCGGGCGTGCACCGTGCGCATCTTCTCCGGTGATCTTCCCTCTCAGAAAAATACCGGACCCATGGTGCAGCGCCGGTGACACTTTGCCAAACGGCAGTTCTTCCGCCGGACGCAAGTGAACACCAAACAGGTGGCTGACTCCTTCTACTGCCCCGCGCTCAATCATCGACAGCGATCCATTGCCTTGTTCTTCAGCAGGCTGGAAGATAAAACGCAGATGTTTCGTCAGAGTTTCATCCTTTAAATACATTAATGCCCCGAGCACCATCGCCATATTGGCATCATGGCCACAGGAATGATTCGCCTGCTCCTTGCCGTCCACTTCCTGCCAGAGCGCATCAATATCCGCGCGGACAGCGACGATGTCATCTCCCTGGCCGATTTCCGCAATCAAACCGGTGAGATTGTCGAAAGAATTGTAACGGACGTCGAGCGACTGCATTATTTCTTTCAGTTTCTCCGTCGTCTTGAATTCTTTCCAGCTCACTTCAGGGTTGTTGTGGAAATAAGTGAAGTATTCCAGTATCTGCTGTTTTATTTCCATCATCTATCATCCTTTCTTTCTACGGTGGTTGATTTGGTCGTTAATTTCATTAATTGAGCCTGATCGACATCTATGCCGATCCCCGGCTTGCCGCTCAGCTTCACGTAAGGCAAGTCGTAATGGAGGTTGCCGACCTCTTCTGAGAACAGCAGCGGCCCGGTCAGTTCGGCAGTTTGGATATTCTTCCGCGACATGACGGCGTGGTAACCGGCGGCAGAGCCGATGGACGATTCCACCATCGAGCCGATTTGCGCAATAATGCCCGCAGCTTCCGCCGCTTTGGCCATATGCACCGCCGGAAAAATCCCGCCCGCTTTCATCAGCTTGATGTTAATATAATCCGCCGCCTCCAGCCGGATGATTTCGATTACATCTTCCATCGACTGCACACTTTCATCCGCCATGATCGGCGTCGACACTTTGCGCCTCACTTCCGCCAGACCGCGGATGTCGCCCATCCGGATCGGCTGTTCAATCCACGTGAGATTGGCAGCCTCCAAGCGATTGATCGTCTGCACCGCGAGTCCAACCGTCTTCCATCCCTGATTGACGTCAATACGGATCGGCATATCTTCCCCCACCGCTTTGCGCACAGCATAAATCCGTTCGATATCGAGAGCGGCATTATCCAATCCAACTTTCAGCTTCAGGCTGGAAAATCCCTGCTTTACGGCTGTTGCTGCTTTTTCCGCCATAATTTGGGGCGACTCGATGCTCAGCACTTTGGGATATTGAAGATTGTCATGCGCCCGTCCGCCGATAAGATTATAGACGGGCTGATTCGTCGCTTTCCCCATCAAATCGTAACAGGCAATATCGATGGCCGCTTTCGCCGCAGGGTTGTTTGCGATTGCGGCATTCATGGAAAAATGGATTTCTTCTATATTAAAGGGACTCTGATCCAAAATTTGCGGCACCAGCACATTTTTCAACACCTCAAAGGCCCCATCCACCTGCTCGCCGGTCACATGCTCATCCGGAACAGCTTCGCCGTAACCGATGAGTCCATCGTCCGTTTGGAGTCTGACGATAATCGCCGCCATACTCGGATAGCTTGCATAAGAAATGATGAATGGCTCTTTTAGCGGAAAGTTGACTGAATAGATGTCTGCTTTGATAATTTTCATATGGGTGCACTCCTTTTTGTGGATAATTTCGATTAATGCTAATTGTATCGCTATGAAGGGGATGAATCCAGGGGGTGTGATGTGGGTTGCTCACGCATAGATGGATTTGCCTTTCATATAGCGGCGTTTTGTTGTCGTATAAACTTGTTTAGGTGTCGTATAGCGAAATTTACCTCACGCATAGTGAGTTTCACTTAACATATCCCCATTTCCTGCGGCTTTCCCCGAAAGAATGAAAACCTTTTGAACGGAAAGCAGTCCGCTCCGGCGGACTGCCCAGTGGGCGGCGAATCGCCGCCCGAACAATACTGATTTGGGGGTTGAGTTGCTTGGGTGGTGGGTGTGTTGTTGGGTGGAGGATGTGTTGTTGGATAGCGGGGTGTTGTTGTCGTATAGCGGCGTTTTGTTGTCGTATAAACTTGTTTACCTCCCGTATAGCGAGTTTTTCCTTACACATAGCCCGTTTTACTTAACGTGTCTCCATTTCCTGCGGCTTTCCCCGAAAGAATGAAAACCTTTTGATTGGAAAGCAGTCCGCTTCTGGCGGACTGCCCAGTGGGCGGCAGGCGCCGCCCGATCAAACCCGGTTTGGGGGTTGAGTTGCTTGGGTGGAGGGGGTGTTGTTGGATAGCGGAGTGTTGTTGTCGTATAGACGCGTTTTGTTGTCGTATAAACTTGTTTAGCTGCCGTATAGCGGAGTTTACCTCACACATAGCGAGTTTTATTTAACGTGTCTACTTTTTGTGAGGCTTTCTCCGAAAGAACGAAGACCTTTTGATTGGAAAGCAGTCCGCTCCCGGCGGACTGCCCAGTGGGCGGCAGGCGCCGCCCGATCAATACCGGTTTGGGGGTTGAGTTGCTTGGGTGGAGGGGGTGTTGTTGGATAGCGGAGTGTTGTTGTCGTATAGCGGCTTTTTGTTGTCGTATAACCCTTTTTACCTGCCGTATAGCGAAGTTTTCCTCACGCATAGCGAATTTTACTTAACGAGTCCCCATTTTCTGTGGCTTTCTCCGAAAGAACGAAAACCTTTTGATTGGAAAGCAGTCCGCTCCCGGCGGACTGCCCAGTGGGCGGCAGGCGCCGCCCGATCAATACCGGTTTGGGGGTTGAGTTGCTTGGGTGGAGGGTTGGTTGTCATATAGTGGAGTGTTGTTGTCGTATAGCGGCTTTTTGTTGTCGTATAACCCTTTTTACCTGCCGTATAGCGAAGTTTTCCTCACGCATAGCGAGTTTTACTTAACGTATCCCCATTTCCTGCGGTTTTCTCCGAAAGAAGAAAAATCTTTTGATTGGAAAGCAGTCCGCCGCCAGCGGACTGCCCAGTGGGCGGCAGGCGCCGCCCGATCAATACTGGTTTGGGGGTGAGTTGCTTGGGTGGGGCGGTGTTGTCGTATAGCCGACTTTTGGTGTCGTATAGCGGCGTTTTGTTGTCGTATAACCCTTTTTACCTGCCGTATAGCGAAGTTTTCCTCACGCATAGCGAATTTTACTTAACGAGTCCCCATTTTCTGTGGCTTTCTCCGAAAGAACGAAAACCTTTTGATTGGAAAGCAGTCCGCCGCCAGCGGACTGCCCAGTGGGCGGCAGGCGCCGCCCGATCAATACCGGTTTGGGGGTTGAGTTGCTTGGGTGGAGGGGTTGGTTGTCGTATAGCGGCTTTTTGTTGTCGTATAACCCTTTTTACCTGCCGTATAGCGAAGTTTTCCTCACGCATAGCGAGTTTTACTTAACGTCTCCCCATTTCCTGCGGTTTTCTCCGAAAGAAGAAAAATCTTTTGATTGGAAAGCAGTCCGCCGCCAGCGGACTGCCCAGTGGGCGGCAGGCGCCGCCCGATCAATACTGGTTTGGGGGTGAGTTGCTTGGGTGGGGCGGTGTTGTCGTATAGCCGACTTTTGGTGTCGTATAGCGGCGTTTTGTTGTCGTATAAACTCGTTTAGCTGCCGTATAGCGGAGGTTACCTCCCATATATATCGAAATTCCCCCCACACATAACCAATACCCCTTACTTTTCAACAGAAAAATCCTCCCCATAATATTATTTACAGGGAGGATTTATATTTTACGGTTATAAATTTTTCTCTTCGTAATGCGCTCTATTATTTCTTCTTCTATTTAGAGTGCCCTTTCTAATCCAAATATAGCCAGCCAGGAGCGCTATTAATGTGAGAACTGATATCCAAAGTCCAGCTTTGAAGTACGGTGTTGTATAAAGCAATTCCACTCGGTGTTCACCAGCTGAAACCGGTACTCCTATAAACGCGGAATTCACTTCCAGTGCTTCTGTTGCAACTCCATCAACTTTTATCTGCCAACCCTTACTATACGGCACAGACAAGAAGAGCATGCTTTCAGTCTCGGCATCCACCGTTCCCTGGACGCTGCGGCCGGTATAAGTGATGTTTTCCATACTTTGCTGCTTCGCATCGTTTACCATTTCAGGATAACTCGTATATGGATTGAAAGTCAGCAATAATTCTTCCATTTCATAGGTTCCAGGTGTCAATGTGAACCTGAGATTTTCATTGGATAGCTGATTGCCCAAATTAATGACAATCTGTTCACGAGGATAGTTATAGACTGTTCCTTCACCATTATTGGTAAAGGTTTTATAACTTGAAGCCACTTTGAAACGTTTTTTAGAAGTTTCTTTTATTTTCAATTCCATCATCACTTCTCCGGGCTGATCAAGCCATGGGTTTTTGAAGGTCAATGATGCTCCATCCCCCACTATTAACATATTATTTTCATCGATTGTGATGTTTTCCATTACTAAATCCTCGACCAACAGCATTCTTTCTTCCACAGTCAGATTTTCAACCGCGAATTCCGGGAGATTGTCTGCCTGCCCTTCATCAACAACAGCTGCCTGCAAGAGAAGCTGGTCCCTTTCAGCAAAATTCATCGTTTCCATTTTCTCTTCGGTAACGACTGTGTCGACCAGATAGCCGATTGGCAGGAAATAATCGTTTTGGTACACTTCGTAATTTTCAGTTGAAAACTGATGAGTGAAGCCAAACGGTTTGAACCAGGTGTCTTTTGGCTTGATAAAGTATTTATTGGCCAATGCAGTTTCAAGGTAAAGACGGTTATCGAGATTCTGATACAGGCTTGGACTATTCCAGTGCAGCACGTTGTAATCCTGTTTCATGAACCGGTGGACATTACCCGCCATCAAACTGCTGTAGGCGCTAAAACCTTTATAATCCAACAGAAGTGGAGCATTTTGTTCGCGCAGATGATCCCACATGATTCTGTAGAAACCATCATCTTCGCGTTTGATGGTTTCGATCAATTCTATTTCTTCCTGTGTGCCATAAGACGCCAGCTTTTCCTCCTGATGCTGTTTCAGGACGGCAGCGTCTCCCAGGAAATCTTTCAGCATAAAGCTATTCATATAGATGCCATTCAATAGGACCAGCAAAACTATTGCCGATGTGATGAGCAGTTTGACCGTTTTTCCGGAAATTTCGATGAGTGCAATCAATAATAAGGTGAATAGCGCCATGAACCCCAGCATAATCAAATCACGATCTTCCACTACTTGGCCGGTTAATTCCCTTTTAAAATATACCCCCGCCGTAACCAATAGAAGAATTCCGGCCAGCAAAAAGCTGGAGTGTCTTTTGAAATGGCCCTTTAACATCATATCGAAAATCTGTGCGCTCATCCACGCCCCTGTAAACATGAATAGATAGAGCCAGCGAAATTGCATCGCCGACAGCCCATTGAAAAGTGAATAGCTGAAAGGGATTAAGACCAGCAGGCTGAATAGCAGCGAAAACAAGAACCGTTTTTGAAAGATTTTATCTCTCAAAAGAAAACCGAGCGGTACAAGCAGGATGATCAAAGCGGGAAATGCCGCCATAAAAATACTTGGTTGGTCATTCATGAACAATAGCCGATATGGGAGATTCTTATAGAACCACGAATCGAAAAAGGCAGGAACCGCTTCCTCGTAATAGAAACGGTCAACATTCAGGAATGAGTATACGGCAGGCAAAAATGCGAACGCGGCCAATAATAGTCCACTGGCATAAGCGAGCCCAAAACGCAGTATAAAGCTGAAAAAACCTTTGATTGATTTATTTTCCATTAAACTATATTTAAGAAGCACATACACTCCAAGATAAAGACTGTTTATGTACGCCAGGTAAAAGTTCGAAGTTGCGACCAAAAACACAGCCGCTATCAGAACCCACCCTTTCTTTTTTTCAATGGCGTATTCAAACGCCCACAAAAGAAGCGGCAGATAGATCATACCGTCGATCATAAAATCGTAGCGCAGTGAATGGAACATGAAGAATACCGATCCTCCATATACCAGGCTGCCTATAATAGCAGAAGATCTGAAAAGCTTCAGGCAACGAAGGAAATGAAACATGAAAACCATAGTCAGGAACATTTTCAGTGCGCTGATGATCAAGCGTGCATCGAATACTCCTTCCAGGCTGTCGAATGCAGCAGCAAAAGGCAATGTCAGCCAAAAAAAAGGGGAAGTCGAGTAATAATAGGAAAAGCCGCCAAGCAGATCTCCCCCAAGCCCATTGCTCCATGACCAGAAAAAATTTCCATCTAAAAATTCACGTTGGAGGAATGGATAGAAATGGGATACCTGTTTGACAGAGTCACAGCAGTTTTCATTAAAGTCCGCACCGGAGACGATAAAATAGGAATGCATGCTGAAAGCTGCCAGCAGAAAGAAAATATAGGTTAAAGCCAGTTTAATGAATTTATTGTCCAATATGTTCACGGAGTTCACCTTTTGCTTTGTCATGTGTCAACACTTTTTTTGAAACGAAAAAAGTAGCAGGGATAGTAATGCCCTGCGCGATTAGAGGTGAGATGTTTTCATTGAAATTCATGAGATCCACCAGCAGGAACAAAGCCGCGCTCGACACGGTAATATTCACCACATAAGTCAGTGGAAACTGGAGGAATTTCTTTAATGTTGGTTTCACTTTGTAAGTGAAATAAGAATTAAAATAGAACGATCCCACCATGCTGATGAGAAAAGCGGATATATGGGCTGCCATATAAGGCAGTGAACAAATATGCACAAAGAAAAGGTACAACACATAATAATTTGCTGTATTCAATAAACCGACCAACACGAACCGGAATATCTGGCCGGCCAGTTCAGTATTTTGGATGTTTTTCAAAAGTGGAAGATTCCATATTGGTTTCATTGATAAGATAATGCGGTCTCTTTTTTGTTTCATAATAGATCCTTCCTATATATTCCCCAATAAGGCCCAGGAAGGTCAACTGGACGCCTCCAACCAGGAGAATTGCTGAAATCAGCGTGAAATAACCGGGTTCATCGACACCCCGGAAGATAACTTGGATAAGCATGACTATGACGTATAGTATTGAAACCGCGGTCAGGGTAAGGCCGATGTAGATGGACGCGCGAAGCGGCTTGTTGTTAAAGGACAACAAACCGTCAAAAGCGTAGTTCAAAAGCTTTGGAAAAGTCCAGGAGCTCGTCCCGTCTTCCCTCGTGACATTTTCGTAATCGATAATATACTCCTTAAATCCGATCCAGGCGAAAAGCCCTTTGGAAAAGCGGTTGTATTCTTTTAACGATAACAGTGAATTGACTGCCCTCCTGCTCAGCAAACGGAAATCCCCCACGCCATCTTCCAATTCAACTTCCACAAACCAGTTGATCAACCGGTAATAAAGTGAGGAAAGACCCGAGCGCACAAAAGAGTCACCTTTACGGTTTCTTCTCGCAATCACCTGGTCGTACCCTTCTTCGAATTTACCGATCATTTCGGGAATCAATGACGGCGGATGCTGGAGATCGCCATCCATTATGATTACGGCATCCCCTTTGGCAAATTCCAATCCGGCAAGCATCGCTGCCTCTTTTCCAAAATTTCGGCTGAATGATATATAGAAAACATGTTCTTCCTGTTCGGATAGTTCCCGTAAAACGTGTTCAGTTTTATCGCGGCTGCCATCATTTATAAAAATAAGCTCATATGAATAAGATTGTCCCATCACTTTCTGCATTTCCAGCTGAAAATTGCGGATGTTATTCTCTTCATTGAAGCATGGTATAACAATAGAAAATTGCAACACAGTCAATCCTTCCTAATTTCTTCTCTAAATTCTCATTTTACTTTACATGATAGAAATTGTAAAATGTACTATGCATCAAATTTTCTTATCAAAAAAGGTTAAAATAAATATTATTAGTGAAATGGGGAAGTCGGAACTATGAAAAAAGTAGTGGTTTACTTGCTGCCATATATTGCAATACCAATTTATGCATTTCTGTTGTTATTTATTGTCGAAGGGATTTACAGGGGTTTTTCGGCAATGCCCGAATGGGTAAAAACGCAATATCATGAATTCACACTTGTTTATGTGTTTTTCCTGTCTATTTTCTTTATCTTTCATATATTTAAAAGGAAAATATTCCTTTTATTGTCCCTTGTATTCAGTCTGTTGACAATCATTCTTTCCGTTGCCAATAAAGTCAAACTGACTGTCAGAGGAGATCCACTTATCCCTGCGGACATGCTGCTGATCTCTGAAGCAAGTACAATGGTAAGTTATTTATCAGCAACTCCCATGTGGCAGATCGTCACAGGTGGAATTATCATAATTCTGCTGTTGGCTGCTATTATCTATGCCATCATAAAAATGCCGAAAGAGAAAACGTGGAATTGGCATCGTGTAGTGATCGGCATTTTGGCATGCTCAATGTTCACTTACATATATTACCAGGAAGTGGAGGCATCCGAGTCAGCTATCCGCAGCCAATACCACATTGATACCATCGACTATAACCAGGCAAAAAACTATCAGATGAACGGATTTGTCATGGGCTTCACACGAAATTTGAAGTGGCTCTCAATCGATCCACCAGAAGATTATAATGAACAAAAAATTGCTGAACTTACTGAACGATACAGTGAAGAACCGTATGAAAAAGACGGCAAAAAGCCTCATATCGTTATGATCATGAGTGAAGCTTTCTGGGATCCTACACGTATGGATTCGATTTCATTTAATAAAGACCCGCTTGAATATTTCCATTCATTGTCTGAAGAGCATACATCCGGAGATATTCTGGCTCCTGTTTTTGGCGGTTCCACAGCCAATACCGAATTCGAAGCACTTACCGGTCTTTCGATGAACTATTTGCCGGACGGTTCAATTCCTTATCAGTTCTATATGAAGAAACCCGTACAGGCTTTGCCGAGTCTATTGAAAGAACAAGGTTATGAAACGACCGCCATACATTCCTATTATAATTGGTTCTATCAGCGCAACAGTGTTTATAAGAATATCGGATTTGACCAGTTCATCCCTCTCGAGTTCATCACTGATCCCGTTGTCGATTTCAAATATTATCGCGACCGTGAAGTCAATGACATGATAATCGAGCAAATTACAAATGCCGATAAACCAAACTTCGTTTTTGCGGTTACGATGCAAAATCATGGTCCCTATGTAGACAATATGAAAAAGGACTATGCTGAAATCGAAGTGGAAATGAAGGAAGCGGATGGCAAGTTAAGCGAAAGCTCACAAAACATCCTGGAGTTTTACAGCGACAATATTCAGCAAATGGATCTCGAGCTTCAACGGATGATTGAGTCTTTCGAGGAATTAGATGAAGATGTAATGGTCGTATACTTCGGCGATCATCTTCCACTGCTCGGGGCCAATGACCAGGTTTATCGCGAAGCCAATTACTTCTTCGATGACAGTGAATACGAGGACTATTTAAAAAAATATTCAGCCCCCTTGCTTATATGGGATAATTTTTCAGAAGAACGCGAGGATCTGACAATTTCTCCAGCTTATTTGCCGGCCTATATTCTTGCGAAAAGCGGTTTGGAAGGAACATCGTTAACCAACCTGCAAAATGAAGCACTTAATTCTGGAAACGGACTGTTCCCCCGCAAAGATTTCCTGGACCAGATAGATTTCGATTCGGAGCTTTACAACTCTTATCAATTACTTCAATATGATGCTTTATTTGGCCGCAAATATGATGAATCATTCGTGGCGGAAAGCAATGAGGATTTCCGCTTAGGAGCTTCTGCTCCGGCTATCAAGTCGGTTGAAAAAGTGAATCAGGAAGGCCAGGCTTTCGCTGTAGTTCAAGGTGATCACCTGACGCGCTTCACAAAAGTGTTCGTCAATGGTGAACAGCTTGAAACCAGCTTTAACGAAGGCGAATTAAAAGCTACTTTGCCAAACGCTGACACAACCGGCGAGATTCAGGCAAAAATCATCGACACCAACGGTACAATCCTTACAGAAACCAATATCCTGGAACTGGAAAACTGACCCCAACCGGCAGGCGCTTCTATGCGCCTGCCGGTTTTTTTCGGGTGTGGTGGTTTTTGGGTGGGGGTAGTTAGTTGTCGGATAGCGGGGTTTTGTTGTCGTATAGCGGCGTTTTGTTGTCGTATAAACTCGTTTAGCTATCGTATAGCGGAGTTTGCCTCACCTATAGCGAGTTTTACTTTACGTATCCCCCTTTCCTGCGGCTTTCTCCGAAAGATTGAAGACCTTTTGTATTGGAAAGCAGTCCGCTCCCGGCCGGACTGCCCAGTGGGCGGCGGGAGCCGCCCGATCAATACCGGTTTGGGGGTTGAGTTGCTTGGGGTGAGGGTGTGTTGATGGATAGCGGAGTTTTGTTGTCGTATAAACTCGTTTTGTTGTCGTATAAATTCGCTTACCTGCCGTATAGCGGAGTTCACCTCACGCATAGCGAGTTTTACTTAACATATCCCCATTTCCTGCGGCTTTCTCCGAAAGAATGAAGACCTTTTGAACGGAAAGCAGTCCGCTCCGGCGGACTGCCCAGTGGGCGGCAGGCGCCGCCCGATCAATACCGGTTTGGGGGTTGGGTTGCTTGGGCTGGGGGTTAGTTGTTGGATAGCGGCGTTTTGTTGTCGTATAGTGGCTTTTTGTTGTCGTATAAATTCGCTTACCTGCCGTATAGCGAAATTTACCTCACGCATAGTGAGTTTCACTTAACATATCCCCATTTCCTGCGGCTTTCCCCGAAAGAATGAAAACCTTTTGATTGGAAAGCAGTCCGCTCCCGGCGGACTGCCCAGTGGGCGGCGAATCGCCGCCCGATCAATACTGATTTGGGGGTTGAGTTGCTTGGGTGGTGGGTTGGTTGTCGTATAGCCGAGTTTTGTTGTCGTATAGCCGAGTTTTGTTATCGTATAAACTCGTTTAGCTGCCGTATAGCGGAGTTTGCCTCACGCATAACCACTTCAACCTAATATATACGCCTCTGCAGCATGTCGCCACGCAAAAAAAAGACATTCATTTTTCATGAATGCCCACATGCTTGTCCATATAATATCGCCGCACCTTACTGTCGGAAGCCTTTTTATAGAAGGGATGGCTTAGTATTCTCCTTGCTGAGGAAAGATGCTCCAACTCTAAGAAATCTTTACATTCAGCTACTGTAATGCTGGGTTTTATTAACATGAACCATTCATGAAGTGCCTGGTGATGCGCCTCAGGATTTGTCAATCCACAACCTTCACACTTCCAGGAGCGTTTGATTTTATTCATTTTCGTAATTTCGCACGCTGGACAAAATACGCCATTTTTTATTTCATCAGGATTGATACCAATTTTCGGTGCAAGCGGAAACGGATTGTATTCTGAATAGAGACTCAGCAATTGCTGGCCGAGCCTATGCATTTCGTCAATGGAGATGATTTCCGGCGGCATTTTGAAATTCTGCAACCGGATCATTACTTCGTCCGCGCTCCAGATTATCGAACCAGGCGGCGAGTCTTCGACGATCTGGTTTGGATAGGCAATCACCAGAAATGCATGAACTGGCAAGGAAATATCGATGCTTTTTAACAGATTTGCAAATTTCCACTTTGCCATTTCCATCTGAACCAATGGACTTTTATAACCGCGTTCGATGCCGGACGCCGTCGTTTGGCGGAGCGTACTGGGATTCAGCGTAAATCGAAGCCGCCCCGAAATATTTTTTACTTCTAATAGGATGATGCAGGACTGGGTCAATAAAATCGTATCCACCTGCAATTCCATGCTCGAGGAAATCGAATAGTCCTGGATAATTAAATACGGATAATCCGGGCTAAAATATTTCATCAACTGGTCCAGCCGTTCTTCTCCACCAAAGCCGGCTTTGCTGGATTTGAGAAAATCTTCAACAAGTTCCTGTTTTGGATGGTATAGCGGCAACCTTTTCAACAATGCTTCATATCCCTCAATTTTAGCCGGCTTCTTGCGGAATTTGATAATTATAGCAGCCACCCCTCTATCAATAGTAGCATAGATTTTCAGATTATTCCATATTTATCCAAATATGAAATTTGAGAGCTCATATAACCTCAAAAATGAGATTTGTGTCTGATATTATGTGATGTATGATGTTTTTTTGACATTTAACTTATATGAGATTATGGTGATTCGCTTGGGTGGTGGGTGTGTTGATGGATAGGGGCGATTTGTTGTCGTATAAATTCGTTTTGTTGTCGTATAACCCTTTATAGATGTCGTATAACGAAGTTCACCTCACACATAGCGTGTTTTACTTAATGAGTCCCCATTTCCTGCGGCTTTCTCCGAAAGAACGAAGACCTTTTGATTGGAAAGCAGTCCGCTCCCGGCGGACTGCCCAGTGGGCGGCAGAAGCCGCCCGATCAATACCGGTTTGGGGGTTGAGCTGCTTGGGTGGTGGGTGTGTTGTTGGATAGGGGCGATTTGTTGTCGTATAAACTCGTTTTGTTGTCGTATAGCGAAGGTTACCTCACGCATAGCGAGTTTTACTTAACGAGTCTCCATTTCCTGCGGCTTTCTCCGAAAGAACGAAGACCTTTTGATTGGAAAGCAGTCCGCTCCCGGCGGACTGCCCAGTGGGCGGCGAGCGCCGCCCAATCAATACCGGTTTGGGGTTGAGCTGCTTGGTGTGGAGGATTAGTTGTCGTATAGCGGGATTTTGTTGTCGTATAAACTCGTTTAGCTGCCGTATAGTGAAGTTTACCTCACGCATAGCGAGTTTTACTTAACGTGTCCCCATTTCCTGCGGCTTTCTCCGAAAGAACGAAGACCTTTTGATTGGAAAGCAGTCCGCTCCCGGCGGACTGCCCAGTGGGCGGCAGGCGCCGCCCGATCAATACCGGTTTGGGGGTTGAGTTGCTTGGGTGGTGGGTGTGTTGATGGATAGCGGCGATTTGTTGTCGTATAGCCGGGTTTTGTTGTCGTATAAACTCGTTTAGCTGCTGTATAGCGGAGTTTCCCTCACACATAACCCCTTATCCCTCACATCTCCCACAGAAAAAAGCCACCCTCACAGGCGGCTCTTTACTGGTATAGACAAAATCATTTCCTCCAACAGTACCGGCATCTGCTCGAATGCGTTTTTGATGTGGAGGCGTTCGGTACGTTTGTGGGCATCTTTGCCGAATTGGCCGATGTTGAGAACCGGCGCTTTTAATTGCTTCATCGTCTGGAACGGGATTCTGTAGGCATCTCCGTAAACCGGCGTGTTGGCTTCGTAGGTGATCCAACCGTCTTTCTGTTCGCCATAATTTACATAGCTCAAATCGGAAATACCATTGAAGTAATGGATCTGATTGAGTTCATGGCCGAATTTTGCCATGGCGTTTTCCTTGATTTGCCCGATGCAGCGTTTGACCAGTTCGTCTTCTGACGAGTTGACCGCCGGATAATATGGCGGCGCGAACATGATAATTATCGCCGGCGTCAGTTCCTGGCAATTGACCAGCAGGATGTCTGTGATATGCATCGACTTTTCGCGAACGTCCCATTCCGGATGCATGAGCGTATCCCGGATCAGGTCGTTGAAATACTCAATTCCAAATTTATCCAGCGCGTATTTCACCAGGTCTTCGTAACGCATGACCCTGATTACACCGACCGGTTCAATGTTTTCATTGTTGCACATTACCATATAATCTTCCATGCAATGCGCTGCCGCTTCTTCCGCGACCTTTTCGAATAAGTCAAAAACTTGTTCGGCACTATGCTCCATCGTGAAGACATTATACAACGCAAATGTGCGGTACGGCGTCTGCGCTGAATAGAACTCCTTAATATCACGTTGCGTCAGAGTTACAGGCAATGGCGTCGTTTCGCCGTAGACCGTCTCTTTGAATGTGGGATTCCATTCCATGCGGTGTGTCAGATACGTCGAAATATAGCTTGACGTTATGCCCGACAACGGTTCGCCGACATGCGTCTCTTTGCCGTAGAACATGGCGGATGGCATGATTTTGCCGATCGATCCGCTGTAGATGTAATGGTCCTGGTCACCCGGATGCTGCGCGAATGAAGGCTCGCCGTTAAGGAATAAAATATATTCCAGTCCGTATTCGCGTTCAAGGTCGAGCAATTTGCTGACGCTGTAGCGCATACCGGCAGAATTGACTTCCTCATCCGGCACGGACAATAACACGAGATTGATCCGCCATTCATTGGCAGCGGCTTTCTCGAGCGTCGCCATATGCATCGCGAGACCCGCTTTCATGTCCATCGTGCCGCGGCCGAACAAATATTCACCCGAATCGAGGTCTGCCTGAGCATATTCGTCCAGCTCCCCTCGAATCCCTTTCATTGCTTCCGTCAGTTCACGCGGGTTGCAGGCGAGTGGCTCCAAATCACCGTATTCCCCGGTTTGAACGGTATCAAAATGGCTCATAAGGACAATCGTGTCGGTCGCTTCCGGATGTTTGTATAAAGCGGTGACGTATTGGCGATCCCAATTGACTTCACCGAGATAGATCTTCTCCGGATTGTTCTGGAAATAAGGGATCTGTTCCAACTTATCTTTCAGTTTATAAGCGAATTCCACTTCCCCTTCTGAAAGTGTGATACTGTTCCAGCCGACCATTTCACAAAGCAATTGCTGTAATTTCTCCGGTGTTCCCCATAATAAGTCCATAACTTATCCCCTTTCCGTCACTTGCACAGTTTTCAGCCAATTGGCTATCCTCTCCATCGCCAGTTCGAGTGTCGGCATCGCATAGGCATACGAAATGCGCAGGAAACCTTCGCCGTGTTCAGTAAAAGCCGAACCCGGCACTGCGGCCACTCCACCTTCTTTCAACAGGCGCGTGGCGAAGTCAAAGGAAGACATACCGAATTTCTCAATGGAAGGAAATATGTAGAATGCGCCGGTCGGTTTGACGACATCAAAGCCCATTTCCACTAATTTGCCGTATACATAATCACGCCGCATCTTATAGGCCGCGTTCATTTCATCCGGCACAAAGCGGTTGTTGCGCAACGCCTCAATCGCCGCATGCTGGCTTGGCAAGGACGCGCACACCGTGTTGTACATATGCACTTTCAAAATATGCTTCGTATATCGTTCCGGTCCGAGTAAAAAGCCCATCCGCCAGCCCGTCATCGAATGTGATTTCGACAAGCCGTGCACGAGGAAAGTCCGGTCTTTGATTTCGCTATAGCACGCGAATGAAATATGTTCCCCCTCAAAGACATTTTCAGAATAGATTTCATCCGCAATGACAAAGATTTCATGCTCCTTCAATACTTTAACCAGCGCTTCTGTCTCTTCTTTATTCAAACTGACCCCAGTTGGATTTGAAGGGAAATTGAACAGCACCGCTTTCGTTTTGTCCGTAATGGCCGCTTCCAAACGCTTTGGATCCGGAACCAGGCCGGTGTCCGAGATATCAAGGAGCACCGCTTTCCCGCCGTTCAGCTCGACTAACGGCACATAGCCCGCATAGCACGGAGCCGGAATAATGACTTCATCGCCTTTTTCGATAATGGTCCGGAGCACAGAATCGAGCGCTTCGCTGGCACCGTTCGTGATGATGATTTCCGTCTGCGGGTCATAAGCAAGCCCGTAACTGTCGCTGAAAAATGAAGCCACTTCCTGGCGCAGTTCGATCAGCCCCGCATTATGGGAATAACTTGTTTTATTGGCTGCAATTGCGTCCATCCCTGCTCGCTTCACCGCTTCCGGCGTTGGAAAATCAGGCTGGCCGATTGTCAGGTTGATGGCATCCGGGTAATCCACCAGCTGATTAAAAAACTGGCGGATACCGGAAATAACAAGGGCTTCCGCCCGTGGATTAAGGGTTAAAGTCATAATAATCTCCGATCCATTCATTAGTTTCTTCTATTATACATTGAAGTAATAAATCCAAAGTATTCGATATTCCGCAAAACAGCTTGCTTGCCTGGAGGCTCGCGCTGAGCTAACTCGGTCTCGTTTCACTTCGCCCGAGTGGATCTCAGCCCTTCGCTTGGTCCCCTGGGCGTCTGCGCTGTTTTGCTCCATATCGAGGTGTCGCCTAGCGCCGGCGCGTTCCAGGAGCAGGCGAATGCCGACGGAGCAAAAGACGAGCGGTCTTCTCGGCTTATTGCAGGAGCTTTGTCCAGAGCGCCGAAGCGGTATATAAAAAGCTGATTCTTTAATTCAACATATATAAAGTCTTTTCTTCTTCATCTTAAATAATAATGTGCATAAGAACAAGAAAAAACGGTTCAGCGGGTGCTGAACCGTTTCTTTCTTTTTGCATAAAGGTCTTCTGCGGCTCCTGAGCCGAAAAGGACGCCGATCACAATCAGCACAAAGCCACCCAGGTGGCCGGGCAGAATGGTTTCATTTAAAATGATGGCCGCCGCGATCAGTGAAAACAAAGTGTTGAGGTTCATAAAGATCGCCGCTTTTGTCGGACCCGCCTGGCCGATCGAATAATTGTAGAGCATATGCCCGACGGATGTGCCGAGTACAGCCGAGAACAGGAAGGCGAACCAGAATATCGGCGGAACTTCCGCAAATGCCGCTATGCCGCCCGGTTCCTGCACGAGCGAGATTAAGAACAGCACGGCGGAGCCGATGATGAACATATAGCCCGTCATCAGCCGGGGATCCAAGTTTTTCGAGGCATTGGCAATGACGATATAACTCAGCACCTGCGTCAGGATCGAGATGAAGACGAAGAGATCGCCGATATTCATGCCACTTGTCGGGCCGCTGCCTACGCGCACCGTGAGAACGACACCGGCCAGGCCGATGACGACGCCGAGCCATTGCAGCCGCGACGGATAGTTGCGCATGATGAGCGCCACCAGCACCGCCGTCAGCATCGGACCCGTGCCGAGAATCAACCCGGCATTTGTGCCAGTAGTCAAGGTCAATGCATTCGACAGGAAATAATGATGTGAGACGACGTTCAATAACGACCCTAGTAATATGTATTTCCAATCAACACGGGTGGGCCAGCGCAACAGGCGGAAAAAGGCAAGAATGATGAAAACTGATATCCCAGCGACGAGAATCCGGAATGTCGTCAAAGTCACCGGACCGACGAATTCCACCATGTATTTAACTGTTGCAAGATTAAATCCCCAAACGATCATGACGCCGGTCAGGATCAGATATACTTTCCATTGTTTCAACCCAGTCATGCCTTCTTTCGGATTTCGTAATAAACATCCATTTTACGCTCTGTTGCTGGGAAAGTAAATGACTACACCGAATAATCATAAGCTTTCCGCCCGATCAGCAGGCTGAATGCGATGAACGCCACGAGCGACAGCAGCACCGGAAACGTCACGGTATGGACGCCGAACAGGTTGCCGTACGCCTGATTATAAAAATGCAGCGCGACATATGTGCCGATTCCCGTCACCATCGACGCGATGGCTCCGTATTTATTGCCCCATTTCCAGTAGAGCCCGAGCACAATCGGCCAGACGAACGCCGCTTCCAAACCGCCGAACGCGAATAAATTCAGGAAGATCAATAAATCCGGCGGATCAAGTGCCAACAGGAAGACGCCAATTCCGAGCATGGCCGTTACGCCGAACGAAATGCGTTTGATGGTCTTCAATTCCGCTTCCGGTTTTATGTAATTCAAATAGACGTCACGGACAATCGATGAGCTGACAATAAGCAATAGCGAATCGACCGTCGACATGATTGCCGCCATCGGTGCAGCAAGGACGATTCCCGCGAGCCACGGCGGCAAGGTTTCGAGTGCAATCAGCGGAATGACTTTGTCGCCGACATCGATGCCCGGCAGAATTGGACGCGCGAAGACACCGATGAGGTGCATATTGAGCATGATGATGCCGGTGACGAGCGTTCCGATGATGAGCGCCCGGTGCATCGAGCGAGAATTTTTATAGGACATTGCCCGGACCGCAATCTGCGGCAACCCGACAACACCGACGCCGACGAGTATCCAGAAAGATGATACGTAAGCTGCGGATAAATCGCCTTCCGCTCCGTATGGTGTCACGAGATTCGGGTTTTCATTGATCAAATCCTGGACGATTGTGGGAATGCCGCCGCCCGTAATAATGACCGCGATCAAAAGGATTGCCGTTCCGACCAGCATCACTGCTCCCTGCACGGCATCCGTCAGCGCAACCGCCCGGAAACCGCCGATCGTGACGTAAACCAGCACACTGACGGCAAACAGGAACAGCGCTGAATTATAGGACAAGCCAGTCAGCGATTCAATCAGCCGCGCGCCGCCGATCCACTGGGCCGCCATGGCGGAAAACAGGAAGATGATGATGCTGAGCGCAGATAATAGGACCACGGCTTTGCTGTTGTAACGCGCTTTCAGGAAATCAATCATCGTCACCGCTCCATAACGGCGAGCCATGATTGCAAATTTTTTGCCGAGAATCATCAGCACGAAATAGCCGGTGACAACCTGCGTCATCGCCAGCAGCACCCAGCCGAAACCCATTGTATAAGCAGTTCCGGGACCTCCTAGAAAACTCGAGGCACTGCCGTATGTCGCGACCATCGTCATCGCCAGCACAAAACCGCCGAGTTCACGGCCACCGAGGAAATAATCGCTGATGAAATTCGACGATGACGCCAGTTTGCGGCTCGACCAATAGCCTATGAAGAAAATGAGGATGAGAAAAACGATCATCGGAATCAACACAGCATAATTCATCGTTTCTCCTCCTCTTCCCCATCAAACGGCACTTCCACAAAAAAGAATTTCACAATGACAATCACGAGGATTGCGATGACGAGGAATCCTACGACACAGCTGTAGAAAAACCAGGCCGGCAACCCGAAGACGTAGGTATACTCTTCCACCGGCCGCGAGCCCAGGCCATATGCGAAGCCGAACCACCAGATAAAATTGAACAGCGCCAGCCCCACGCCGATTAAAGCTTCCCGGTGGGCAATTTTAAACCGCCAATCCGTTTCATTCATCATCCCCACTCCATTTCTTTACTTATCATTTTCTTATAATACCATTATTTAGTAAAAGTATTAAACTGGGAATGAATTGTGGCGGCAACTCTAGCGCCGCTGACCGCTTGCCGTTCACGGGTTTTCGTTCTGTCGTTTGGAGAATGCCGCAGGAGAGTGGGACGCGTAAAGTAAAACTCGCTATGCGTGAGGTGAACTCCGCTATACGGCAGGTAAGCGAATTTATACGACAACAAAACTCCGCTATCCATCAACACACCCTCATCCCAAGCAACTCACCCCACAAACCGGTATTGATCGGGCGGCGATTCGCCGCCCACTGGGCAGTCCGCTGGTAGCGGACTGCTTTCCAATCAAAAGGTCTTGGTTCGTTCGGAGAAAGTAGCAGGAAAGGGGGACACGTTAAGTAAAACTCGCTATACGTGAGGTAAACTCCGCTATACGGCAGTTAAACAAGTTTATACGTCAACAAACTTCGGCTATACGACAACCAACCCTCCACCCAAGCAACTCACCCCCCAAAACCGGTATTGATCGGGCGGCGATTCGCCGCCCACTGGGCAGTCCGCCGGCAGCGGACTGCTTTCCAATCAAAAGGTCTTGGTTCGTTCGGAGAAAGCCGCAGGAAATGGGGACACGTTAAGTAAAATTCGCTATGCGTAAGGTGAACTCCGCTATACGGCAGGTAAGCGAATTTATACGACAACAAAACGAGTTTATACGACAACAAAACTCCGCTATCCATCAACACACCCTCACCCCAAGCAACTCACCCCCCAAAACCGGTATTGATCGGGCGGCGATTCGCCGCCCACTGGGCAGTCCGCCGGGAGCGGACTGCTTTCCAATCAAAAGGTCTTCATTCTTTTGGAGAAAGCCGCAGGAAATGGAGATACGTTAAGTAAAACTCGCTATACGTGAGGTGAACTCCGCTATACGACATCTATAAAGGTTTATACGACAACAAAACCCGTTATACGACAACCAACCCACCACCCAAGCAATTCAACCCCCAAACCGGTATTGACGGGCGGCTTCTGCCGCCCACTGGGCAGTCCGCTGGCGGCGGACTGCTTTCCGATCAAAAGGTCTTCGTTCGTTCGGAAAAAGCCACAGGAAATAGGGACACGTTAAGTAAAACTCGCTATGCGTAAGGTGAACTCCGCTATACGATAGCTTTACGAGTTTATACGACAACAAAACGCCGTCATACGACACCTAAATGAGTTTATACGTCAGCAAAACCCCGCTATATGACAAACACCCTCCAAACAAGCGAATTCATTCTATACAAAAACCCGCGAGCAGCCGCTCGCGGGTCTAAGTTCATTATCTTGCTAAAAGATATTCCACATATTTGCGCCAATAGGTATTTTTTGCATGTTCCATGTCCGGCTGAATGCTCGGGAATGGCAGGAAGGTCATTGGGGCAGATCCGAATTCTCTCAGTAAATCATTATCCACAACAGTTGCCCCGGCTTGCACACCATCACTCAAAATAGCTTTGCCATCCAGTCCGAATGCAATGGATATCGGCATGTCTACCGCATATCCATCCTGGTCCAGTGCAAATACATTGCCAGTGCCGTCATAGCGGTCAAAAATCCAGTCGTCTTTTAAGGCGACAGCATCTGTTGCTTCATTGATAATAATGGAAGTATTGGCGGTTTTGCCATATGGAACGGCGTCCGTAATGGGTTCTTCCGTCATGATGAGAACTTCGTAAATCGCGATCGGGTTCGCCTGATCGACAGGATCGAGGGCGCGGTAAGCTTCCAGCCATTTGGAATTGTCAGCCGGCAGCTCTGATACGCTGTGCACTCTGGCAGGCATGGCCTCTGGAATTCCATCGACGTGGACGAACACGCGATCTTCCGCGTTGACTTCGAGCCATTCTTTTTCAATAACATAAGTCATGAATAATTTTTCACTCGAATAAATTTCAATGCTCATAGGTTGTGAACCGGCATCGATTTTTCCGACAATGCCTTCTACCGGGCTGATTAGCGCGGGAGTGGCCGTATTCTGAGCCAATTGGGCTTCAACGACGGCCAATTCAGTTTCAATCGCTGCGAGGCGCTGTTCTGCCTCCGCAATTCCAGCTGCATAGGAGCCATCCTGCGGAACTTCAACATCCAATGAAACATTGACGTCGAGTTCAACGGTGTCTCCATCTTCATTGGTGACCGTATCCCGATCGGTCGAACTGTCGGAGCTCGAGCCGGACTGGCGGGAACGGGCCGTTTCAAGATCTCTCACAGCGTTTTGGACCTCGAGCAATTCAGTGCGCAGCGCTGTTTCCTGCGCTTCCCAAATCGCTCGCTGTTCTTCACTTTCCGATTCGTTCAGCAGGGCAAGTTCAGTACCCGCTTCGACATAATCGCCTTCATTGATAATCCATTGATCTACAGCTTCGGAATCCTGTATGAAGATTTCCGTTGCTCCCAGCGGCGCTGTAACTGCCTCTTTCGCTAGTTTTTCAGTATAGTTGCTCGTGTATACACGTTCATATTCACTGATATAAACTTTTTTTGGAACAAGGCTCTTGTCGCTGAACAATAGGATTGCATTCGCCGCCAGAAATGCGGTGATGGCAATTGATAAGCCGATTGCAAAGTATTTATTCACCTGGAACATCTCCTTCCGTGAAACCTTCCAGCATGTCCTCGACTGGCACAAAGTCCAATGCGCCAATCGCCACTGCGATTAGCAGATGGAGAATGATAAGCCCGAACAGCAGCAGTTTCGGTGAAAATTCCACATAATTGCGGAGGAAACGGTATTGGATGGCAATAATGAGCGATGTAAAAATTGTCAGCTGGTTAAAAGTCAGAATGATAAAGGAATGATCAAAAAACATCGCCGCCAGCGGGCCAAATGAAAACATCGACAAAAAAGTTGTGTAGCCGAGTACAGCAAAAATTAGAAACAGCAACGCTTTTTCGATGACAAGAATCGCTGTAACATAAGTCTGCATCACTAACGCAGCGCGCCATGGGATTTTCAAAATCCGGCTGAACAGGAACGCCGCTCCGTATGTATGGAAAGCCAAATAAATGCCGGCCCAGATAAGAGTGCCGGCGAGTGATATCCAGCGGGCAAGCGTATATGTGTCAAAATCTCCGGCAATAAGGTATGGCGTCAGTGTCGAGGTGTTCATTCCCCAAATTTCACGCACGGCAAAAAGCAGGACTCCCAACGCAAAAAGCCACCCGAGCCTCTTATTGAAATGCCGCATTTCCGAATTTTCAAGATTATGTATGAGTTCTCCCTGTCTGGCGAAATAATGCCAGAACTTAAAATCAAATATCATATGGCTTTATTCCCTTCGTGGCGATTGAATTTCCGCGTATGTAATCATCCCTTACTTTACCAAAAACTGATGAACATTGGAATGCTTAAATTGGTACATTTTACAATATAATATTTCAACAACAATCAATGCAACCGAAATTTTTCAAAAAAAAACTTCCGCAGTGTGCGAAAGTTTCCATCCTTATTGATCTGCAACAATTTTATATTTCTTATGTGAAATTACGGTCATGTTGGACGGTGCACCAATTTCTTTCGCATCTTCAGGCGAAATTTCAACAATTACCGAATTGTCCATAATTTTAAATATGGTTCCACTGACTTCGACGTCATTGCGGGTAAAGGATATCCATTCCCCGATATAACGGGCAGCTACAAATTCTGATACTTCTTTTTCATGTGGTTGAAATGCCATTGTTATCCACGCCTCTCTTTTAGAAACAATATCTGTATATTGTATCATAAAAGCGTGGATTTATCATCTTTTGAGTACCGCTTCACAGTTGGCAGTCCGGTTATTTCTCCTGTTGAAGGGCAAAACGCCTCACCGCACATAATTCATCCGCATACTTGATGGCCGTGATTTCAATGATTTCAATAGCCTTGCCCCGCTGTCGGTGAATGGATCATCATTCCATTGCCATAATAGATTCCAACATGACGCACCGCTGCGCGGCCATAGTCATCGGCAAAGAACAACAGATCGCCGACCTGCCAATCTGTCTGAGAATTTTTATCCACCGACTCACCTTCTATAGCCTGATCTCCGGCATCGCGTGAGATTTTAATTCCTGCAGCACCGAAGACATTAAAGGTCAGACCCGAACAATCATAGCCATAACTCGACATCCCGCCCCAGAAATACTGCAGGTTTAAAAATTGTTCCGCCATTTTGACGATGTCTGCTCCTGTTGTTCCCGTTTTCGCGTGGGAACGCTCTAGGATTTCAACGTCTATGGACCGAATCAGCGCATCTCCGTCCGGCGTCTGAACACGGACAAAATCATTCACTTCCAGTACCGGGAGTTTTGTGTTAAATGAAATAGTGGTCAGCGGCTTGAACTCTGGCGTCCACAACTGGGCATGACGTCCGGTAATGCGGGCGTAGTCAAATTCCTCAAAGAGTTCCACTTCTTTCAATTGAGCAACAGGCACCCACCCCGGATACCCACGCTCATCTTTACCGCTTGGCTGCCAAAGCGCTGCAATTTTCGCCCAGCCATCAACTACCACGTCGATTTCAACCGGTTCACCGTATAGCAATTGTGTTTCAATCCGTCCGCTTTCCATAAGGTCACGTGTCTGATCCATATTCATCGCTTCAACCCAATTATTGATCCGTCCTGTTGCGCTTAAACCTTCCATATCGACGTCGCGCGCTTTATCGGGTGAACTCCAAACCGTTGCCACCGGTATACCGCACACCGCTGATTGTTTCAGCACCATTGCCATTCCTCCTTGTTCAGAAACTCTGCAAGTACTTATTGCACGCCCGGCAGGATTGTCAGTGTCATTTCCTCAGTATCCAGTTTCGCCACCGCACCCAATGGCACCGAAAAATGCGGTTCGCAATGGCCGATTTTAAAGCCTTTTACGACCGGGATGCCGAGATCTTTGAAATAATGGTCGAATACTTGGTCGAGGCTGAGCGATTCATCCGGTTTTTTCGGTTCAGAATTTTTGAAATCACCAATCACTATGCCCGCCAGTCCCTCGAATTTCCGGGCCAGCCGCAATTGGTTCAAAATTTCGTCCACTTCATAGGGCTGCTCATTCGTATCTTCAATCAATAAAATCTTGTCTTTTGTATTGATTTCAAATTTTGTTCCGATTCCGCTCCGCAACAACGATAAATTGCCGCCGACCAGTTCGCCCTGTCCTACACCTCTTCCGATGGCCGTCAAAGTGGAAATGCCTTCATCATAATGAAGCTCGAACGGTGCAAATAATTGGCCGAACATGCGGCCGCTCCGTTCATGAAATTCGTCCTTGCCGACATCAGAAGCAAGCATCGGTCCGTGGAAAGTCACAAGATCTGCAAATTGTCCGATGGCAGTGTGGAGGAAAGTGATATCCGAATACCCCCAGAACACTTTCGGATTTTCCTTAATCATGCCAAAATCAATCTGCTCTGCAAAACGTGCGGCTCCATAACCGCCACCAGCACAGATGATGCCTGCCACTTCCGGATCTTCGAACATGGCATGGAAATCCGCCAGCCGCTCTTCTTCCGTACCCGCAAGGTAACCATGCTTCGCTTCCACTGAACTGCCCATTTTTACGTTCAGGCCTAGCTCTTCCAAAAAAGGCAACGCCTTCTTCAAATTCTCAAGGTTCGGGGGACTGGATGGCGCAATCACACCAACAGTATCTCCACGTTTCAACCGTTTTGGCAATATTCTCATATGTATCTGCTCCTTTTATGTAGATATAGTATCGACTGACCCCTTGGTTCTGCTTCCCTTCAATATATCAATGCATCATCCATTCATCAAGCAGGCGGAATTTTTATCGGTTTCTCTTCCCAAAACATGTACCCAATTTACGTATAATACCCTTCGTATTAAATACCAATATCTTAAGGTATTTATTATATTTTAATTATTTAAAATTTTTAGTAATATAGTATCATGACAATTATTTGATAATTCCATATAATCAGAACAAGTTATAAAAATAGCAAAGATTTATAACTTGCAAGCAAGATCTTCTATAGAATATAGAAACTAAAAAGGAGCGGATTGTTATGAACTTTGAAAAAGCATTGGAACTGGGATGGGAAGATCTTGCACTGGGAATCGCTGGCTCAGCAATCGTCATGCTGATCGTCAACTTTTTCACTATGATGTAGAGGTGACTTATGTATATTTATAAACCATGAACCCCCTATTTCCGGATTGTCAGGAAACAGGGGGTTTTTGCTGCACTTAATTTTTGGCAAACAAAAACGTCTCCCCCATCTTATCCGGGCAGACGTCATTATTCACGTTTAAATATTGTATATCTCTCTTCAAGCTTCACTTGGCATACCTCCATTAAGCTGTTGTTGATCCATTAAATCATTGAACATCACTTCATCCCTTAACTCAAGTGCGTGGTCTATCATACGATTGAAATTTTCTTGCTCCAGGAATTCAATCGCTTCCATCGCTTCAGATTTTGCCTGATCCGGAATCTCGGCGATACCCGCATTCTCCCCTTGCAGAATTGACTGGAGATGCATATGGATATCGGACACCAGCAATAACTGATAGAGTGGCAGACGGATAAACCTGTTCCCTTTCTGGAAAACGAATACTTCAGATAAATTTTCCACCTGGAAAGTATTCGTATTGACTACAATTTCCTTGCCTTCAACCGGGATGAAATGAAACAGCTCATCATCTTTCATGATTGAGAGGTACTGGTAGGCAAAGACGAACTTTACAAGATGGTCTTCTTTCTTTGTATAGAATGGTTTCATCATTTTTACATGCAACATCATAGCTCCCCCCTCTCTTATTTTAGAATATTCTGTTTAATTAATCATACCACAGATTCCTCGTTTCGTAACTAAAAAACCTTAGATTTATCCACTTATATTCCACCTTTTTTTCCGGGTTTTTTATAAATTGCCATAAATTGAACACAGTGAATACTGACGGAAAAAGCGGCATTAAAAATCTGACCAGCAGCGAACTCCCCTTCCCCGTTTACGCGCCCCCCGGAAACAAGTATAATAGAAGGAAAGTTTTATTTTGGGGCGATGCAAATGGCTACGGTTCAATCCCTGGCACAACAATATGAAGATACGATCCGCAATTATATGGCTGCTATCGAGAAATCCCTCTCTCCCGCGCGTGCGCTGGACGAGGAAATGGTTCGAAAAGCGGTCTTTTTAGTTCGCCATGACGGAGTTCAAATCCAGTCATTCAATGAAGAACGCCTGCTGCTTGAGGCGAGTGTCAAAGACGCTCATTCTGTAAGAGTTGTCTTGAGTTTTGAAAATGAGACGGCTGTCTGCGCCTGTCCGCAGGAAGAGATGTGCCGGCACCGGCTTGCTGTGATTTTCGCGTTGTATCAGAAAGTCGGTTCGCTGGCCGGATGGGTGGCCGATTGGCGCGCCCAGGAAAAAGAACAACTTTCAACTATTGGTAAACAACGGTCACCGGAGCAATGGACAAAAGTTATTCGAAGTGTCTGGCGAGATCCGATTCCGGATTATACATCGAGGAATTATTTTTACTTTGAACAGATGTATGAAGGGCGCCTGAAAAACGCTTTGTCTTTCGTTCCGCTTGAGCGCGAATGGAAAACATTGTTCCGCGCCTATGCCCATTTCATTTCATTGGCTGAAGTTTGGCCGACTTATATATCCGGCACCAATGATGTCCACCACTCTTTTTTCAAGACATGGTTCGAAGATGAGCTCCACGATTTGCGGGATCTGCTCGGCCAATTGCATGGACAGCACCGGACATTCGAATCCGATGCCTTCTTCAATCATCTCCGTGAAATGGTCCGGTCGTTTGCGGCCATAAAGGATGGATCTTCATCACAGCGCCTGACCGTCTATCAATTGTTCTGGACACATCTTTTCACCAGTGACCAGCTGCGAAAAAGTGAACTCACTTTATTCCCGCGACCGGACGAACGGATTACTGCTTTTTTTGCAATTTTGCTGAAAGACACGATTGCACTCAAAAAAATTGCACCGAACGAAACACATGATTGGATCCAATTGGCCATTCTGGCAGAACAGGAAAAGCACAACCAGGCTCTGGAAGTTATTTTAATGGCAGTCAAACCGCATGTGAAAACCTTTCTGTTCGAAGGTTTGTATACGCAATATCGTCAGCAATACGTACGCACGCTGAGCCGCCTGTTCTCCCTTATCCACTTGGATGAAAAGGATTGGGAAGATCTGTTCCGCCAGTTCGGCCATTACGGATTGCCTGCCTATTCGACGTACCTGATTGAAAAAGGCTTATTCAAACAATGGGCGGAACTTCATCATATGCATTCTTCCCCTCTTTATTTCGCTGAAGAATGCGGTTTGAAGGAAGTCCAGGAAGCTGCACCTGATTTTGTGCTGCCACTTTACCACCGCTACGCAATGTCCCATTTGGATGAACGCAGCCGGGCAAGCTATAAACAAGCCGTCCGCATATGGAAAAAGATGAAATCCGCTTGCAAAAAAAGTGATCAAATGGAATTTTGGAAATCATATATGAAAGAAATCCGGACGCAGAATAAACGGCTACGGGCACTGCAGGAAGAGATTGAGAAAGGAAACTTGGTATGACTCAATTCCAAACAGAAGGAAGCCGCATCTACTATTTGAAAATCACCAAGGGAGACAGTTTCCGCGTTCAGGCAATCAATGAAACCGGAAATCGGATTCCTCCCGAGATCTGGACTCCTTATTTGTATTTTATGGATAAGGCCAGTTTTTTTGGTCTGAAATCGGAAATGGATGGACTGGACCTGGTCCTGTCCCCCGCTGACTTTGTTCGGCTCTTTAATGGCGACGATCATCACTATGTCACCTTCAAAGGACAGACCGATGACGATATCGCCTGGCTTGAACTTGCCGAAAAAGTTTCGGATTCGTTGAATGATCCCCGTTTATGGGAAAACGTTTCTGTGGAAGGCGAAGAAATTATTATCGACAGTAAATATGGCGATATGGATATTCAGGCTTTCCTCAGTGATACCATTGGCCAGCAGCTTCGCCAAAAAGGGCTGTCGACTGCCCAATTGCCTTATATCCGGCATTTCATCCAACATGCCGGATGGGATGGATTGGAACCGGCAGACGATTATGTAATCGCTGTTCAACTGAGCGAACCCGATGAAACGCCGGAATGGTCGTTTAAAGTCGTACTGCGATCGAAACGCGGCAGTGTTTACTGGACGCCTTCCAAACGGCGGATGGATGAACCGCTCGAAAAAGTGCTGCCGGAGAAATGGCGCAGCCGACACGCCGAAATTGCAGAGAAGCAGGCGCTTATCCTGAGCCTTTGCCCGTCTATTGAAAGTTTCGATGAAACCCGTCTCCATCACGCAGAATGGACCGACGCCGAGGTCCTCCAGTTTCTGCGCAGCGACACGGAAATTTTACAGGCTTTCGGCATTGAAGTGTCGATACCTTCCTGGCTGCAGGCCGTGCAGGAATCGAAAATACGCGTAAAAGCCAACGTCCATTCCCCTGCCAAAAAAGCTTCAGTTGTCGGATTGGATCAAATTATCCGTTTTGACTGGCAGTTTTCATTGAACGGCCATGAACTTAGCATGCAGGATTTCGAAAGGCTTGTTTCCGACAATAAAGAGTTTATTCGCATCGGGAACGAATGGGTGCGGGTCGATTCAAATCTGCTCATGCAATTGCGCAAAATGATCGAAGAAGCGGATGATGCCGATTGGACGATCAAGGATATGCTGTTCCAGAATGTACCGGAAATCATGCTTGAAGAATCCTCAGAAGAAGACGATCCGCTTGTCGAATTCAATTTGAATAAATCATTGAAAGTCCTGTTGGATAAATTGCTCGATAAACGGGATCTGCCGCCGACCGCAATTCCTGAAAACCTGCTCACGGAACTTCGCCCCTATCAAAAAATCGGCTTTGACTATCTGGTGTTTATGAGAGAGGAAGGATTCGGCCTGTGCCTCGCTGACGACATGGGTCTTGGCAAGACGGTACAGCTTATTTCCTATTTATTGCATGTCCATTCCAAGAAACAGGAGCAGCCTTCATTGATCATCTGCCCGACATCGGTTCTTGGCAACTGGCAAAAAGAACTCGAACGTTTTGCACCGGATTTGAAGGTCTATATGCATTATGGCCCTGTTCGTCCGAAATCCGAGGATTTCACCCGCTTTCTGGCTGAAGAACAGCCTGACGTCGTGTTATCCACCTACGGCATCGCAGCTTCAGATGCCGAAGAAATGCAGGATCTTCACTGGAGCAGCATCACATTGGATGAGGCACAGAACATTAAGAATATGTATACGAAGCAATCGCGCACAATCCGCCGTTTCAAAGGGCAGCACCATATCGCGCTGACAGGTACGCCGATCGAAAACCGGCTTTCCGAACTTTGGTCGATTTTCGATTTCATCAATAAAGGCTATCTCTACCGCATCAAGCAATTCCAGGAAACGTTCATGATTCCGATCGAACGGGATGACTCTGAAGAAGCGAAGGAAAAATTGCGGCAGCGCATCCAGCCATTCCTGTTGCGCCGCACAAAGAAGGATCCGGATCTCCAGCTGAATCTGCCTGAAAAACAGGAGCAGCTTGAATATTGCCCATTAACTCCGGAACAGGCCGCACTTTACGAAGGCCTCGTACAGGACACCGTTGAAAAAATGGAAACGCTGACCGGTTTCGAGAAAAAAGGGCTGGTCCTGAAAATGCTCAGCAAACTGAAGCAATTATGCAACCATCCAGCGCTTTACCTGAAAGAACCTTATACATCAGCAGATGAGATTTTGCCAAGATCGCAGAAACTTGAACGCATTGTAACGCTTGCCGGTGAAATTGCCGAGCGCGGTGAACAATGCCTGATTTTCACTCAATACATCGGCATGGGGCATTTACTGCAGCAGGCCATCAATGAACTTTATGGCCACGAAGTGCCGTTCCTTACCGGCAGCATGCCGAAAAATCAGCGCGATTCGTTGGTCAATGCATTCCAGCAAGGGAAATTCCCAATTTTCATACTTTCTCTGAAAGCCGGTGGAACAGGCTTAAACCTTACTGCGGCAACTCACGTTTTGCACGCCGACAGATGGTGGAATCCAGCCGTCGAAAATCAGGCGACTGACCGTGCCTACCGCATCGGCCAAACACAATTTGTGCATGTCCATAAATTTGTGACGATCGGCACCATCGAAGAAAAAATCGATTCACTTCTGACCCAGAAACAGGCGATGTCAGAACAATTCATCCAGTCGAGCCAGTGGATGACCGAGCTTTCCGATAATGAACTCAAAGAGCTGTTTACCTACTCACTATAAGAGAAGCAGGGTCTGGATAGCGATTGTTGGTTTGAAAATGTTTTCTTTAATAGAAGTAATATCTTAAGTAAGAATAATAATCCTTGGCAGCCGATATTACGCAAAACAGCTTGCTTGCCTGGGGGCTCGCAAAAACCCGTGCTCCTGCATCGCTACGCTAGCTTCGTCGCAAAGAGCTGGCCTTGCAAGCTACGGCCAACTCTTAGCTAACTCGGGCTCGTTGCACTTCGACCGAGTGGATCTCAGCACTTCGCTTGGCCCCCTGGGCGTCTGCGCTGTTTTGCTCCATATCTCAGATACACTCTTTCAATCAAAGTTAATTTCCTAACGCAGGTGCGCTCCAGGAGCAGGCGAATGCCGACGAAGCATAAGACGAGTGCTCTTCTCGGCTTATTGCGGGAGCCAAGGTGTGCCATACGAAGATGGCACCTCCTTTGCGACGAGCTTGCGCAGGAGCATAATCTTGGCTCTTTCCAAAGCACCGAAGCGACATATTTATAGGATTCTTTAATTCACTCAATATAAATATAAAATGAGCATGGCCGGGTCCCCACCCGGCCATGCTCCCCTACTCAGATCTAATGAGTGAAACTTTATCAACCCTTTGCAGCGGAACGGAAATGTTCTTTCAGTTCACTTAGTTCCCGCTCCGCCTCTGCCAAACGTCTATGAAGCGAAGCTGTCAGGCGGATCAACTGCTCCATATGCACTTCCAATTGCTCTTGTATGTCCTTAGGCATAACTAAGTGCCTCCCATCTTCCTATATTATGCGTTAGCTGGTTCCGCTTCGGGCACTGGGAAATCAAAATCTGCTTCAGATTCTGGTTCCTTCTGTATGGGAGCGGTTTCTTCTTGCGCTTTTCTTCTGTCCAGGAACCGAACCTGATCAGCCGCAATTTCCGTTACGTAGATTCTCGACCCGTCTTCCTTATCGTAATGCCGGGATTGCAATCTACCCGAAATTGCTACAAGAGAGCCTTTTACACAGTATTTGGCAACATTTACTGCATGCCTCCCCCAAGTGGAGCAGAGCACGAAATCACTTTCAATTTCCCCTTTCTGGTTTTTGAAATTGCGGGAAACGGCCACGATGAACGTTGTATGTACACGCCCTTCGCTTAATGTCCAAGACGATGGATCTTTCGTCAGCCTTCCTACCAGCCCTACCTGATTCATATTTTTTCACCTCCTTCCTGTAAAATCAGCTTACTAAATAAACTGAATTTTATGCAAAAGATGAAAAGTGGAATTTGCCAAGGTTTTGGCAGTCCATAATTCATTTTTCATTTTCCAATAAAAATTATTATTCTTCTCATTCCTTTAGTCCACCGGCTTTTACGCCCATGAGAAGTACAATCCAAAAAAGATTTTTGGAAGCTTTTTGGATCTTTTCTTCGTTCGACTGAAAATTCCTGGCTATGCTATACTGGAAAAAAGATTGATTTGGGAGGTATATTGATGAAAACCTTTAAAATGTTGTCGTTGGGGCTTGTCGAAGATGAAGAGATACATAATTTCCCTCTTGAAGACGGTATCATCATCAACCAGGAAAATAGCCACCGGTCCTGGGTGCTTGAAATGCTGATGGCTTTGGAGCATGAGGAAAAATTCAAAAATATGATGGAGTCCGGCAAAATTTATGATGTGAAAGTAGTCATTTCCTACCCGGAAAATGAGCCGGCGACTTTTGAAGTCGGAATTTACGGCGTTAAAAAAATGGGTGATCATATATCTGTCTTAATGAAAGGGATTTTAAAACGTGCCCGCCGCAAATATGCGGAAACCCTTCTATCCGAACTGCTGGATGAAGGATTGGAAGGTGAACAATTGCTCGGACGCTTCGAAAGTGATATGCGGTCGCGTCCGGTGCTGAAAAAAGATGAAGAAACAAAATAAAAAAAGACTTGATGAGGAGAACTTCCACCATCAAGTCTTTTCTAATTCAATTGCTCCAGTTTAATTTCAACAAACGCTGCTTCCGCTTTGCAAGAATAATTAAACTCCGGAGTTTTGTTTTTCTGCAATACTTCTATTCGTTCTATTTGTTCTTTTGTTGGCGGCTCGTTAAGAATCCTGGTGATTGTTTGGTTCATCTTCAAAGCCAGTTCTTCATGAAATTCGCTGCTGGTTTTGACTTCATCTGAGAGTTCTTTATACCATTTTGAATCATGTATGATATAGTTTCTCCAAATTATCAAGAAATCATTGATATTATATAACTTCTCTTCCCAATTAATTTCAGCCATATACTGCTCAAAAACTTTGGTGATTGAGCGTGTGATATTGCTTTTAACTGATGTCGGTAAAGTCTTATACATTAAATCCCCCCTGTTTTAGAAAGAATAAAGTCGTTAAACTTAAGACTTTATTTTTATTCATCAGTTGAAGCAACCGGTCCCAATGCAAACAGGATGTCGCATTCGCAAGCGATTTCCCCGTCTACTGTTGCAATGCCGTGGCCCTTGCCCATTGGCCCTCTAAGCTTTGTCAACTCCACTTCCAGGCGCAACTGGTCACCTGGGACTACCTGGCGCTTAAAGCGGCAATTGTCGATGCCGGTAAAGAAAGCGAGACGGCCTTCATTGCCTTCAATCTTCAATACTGCCGTTGCTCCCACCTGCGCCAGCGCTTCAACGATCAGAACACCCGGCATTACCGGGTATCCTGGAAAATGTCCATTAAAGAATTCTTCATTGGCCGATACGTTCTTCATGCCAACGGCTCTTTTGCCTGGTTCTATTTCCAACATCCGGTCCACCATCAAAAATGGATACCGGTGTGGTAAGATCGCTTTAATCTGTTCAGTCGTCAACATGAGTCCAACCCCTTTTTCTAAGCGAAAGAAAAATGCAGCATCTGTTATTTTCTGCCGCTCATTATATCGATTATATGCTGCCAGGTTTCCCATTTCAGGGCATCCTTGGGTTCACCGTCTCCGATAATCCCGTAGCCCACCATGGCTCCCAATGCCGCTGCCAGAACAATTAAGCCAAGGACAAGGATAATCCGAAGCCAGATCGGAAAAAGGCGGATTTGTACCCACCAGGTCTTTTTCTGCTGTTTTTCTTCAGCAACTTCTTCATTTTTATGTTCTTTTCTTTTTGATACTTTTTTTGTTGGCTCAGCCATTTAAGTCGTCAACCTTTCCAATGATGCATACCCCTGAAAATCCCTTCCGAAGCATTGCACATCCACAGTTCTTCTGTCTTGGCTGCGTTTTTGCACAGCACTTGTAGCTATTATACTAAAAAACTGCTATTGGTGTACACATAAAAAGTTGCCGACTTATTATCAGCGTGATTTTTTCGAAAGGCTGTCCAGCATCATTCCAGTGCCATGAGCTACACTGTTCATCGGATCTTCTGCAATGAAGACAGGTACCTTCAGCTCATCTGCCAGCAATTGTTCAATACCGTGCAGCATAGCCCCGCCACCCGTAAGTATTACACCTCTGTCGATTATATCCGCTGACAGTTCAGGAGGCGTTTTCTCCAATACATTCTTGGCTGAGGCGATTATCAAATTCACCGATTCCCGCAATGCCAGCTCAATCTCATCTGAATGAACCGTAATGACACGGGGGAGTCCAGACACCATATCCCGACCGCGGATTTCCATTTCTTCTTTGCGGCCGCCTTTGAACACTGTACCGATTTCAATTTTAATATTCTCAGCTGTACGCTCACCAATCAGCAATTTATACTGTTTTTTTACATATTGCAGAATATCATTATCAAAAACATCACCAGCCACTTTAATCGACTCACTGGTAACGATATCGCCCATCGAAAGGACAGCCACGTCAGTTGTTCCCCCGCCAATATCGACGACCATATTGCCGGTCGGTTGATAAATATCCATTCCGGTCCCGATAGCAGCCACTTTCGGCTCTTCCTCAAGATAAACTTTCTTGCCGCCTGATTTTTCAGCAGCTTCGCGGATCGCTTTCTGTTCGACACTGGTTACATTTGTCGGGCAGCAAATAAGAATTCGGGGTTTATTCATAAATCCTCTGACTTTTAATCTGTCGATAAAATATTTCAACATAATCTCAGTTACGTCAAAATCGGCAATTACGCCTTCTTTTAAAGGTCTGATGGCGATAATATTATCCGGTGTACGCCCGATCATTTTTCGCGCTTCTTCTCCTACTGCGATCACCTGATTCGTTTTTCGGTCCATAGCCACGACCGATGGTTCATTTAGAATGACCCCTTTGCCTTTCACGTAAATCAGAACATTCGCTGTCCCTAAGTCGATTCCTATATCTCTTGAAAAGAACATTCCCGTTTCCCCTTCCGGTAATTGTACATCTATATAAGTTGAACTAATAATTTGTTATAATCGATATTCCGCAAAACAGCTTCGCTTGCCTGGGGGCTCGCGCTAAACTAACTCGGGCTCTTCGCCCGAGTGGATTTCAGCACTTCGCTTGGTCCCCTAGGCGTCTTCGCTGTTTTGCTCCATATCTCTAAGCATCACCTAGCGCCGGCGCGTTCCCGGACTGAGCGGAGCGATAAGACGAGTGTTCTTCTCGGCTTATTGCGGGAGCTTTGTCCAAAGCGCCGAAGCGGTATATAAAAGCTAATTATTTACTTCAACTTATATGTTATGTATATTTCTGTAAAGACGCTCCTAACAAATAATTTTATCACAAAGACCTTATTCCCTACATCCTTTTTTAAAAGAATATATGTTATTTTGAGAAAATTAAATTTAAGAAGGGGATTTGATTCAACAGATCTGGAATGTCTCATAAAAATGAAAATTAAAAAGGCCAGAAGCAAAATGCTTCCGACCTATAATATAAATAAAGTATTAGACCGTCTGTTCTTCCATCACCGGTGTTTCTTCAGTAACGACGCGTTCGATATCTGCGCCAAGAGATGATAGTTTCTTATGGAAATTCACATAGCCACGATCCAGGTGTTGCAATTCGTTTACCCGTGTGATTCCTTCTGCGGCAAGTCCAGCCAGGATCAATGCAGCGGCTGCGCGTAAATCTGTAGCTGCTACTTCAGCTCCCTGCAATTTCGATGGGCCTTCCATAATGACAGAACGTCCTTCAATTTTTACTGAAGCATTCATTCTGCGGAATTCCTCGACATGCATGAACCGGTTTTCAAAAACTGTTTCAGTCAATATGCCATTGCCTTTTGCCGTCAGCATCAATGACATCATCTGAGACTGCATATCCGTCGGGAATCCTGGATGAGGCATTGTCTTAATGTCAATCGAACGAAGCGGACGGCTTGCCTGGACGCGAAGCCCTTCTTCCGTCTCTTCAATTCTTACACCCATTTCCCCAAGTTTGGAAATTAATGCCGCCATATGTTCTGGAACAGCATTTTCAATGATTACATCGCCTTCAGTGATAGCGGCTGCTACCATGAATGTTCCTGCTTCAACGCGGTCAGGAATGATATAATGCTCAGCGCCATTAAGTTCTTCAACGCCTTCAATACGAATCGTATCGGTTCCTGCACCAATCACTTTGCCGCCCATTTCATTGATGTACGTAGCCAAGTCGACGATTTCCGGTTCTTTAGCTGCGTTCTCGATGACGGTAACTCCTTCAGCCAATGCTGCCGCTGACATGATGTTCTCAGTAGCACCGACACTTGGGAAATCCAGATAAATTTTAGCGCCGCGCAACCTTCCGTTAACATCCGCTTCGACAAAACCGTTGCCGATTGTTATTTTCGCACCCATCGCTTCAAAACCTTTCAGATGAAGTTCGATTGGACGTGATCCGATAGCACAGCCACCAGGAAGTGCAACACGTGCAAAACCATTGCGTGCAAGAAGCGGACCCATAACTAAAATGGATGCTCTCATTTTTCTAACATACTCAAATTGAGCTTCACTTGATAAAGTTGCCGATGAATCGATGTGCATTTCGTTCTTTTCGGGGAAGTACTCCATGCTTACGTTCAAGCTCTTCAGCACCTCCTGAATTGTGTACACATCTGCTAAATTTGGTACTTCCTTAATGATGCTTTTTCCCGTACCCGCAAGCAATGCTCCGGCAAGGACTGGAAGTACTGCATTCTTAGCACCTTCCACTCTTACTTTACCTTTTAATTTATTTCCGCCTCTTACAATGATTTGTTCCACTGAAACGCCCTCCATATAAAAAATGATATGTAAAAAATCTGCAAAATGTATATAAATCGTTTAAAAGTCCAATGTCATAATTTAGAAACAAAACCTTTACTATGATACCCGCAATTTATTAAAATAACAAGTATCCTGCAGATTATTTTTCTGCAATGAAATCTTCTTTTTTATATCATTCGTAACAACAGTTTGATTTACGTCCGTCGATTCACACTTAATATTACAATTTGATTACAGTGAATATTTTCCCCATGTATAGGAAAATAAACATAGTTTCTAAATTTATTTCCCGGGAAATAACTAAGGTTTGGCAAATTGGCCTGTTCCCACCAAGTGGAAACACGACAAAATGCCAACTGTCAAAAGAGATATGGCAATTGGCGGGACCATGAAGAAATGTTCAGGAAAAAGGTTGAAACCATTGTACCTAAAGCAATGCTGAGAAAAATATATAGAATCTGTGCCTGCAGCACATGGTGTTTTCTGATCCAGTTTTCAAAAATCACAGCCCGAAGCGCATAAAAAGACACGCCTGTAAAAAAGATGTGACTGAAGATGGATATTAAAGCTTGTTGCCCGATTACCATTTCCATAAGATCACCTCATTCAAAAATAAATTTAAATTACTGATAATTAATTTCTATAGAAAAGAGCGGGCAAAAGTAAATCCCTTTTGCCCGCTCTTCATATTATTATTTCCAGACTAGAGAGCTCAGCTGTGATAAGTGCTGTCACTTTTCTTTGTCCAGACTCCAGCGGCCCAGCTCTTCGGGTCATAAGCCACTCTGGTGTCTAGTCTCCAGTGCCTAGCTCTTCGGGACATAAGTCAACCCAGCTATGTGGCAAAGAGCGCCACTTCGCTGGTCTGTCTTATGCCTGTCAGAGCTGAACAGGCACTTCCGCTTTTCGAGACTGTGCGGCTGAAAAGACGCCACTTCGCCAGATCGTCTTACGCCTTTCAGAGCTTAACGGGCGCTGTCACTTTTCTACTGTCCAGACTTCAGTACCTAGCTCTTCGGGTCATAAGCCGGTTCAGCTATGCGGCAAAGAACGCCGCGCCGCTGTCCCGTCTTATGCCTTTCAGAGCTGAACAGGCACTTCCGCTTTTCTTTTATATATTACCCTCATGAACATTGATACGATTCATCGCACGCTTCAAGGCAAGCTCAGCCCGCTTGAAGTCGACTTCATCTTTTTTCGCCTGGAGCAACGCTTCTGCACGTCTTGCTGATTCTTGAGCGCGAGCAAGATCAATCTCAGTCGCAAGTTCAGCTGATTGAGCAAGAATTGTTACTTTTTCAGGACGAATTTCAAGGAATCCGCCGCTTACAGCAACCAATTCCGTCGAGTTTTCTTTCTTCAATCGGACTGCGCCGATTCCAAGAGGTGCTACTGTCGGGATGTGTCCGGGCAGAACGCCCATTTCACCGGATGCTGTAACCGCTATTACCATGGAGACTTCTGAATCGTATACCGGGCCGTCGGGAGTGACAATATTGACTATAATGGTCTTCATTTTTTTCCCTCCTGGTCCCTGATTTTAGACTTCTACGCCCATGCCTTTGGCTTTGGCGATTACATCTTCAATGCGACCAACCAAACGGAAAGCATCCTCAGGCAAGTGATCATATTTACCGGCAAGGATTTCCTGGAACCCTTTGATCGTTTCTTGAACCGGCACGTAAGAACCTTTTTGTCCTGTGAACTGCTCTGCCACGTGGAAGTTTTGGGATAGGAAGTTCTGAATGCGGCGCGCACGGTTAACCGTAAGCTTGTCCTCGTCACTCAACTCATCCATACCAAGGATTGCAATGATATCCTGAAGTTCGCGGTAACGCTGAAGCGTTTCCTGAACCTGACGGGAAACTCCGTAATGCTCTTCTCCAACGATTTCAGGCGACAATGCGCGTGAAGTTGAAGCAAGCGGATCCACCGCTGGGTAGATACCCATTTCAGAAAGTTTACGCTCAAGGTTGGTTGTTGCATCCAAGTGGGCGAAAGTTGTTGCCGGAGCCGGATCCGTATAGTCATCGGCTGGAACGTAAATCGCTTGAATTGAAGTAACAGAACCTGTGCTTGTCGTCGTAATACGTTCCTGCAATTGGCCCATTTCTGTAGCAAGTGTCGGCTGGTAACCAACGGCAGATGGCATGCGGCCCAGAAGTGCTGATACCTCAGAACCTGCTTGCGTGTAACGATAGATATTATCGATGAACAGAAGTACATCCGCGCCTTGTTCGTCACGGAAATATTCAGCCATTGTCAAAGCGGACAAAGCAACACGCATACGTGCACCAGGCGGCTCGTTCATCTGTCCGAAGACCATTGCAGTTTTCTTGATAACACCGGATTCGCTCATCTCGTGGAATAAGTCGTTTCCTTCACGTGTACGCTCACCAACACCGGCGAATACAGAAAGACCGCCGTGCTCTTGAGCGATGTTGTTGATCAGTTCCTGGATAAGAACTGTTTTACCTACACCGGCACCACCGAAGAGACCGATTTTACCACCTTTGATGTAAGGGGCAAGCAAGTCAACAACTTTGATACCTGTTTCAAGAATTTGAACTTCTGTTGAAAGATGTTCAAATGTCGGCGCTTCACGGTGAATCGGGTTACGTGCCTGTGTAGCCGGAATTTCTTCCCCCAAGTCGATTACTTCACCGAGCACGTTAAATACGCGGCCCAATGTTACTTCTCCAACTGGAACAGTAATAGCGCTGCCCAAATTGGTTACAACCGATCCACGCTGCAATCCATCAGTGGATTCCATTGCAATCGTGCGAACAGTATCGTCGCCAAGGTGCAATGCTACTTCCAAAGTCAAAGTAACTTGTGCCTGACCGGGACGATCAATATTTACAGTTAGGGCGTTGTAGATTTCTGGAAGCTGGCCATCGGCAAACTTGATGTCTACAACCGGACCCATAACTTGAAGAACGTGTCCTGTGTTCATGCTATTCCCTCCTGTCTTACTTTTATTGAAACAAATTCAGAAGCTCAGACACCCTAAAAGGACGCCATTGCTTTTCTTATTGTCCAGACTCCAGCGGCCCAACTCTTCGGGTCATAAGCCACTTTGGCTGTGCGGCTGAAAACACGCCGCTTCGCCAAATCGTCTTATGCCTTTCAGAGCTTAACGGGCGCTGTCGCTTTTCGTTATTCCTGAGCCGCTGCTCCACCGACGATTTCAGAGATTTCCTGAGTGATTGCCGCCTGGCGGGCACGGTTGTATGAAAGTGTCAATCCGTCGATCAAATCAGACGCATTGTCGGTCGCGCTCTTCATTGCTGTCATTGAAGCCGCATGTTCACTTGCTTTGCCGTCAAGAACAGCACCGAAAATCAGGCTTTCTGCGTATTGTGGAAGAAGAACTTCCAGGATGGCTTCAGCAGATGGATCGAATTCGTAAGACGAAGTCGCTCCGGTCGGCTTGATATCCGTCAATGGCAGAACCTTTGTTTCAGTGACTTCCTGCTGAATAGCTGAGACAAAGTGATTATAGTACATATAAACTTCGTCATATGCACCTTCTGAGAACATACCAACAGCTTTGCGCGTAATTTCTTTGATATCAGCGAATGTTGGATGGTCCGGAAGCGCGATCGTGCTCTCCAGAATCGTCATTCCCTGTTTGGCAAAGAAATCCCGACCTTTACGGCCAATGCTCAGGATAACAAATTCATCATTTGAAGTATGGCGTTCACGGATTTTATTGCTCACAGTACGCAAGATGTTACTGTTGTATCCGCCAACCAACCCACGGTCAGATGTGATTACAAGGTATGCGGTTTTCTTCACAGGGCGCGTTGTCATCATCGGATGGCTTGCGTCATTCGATCCGGCAGCTATGGAAGCTACGACGTCCTGAATTTTCGTCATGTACGGTACGAACGCTCGCGCGTTCACCTCGGCACGGTTCAATTTGGAAGCGGAAACCATCTGCATGGCTCTTGTAATCTGGCTTGTTTTCTTTGTTGACGTAATTCGGTTTTTTATGTCGCGTAAAGATGCCACTGGTATTTCACCACCTTAATATTTTTTCTTCTGATCCAGCTGAAACGTTTACTCTGATTTTGCGAATGTGCGTTTGAAATCGTTGATTGCCGCGCCAAATGCTTCGTCAGAAGGCAAACCTTTCGTAGTGCGGATAGTTTCCAAAACTTCTGTGTGGTTTGTATCCAACCAGCTGGTCAATTCAGCTTCGAAACGGGAAATGTCCTGAAGCGCAATGTCATCAAGGAAACCTTTAGTCAATGCGTAGAAGATTACAACCTGTTTCTCAACTTTGATCGGGCTGTTCAAGTCCTGTTTCAGAACTTCGACTGTGCGTTTACCGCGCTCAAGCTTAGCGGCTGTAGCAGCGTCAAGGTCAGAACCGAATTGAGAGAATGACTCCAATTCACGGAAAGCAGCCAAGTCAAGGCGCAATGTACCGGCAACTTTTTTCATCGCTTTGATCTGAGCTGAACCACCAACACGTGATACAGAAAGACCGGCGTTGATCGCTGGGCGTACACCGGCGAAGAATAGATCTGACTGAAGGAAAATCTGTCCATCAGTGATCGAGATTACGTTTGTTGGAATATATGAAGAAATATCGCCAGCTTGCGTTTCAACGAACGGCAACGCTGTGATTGAACCTCCGCCAAGTGAATCGTTCAATTTCGCAGCACGCTCAAGAAGGCGTGAGTGCAAGTAGAAAACGTCACCCGGATAAGCTTCACGGCCTGGTGGACGACGAAGCAATAGTGAAAGTTCGCGATATGCTGATGCCTGCTTAGTCAAATCATCATAGACGATAAGAACGTGTTTGCCTTCGAACATGAATTCTTCGGCCATTGTGATACCAGCGTAAGGAGCAAGGTACAATAATGGTGATGGCTGTGAAGCTGATGCCGTCACGACGATTGTGTAGTCCAAAGCGCCATTTTTACGGAAAGTTTCAACTACGTTACGTACAGTCGATTCTTTTTGTCCGATTGCAACATAGATACAGATCATGTCCTGGTCAGCCTGGTTCAAAATTGTATCGATTGCGACAGCTGTTTTACCAGTCTGGCGGTCACCGATGATCAATTCGCGCTGGCCGCGGCCGATTGGCACTAAGGCGTCAATCGCTTTGATACCAGTTTGAAGAGGTTCGTGAACTGATTTACGTGCCATAACCCCTTGTGCAGGGCTCTCGATTGGACGGGATTTCGTTGTGTTGATCGGGCCTAAGCCGTCAACAGGCTGTCCAAGCGGATTTACTACACGTCCGATAAGTTCATGTCCTACCGGTACTTCCATAATGCGGCCCGTACGACGCACTTCATCGCCTTCTTTGATGTCAGTGAATGGCCCAAGGATAATGATACCAACATTATTGGCTTCCAAGTTTTGTGCCATACCCAATACACCAGTAGAGAACTCAACAAGTTCTCCAGCCATGACGTTGTCGAGGCCATGAGCGCGAGCGATACCATCACCAACTGTGATTACGGTACCGACGTCGTCAACTTTCATCTCTGATTGGTAATTTTCAATCTGCGCTTTAATCAGACCGCTGATTTCTTCAGCTTTGATGCTCATGTATGTCACCCTCTCATAATTTCATTTATTAACCGATCAATTGACGCTGCAGGCGAGCCAGTTTCGTGCTGACACTGCTGTCGTAGATTCGGTTTCCGATTTGAAGACGCAATCCGCCGAGTAACGATGGATCGATGATGTTTTCAATTCGCAATGCCTGTTTTCCTACTTTTTGTGAAAATACAGTGGAAATCGAAGCGCGTTCCTCTTCCGTCAATGGACGGGTCGAGTAAACTTTCGCATCCTGGATTCCTTGTGCCTCATTAGAAAGGGCGATGTAAGCATCCACCAATTCCCCTATTTCATCCAAACGTTTACGTTCAGCAATCAACTGAATCGTATTGATTACGTATTGATTGCCTTGTTTAAACAATTCGTTGATAAGATTGATTCGTTTTTCAGATGATAGTTTCGGAGAAATCATCAGCTGATAGAGTTCAGGAGTCGTAGCGAAGACTTTTTTCACTTCGCGCAGATCCTCTTCAACTTCAGCAGTAACCTGATGTTTTTGCGCCGTTTGGAACAATGCTAAGGCATAGCGTTCTGCAGCTTGACTCATTGCACTTCGCCTGCCTTCGCAATCGTTTCGTTAATCAACTGGCGGTTGTCTTCCTCAGAGATTTCTTTTTCAAGCACTTTCGTAGCTGCAAGCAATGACAATGCCACAACTTCTTCACGAACTGCAGAAATCGCTTTGTCTCTTTCGTTGGCAATTTCAAGAACTGCTGCATCTTTCATGCGTCCAGATTCAGCGCGTGCCGTCGTGATAATTTCCTCACGGGAAACTTCGCCTTGCTTTTTGGCATTTTCAACGATTTCTTGCGCTTGTGTACGCGCATCTTTCAGAAGGCTGCGCTGTTCATCAAGCATTTTTTTGGATTCCAGACGGCTGTTTTCTGCAGTTTCGATTTCACTTGCGATCAAGTCTTCACGCTGCTGCATTATGCCCATCAAAGGTCCCCATGCGAATTTCTTCAGCAAAAACATAAGTACGAGGAAGACAGATAATGTTGCGAAAATATCCCCTGTATTTAAGAATTCCCCGGTTGCGCCGAGTGCGAGGTGATCAAAAAACACGATTGTTTCACTCCCTTCAAGAGCCTAAATGTACGTTTCTTCTATAGTAAGATCTATATTTGCTGTAAGATGATTTTTCAATTGGAAAGTGGTTCATACAAGCGTAAATGGCGAAAAACATGCCGAAGCATTCTCGCCATTTAGCTTTTCTTTGTCCAGACTCCGGCGGCCCAGCTCTTCGGGTCATAAGCCAGCCCAGCTGCGCGGCTTTCGCCACTACGCTGGTCTGTCTAAAACCTTATTGCTCCTGCATCGCTGCGCTAGCTTCGTCGCAAAGAGATGTCCCAAATTACATTTGGTCCATCTTTTGCCTGTCGGAGCTGAACGGGCGTTGTCGCTTTTCTCTGTCAAGACTCCGGCGACCCAGCTCTTCGGGTCATAACCCAGCCCAGCTGTGCGGCCAAGGCCACTTCGCTGTTCTGTCTTATGCCTTTCAGAGCTTAACGGGTGCCGTCGCTTTTCTATAATACTACTGATTCATAACGATGAACGCGATAACTACGGCAATGATTGGAACTGCCTCGACCAAAGCTACACCGATGAACATTGTTGTTTGAAGAACGCCGCGTGCTTCTGGCTGACGAGCGATACCTTCAACTGTTTTTGAAACGATAAGACCGTTACCAATACCTGCACCTAGTGCTGCTAAACCTACTGCTATTGCTGCTGCTAATAAACCCATTTTAAAATGTCCTCCTCAGGATAATTGTTTTTTGCCTTCTTTGCCCGATACGGGCGTTTTTATACTCAATGGTCGTCGCTGACTTTATGCGATATATAAACCATCGTTAACATAACAAAGATAAACGCTTGAATTGTTCCGATAAAGATTGAGAACCCGAGCCATGCCATAAATGGCAAGAATGCTGCGAAATATCCCAAGAAACCAGTTACTGCGACTCCTGCCAATAGAGAGATCAAAATTTCACCCGCATAGATATTTCCGTAAAGACGCAGACCAAGTGTCAGCGTATTTGCGAATTCTTCGATCACTTTAAGCGGGGCTAAAAATGGCATCGGTTGTAAATATCCCGCTGTGTAGCCTTTGACACCTTTGAGCTTCAGTCCATAATAATGACTTAATATGATGACTGTTGCCGCTAGCGTCATGGTTACTGTTGCATCTGCCGTTGGTGACTTCCACCAAAGATCTCCCTGAACAACAATTGCAAACGGAAGACCCAGCATGTTCGAAACGAAAATGAACATGATCAGCGTAATTCCAAGAACATGGAATCGACCGCCATCTTTCCAGTCCATATTGCTTTTAATGATACCCTTCACGAAGTCCATGATCCATTCCATGAAGTTTTGCATTCCGGTAGGTTTCAAATTCAGGTTCCGTGTCGAAATGAATGCGATAAGGAACACGACAAGAGCGGCTACAAGAAGCATCATGACGTTGGATAAGTTAAACCAGAGACCGAACAGCGGATCTTGCCACATTGGAGCTCCATGATCCACGATAGTTTCACCTCTCTTTCCATGTTCTTAATGGTGTTTCACGTGATGGATGATCCGATCCGCCAAAAGCAGGATATAAGGAATCATCAATCCTATTACCGTACTGACCAAGTGAATGTGCTCCGCGAATAAAATCGCTAACGCTACAGCTGCAACACCTGATGCAAACCGTAATGCCGTTCCAAGGGAACGAACTTTCGAGCCTTCCGCCACCGCCCGGTCAAATTTGTCCATTCGCCGAACCAGTATCCACATGTTGTAAATGCCGAACAAAGTTCCGATAATCAGACCCGTAAAGATATCCTGATACGGAGTGAAACCCCATCCCAGAATAAATAGTGCAAGGATAAAAAAGATTATCCTTTTGAGTCTTGTGAAAATCTCCCTGAGTCCATCCATGTTTTACCTGTCTCCTGATTCGAATTTTCGGACAGTCTGAAGCATTGCCCAGACGCCGGTTGCTATGCCTGCGAAAAGGCAGATGACCAGAAAAAGCGGGGCGGTTCCGGACTGATCATCAATCCACATACCTGTGAACGCACCGATAAGCACGGACCCGACAAGTTGTGCGAGGATGGCGCTGTAAAGTGCCATCGCTTGTAAGGGACTTTTTTTCGGGCGCATGATAATCCCCTCGAAATTCGTGTGATTTGACATTTTACCCTTAAAAAAGAGCAGTCGCATCAGGCTTTTGCCATAAAAAATTATGTAAAAAAACCTTCTCATGCATACCCTTTGTAAGCATACAATAGGGGTAAAATCATGTCAATTGCTAGAAGTGAAAAACATCACAAGCAAAATCGGCTCGACATATTGTGGACAAAAATTCAGAACTAAATGAATCGAGTTTAAAAAATCCACATAAATATGCCGCTTCGTCGCTTTGGACTAGGCTCCCGCAATAAGCCGAGAAGAACACTCGTCTTATTGCTCCGCTCCGTCCGGCCGCGCTCCTTCGCTGGGGTCCATTTCCAGATATGGAGCAAAACAGCGAAGAGTTGATTGAAGCTTGCGAGAGCAACTCTTTGCTGTTTTGCGGAATATCGGTTACTTCAGATTATTAGTACTACTAATATAATTTATTTCGTACTGTAATGATGAAGCAATGCTTCCACAATACGAGCCGAGGCCTTGCCGTCGCCATAAGGGTTCGAAGCACGGGACATCGCTTTGTAAGCTGTTTCGTCTGTCAATAACTCTTTCGCCAGCCCGTAAATCGTTTCCTCATCTGTTCCTGCGAGCTTCAATGTGCCGGCGTCAACGCCTTCCGGACGTTCCGTTGTATCGCGAAGCACCAGAACCGGTTTGCCGAGTGACGGCGCTTCTTCCTGAATACCGCCTGAATCCGTCAGTATAATGAAGGAACGTGCAGCGAAGTTATGGAAATCCAATACTTCCAGCGGTTCGATCAAGTGGATTCGCGGATCGCGCCCAAGTACTTCATCCGCAACTTCACGGACTGCCGGATTCATATGGACAGGATAAACAACCTGGACGTCATCGTGTTCTTCAATCAGGCGTTTAATGGCACGGAACATATTGCGCATCGGCTGCCCAAGATTTTCCCGGCGATGTGCCGTTAACAGAATCATGCGGTCCCTACCGATTTTTTCAAGTATCGGGTGCGAATACTGTTCTTTCACAGTCGTCTTCAACGCATCAATCGCTGTGTTGCCTGTGATATAAATTGTTTCTTCTTTCTTATTCTCCCCCAAAAGGTTCTGTGCCGATTTCTCAGTCGGCGCAAAATGCAGATCCGCAATGACGCCTGTCAATTGACGGTTCATCTCTTCCGGATACGGCGAGAATTTATTGTGTGTCCGCAGTCCGGCTTCCACGTGGCCCACTGCAATCTGGTTATAGAAAGCGGCCAGGCTTGCGACAAAAGTTGTCGAAGTATCGCCATGAACGAGAACGATATCCGGTTTTGCCTCTTTCATCACCCGATCCAAGCCTTCCAACGCCCGTGTTGTCACTTCTACAAGCGTTTGACGGTCCTTCATGATATTCAAATCGAAATCCGGCGTAATCTTAAACGTTTCCAGAACCTGATCGAGCATTTCACGGTGCTGTGCTGTTACCGTTACAAGCGGTTCAATCGTTTCCGGATGTTTCTTGAGTTCCAGTACAAGCGGCGCCATTTTTATGGCTTCCGGACGGGTACCGAATATAGTCATGACTTTCAATTTCTTAGTCAAAAAGATCAACCTCGCTTTTTTTCTGTCTAGACTCCGGCGGCCCAGCTGCTGCAGGGCTAAAGGCTGCTCATGTCTCTGCATCGCTACGCTAGCTTCGAGACATGAAAAACCGTTGCATCGCTACGCTGCTTCGTCGCAAAGGGATGGGCCTAAAAACCATGGGCCATCTCTTGCCTTCGCTTTTCTTTATTTAGTTCCGAACAGCCGATCTCCAGCATCGCCGAGACCTGGAACGATATAGCCTTTTTCGTTCAATTTCTCATCAAGCGCTGCGATGTAAATATCCACATCCGGATGCGCTTTCTGTAGAGCTTCCACGCCTTCAGGTGCCGCGATGATGCACATGAAACGGATCTTCACGGCTCCGCGTTTCTTCAGGGAATTCACAGCTTCAATTGCTGATCCTCCTGTTGCCAGCATCGGATCGACTACAATCAGCTCGCGCTCCTGGACATCAGATGGCATTTTAAAATAATACTCCACCGGCTGCAAGGTTTCGGGGTCACGGTAAAGACCGATGTGGCCGACTTTCGCTGCCGGAATCAGTTTCAGAATTCCGTCAACCATTCCGATGCCTGCGCGCAAAATTGGAACGATGGCCATTTTCTTACCGGCCAGCACATTCGTTTTTGCAAGTTGTACAGGTGTTTCCACTTCAATTTCCTGGAGCGGAAGATCACGGGTGATCTCAAAAGCCATCAATGTTGATATTTCATCCACTAATTCGCGGAACTCTTTCGTTCCTGTCGATTTATCACGGATGTACGTCAGTTTATGCTGAATCAGCGGGTGTTCGAATACGAATACTTTTCCCACGGCGTATCTCTCCTTTTTTCACATTATCTTCAATAGTATAACAGAAATTAATCAGCTCTGAGGCTGTCTGATAGCATTGTAATTTTTCTGACATTAACTTCTTCATGAATTTATTGCAAATAAAAAAACCGGAGCACTTGCTCCGGTTTACAAAATATTGGCATCTTCGAGCGGCATCGGCCGGTAAAAATAATATCCCTGGCCTACATGGCATCCCAAATTAAGTAACTGCTGTTTCTGCTCCTCAGTTTCAACACCTTCTGCGACAGCTGTGAGTCCCAGATTTTCAGCCAATTGAGTAATTGTCCTGACAATCGCCAGCGTATCGGCTTCATGCATCTTAGAGATGAACGACCGGTCGATCTTCACTTCGCTGACCGGCAGTTTCTGCAAATAACTCAGAGAGGAATAACCGGTCCCAAAGTCATCGACGGAACTTGTAAAACCGTATTTCACCAATTGCTTGAAAATTTTACGTGCTGCTTCGATATCGACAAAGCCGATGCGTTCAGTGATTTCAAGCTGGATGAATGCCGGATCGATACCATATTCCAAAGTCATGTCCACAAGGTTCGGAACGAAGGAATGATGAAAGAAATGGTCCGCTGAAATATTGATGGCAACTTGCCGAAGCACCTGCTTCTGTTCCTGTCGCTTTTGAAGCCATACCAATACCTGCTTCAATACACTTTGTTCAAGAATCCGAATTTTCCCGTTTTTTTCTGCAGCCGATATAAAAACATCCGGTGTAATATTGCCCAGGTCCGGCGAATTCCAACGTGCCAAAGCTTCGAAACTCAATACTTCCCCAGTTCGCATATCCACTTTTGGCTGAAGGTGCACTTTAATTTCTTCCCGGCGCAGCGCAGCAGTCAATTCATTGGCGATGCGAAGGTTTTTCATCATGTATTCATCATGCTCATTTTCGTAATAGCAGATAGATTCGCCTGCACGCAATTTCGCTTTTGACAAAGCGCTGTCCGCATAACGGATCAGTTCTTCCACATCCGTCTGCATAGCAGTGATGATCGATACGCCTGTTTTCAGAGACAGAAATAACTCCATATCCCTTACGGTAATTGGCTCTGCAAGCAGTTTCGCAAGTTCTTCCAGATATTCTGAAATTTTGTCCAGCGGCATCAGACTCACAAGGGCCAAAGTCGAATCAGAAAATCGGGCAATCAATGCGTCCCCTGACAAATTTGCCACTCCAAAGCGCTTCCCGATTTCCTGTATCAGCTGGTCTCCAGCACGGTGCCCATATTGATCAACAACTTTGACGTACTCGTCAACAGACAGGAAAGCAACCAAGCCTTCTTTATTTCCTTCAAGCAAAGAGGCCAGTTCAATCATGAAATAATTTCGGTTGCGTAACCCTGTCGCGCGATCCGTATAGGCAAGTTGCAGCATTTCCTCCTGCTGCCTTGAATATTTGACTGTCAGAGAAATTGTCGGTGCAATTCTTTCCAGGAAATAATAATCTTTTTCATCAGGTACGGATGTCGTGGGGAAATAAATGCCCAGGGTTCCTATAACGTTTCCGTTTTTATCGAGGAAAGGCACCGACCAACTGGATTGAAAACCATATTCTATTACAAAATCCCGGTATTCACGCCATAGTTCATCTTCCCGCATATTTTCCACTATTACTGATTGTCCAAGGTGAAAAGCCGCTCCGCAGGAACCTGATTGCGGTGTCGCTACTTTGCCATCGATAAAATCGCGGAAGCCTTTCGGCATGGATTTTCCTGCAACATCACGGAACCTATTCTTATCATCAATGAAAAGGATGGTACAGGTCGTACCGTCCTTAAAGAAAGATTCAATGATCCGGCAAATATTTTCCAAAAGCGAACTGAGCATATAGCCTTTTTCAATGCCGGTATACGCTTCCTGCTGAAGCTGTATCAACGCTTCTTCTCTTTTTCTGTTATTGACATTTTTCATCAGCATTAAAGTATATCTATGTTTTCCGCCATCGACACTGATCGGCTGGATGGTGATTTCATTCCAGAAAGGATTTTTGTTTTTATGATAATTAACGATTTCGAAAGTATCCGCCTTATCTGAGATGGAACATTCCCGGATTTTCGCACTGATCCGCCTGTCCGTTTTTTCTCCATGCAAAAATCTTCCGTTTTTCCCGAGTACATCGATTTCGGAATAGCCGGTCATATCATAGAATGCCTGATTGGCATAAAGTATTGGCTGTTCTTCAATCTGTGAATTGACGATTACAAAGCCGGTTTGGAATTCGACCCCAAGACGGCTGAGCCATTCAATGATTATGTATTTTTCTTTCTCCAGTTTACTGTTTTGCATGCGCCACCCCTTCTTTCTTTTAGCTACGGGGGGAAAAATGCAGCTGCATGTCTAATCCGACTGCAGCTGCATTCCCTTATTTATATAATGGAAAGCTGGCTGTCAATTTCGCTGTGCGAAGGGCCGCTTCTTTCTTCACTGTCTCATCTTCAGGATTTTTGAGGAGCATCGCCATGATTGAAGCGATTTCCTTCATTTCCGCTTCTTTAAAACCGCGCGAAGTAACCGCTGGCGTTCCCAGACGGATACCTGAAGTCACAAATGGGCTTTCAGGATCAAACGGGATCGTGTTTTTATTAGTCGTAATACCAACTTCATCAAGAGCTTTTTCAGCTACTTTGCCAGTCAGGTTCAATGAGCGGAGGTCAATCAGCATCAGGTGATTATCAGTTCCTTTCGAAACGATGTCGACGCCTTCTTCCATCAAAGCTTCGGCCAATGCGTTCGCATTCTTGACGACCTGGTCAATATATTCTTTATATTCAGGTTGCTGCGCTTCACCGAAAGCCACTGCTTTTGAAGCGATGACGTGCATAAGCGGGCCGCCCTGAATTCCCGGAAAGATCGTTTTATCGATTTTCTTGGCAAATTCCTCTTTGCAGAGAATCAAGCCACCGCGGGGGCCGCGAAGTGTCTTATGTGTTGTCGAAGTTACAAAATGCGCGTGCGGCACCGGGTTTGGATGTGCGCCCGTCGCAACAAGACCGGCAATATGTGCCATATCAACCATCAGATAGGCACCGACTTCATCAGCGATTTCACGGAATTTCTCGAAATCAAGAGTGCGTGAATAAGCACTTGCTCCCGCAACTATCATTTTCGGCTTATGTTGCAAAGCTGCTTCACGGACTTTATCGTAATCGACCAAATGTGTTTCCTCATCAACACCATATTCCTGGAAATCATATTGCATACCACTGAAATTCACTTTGCTGCCGTGCGTTAAATGACCCCCGTGATTCAGGTTCATCCCCAGAACTGTGTCGCCTTTTTCAAGAACTGCTGTATAAACAGCCATATTGGCCTGTGAACCGGAATGCGGTTGAACATTGGCATGATCTGCCTCGAAAATTTCCTTCAGGCGGTCTCTGGCAATATTTTCCACTACATCAACGAATTCACAGCCGCCGTAATAGCGTTTACCCGGATATCCTTCTGCGTATTTATTCGTCAACACCGAGCCTTGGGCATCCATAACGGCCTGCGACACAAAGTTTTCTGATGCAATCAGTTCGATATTCGCTTCCTGGCGTTCTTTTTCCGCATTCATCGCTTCATATACTGCCTGGTCTTGCGCTTTAATCAATTCCATCCTGATTTCCCTCCTGTAGTTGAACAAACTCACGACTGTAGCTGGCACGTTCACCACCAATCAATTTCGGACGGGTCGTTGCCGCAGAAACAATCGCATCTCCTATTAGTTTAACAGATGTACGCACCGGAACGGCCACTCTTTTTAAATGCATTCCGATCATTGTCTGGCCGATATCAATCCCCGCATGCGCCTTTATCTCTTCGACCACAACAGGGTCAATCATATTACTGAATGCATAAGCACTCATCGATCCGCCGGCTTTCGGAACAGGAATGACCGAAACCGGGTCCCATCCATACTTTTCAGCCGCATGGCGTTCGATTGTCAGTGCGCGGTTTATATGTTCACAACCCTGGAAAGCCAGAAAAATCTTATGGCGTTCCGCGAATTTCTGTAATGGTTCATACAAACTTTCGGCAATATCCAAACCACCGCCTGTGCCGATATGCTGACCGACAACTTCCGACGTGGAACAGCCGACTACAAAAACTTGGCCTTTTCTGAATTGGATTGCCTGCTCCAGTTCTTCCAAAGTTTCCTCCAGTTGCAATTGCCATAAAGTCTGCATGCCGACCACTCCTTATTTTTCTAAGTTTGTGATTTTCTGAATACGCTTGTCATGTCGTCCGCCTTCAAATTCCTCGGTCAGCCAGGTTCTTGCAATTTCACGTGCAAGCCCAGGTCCGACAACACGTTCGCCCATTGCGAGCACATTTGAATCGTTATGGCCTCTTGTCGCTTTTGCGCTGAAAACGTCATGCACAAGTGCACAGCGAATACCTTTTACTTTATTGGCCGCAATCGACATTCCGATACCGGTTCCGCAAATCAGAATCCCGCGATCGGCTTCACCTTTTATGACAGCATCCGCTACAGGTGTGGCGTAATCAGGATAATCGACTGAGTCATCTGTATGTGGACCATAATCTTTATAATCCATTCCCATGTCGTTTAAAAGGTGGACAATTTCCTTGCGGAGATTATTGCCGCCATGATCTGAAGAAATAGCGATTTTCATTAAATAGCCCTCTTTTCTTTTTCAGTTAGCGCAAAAAGCCATCATTCACTTTTTCACTTTGTTTCCATTTTAACATCTTTCCATTAAAAAGCCTATAAATGGGGGATTAGCGGTTTGGGTTATATAAGTTGAACAAAAGAATTAGCTTTTATACACGCTTCGGCGCTTTGGACAGTGCAAAGATTATGCTCCTGCGCACTGCTCGTCGCAAAGGAGGCGCCATCTTCGTATGGCGAACCTTGCCTCCCGCCATAAGCCGAGAAGACCGCTCGTCTTTTGCTCCGTCGGCATTCGCCTGCTCCTGAGCCGCGCCGGCGCTGAGATATGACGCTAGATATGGAGCAAAACAGCGCAGACGCCCAGGAGCATATGGTTAAATAAGCATGCTCCTGCATCGCTTCGCTGCTTCGTCGCAAAGACTTGACCTCGCAAGAGCTTCGGTCAAAGTCTTAGCAAGCTGTTTTGCGGAATATCGCCTATTAAAAATTATGAGTTCAACTTTTATATAAGGGAATAAAAAATAGCCGCCCACCTGATTGGTGGACAGCCCATTTTATTTATTCTGCATAAGTTTTTCTTCAAGAATTTGAATCAGCTCACGCAATTCTTCAAAAGTTTGCTGATAGATCGAATAGGAACCGCCGTAAGGATCGCTGACATCCGCTGCATGCCCTGACACATATTCCTTCAGTGTAAATAAGCGGTCGGACAACTGCGGATGCTGCTGCACAAGAAGTTGTTTGTGAGAGAGGGTCATTGTCAGCACGATATCTGCCCATTCAAGATCTTCCTGCAACAGCTTCTTGGAGATATGATCAATTTCCATTCCATTCTTTTCAAGCACCGCTCCAGCATTTTTGGAAATCGGGGAACTGCCTGCAAATACACCAGCTGAGCGCACTTCAATTCCCGGCAACTTCTTCGAGGCTAATATCGCTTCAGCCATCGGGCTTCTGCACGTATTACCTGTACACACAAACACAACTCTCATCGTCTCACCTGCTTTGTATAATTTATCAGCTGAACCATTTATGGTCCGCCGCTTTTTCCAGTCTGTTCATAATGAAGTCATTATCGTCCCGCTCGGTAGAGACACCAGCCAAGATAAGGTCAGCATCCGTTTGATCGCATTTGCGCAGGCTGTTATATAAAGTTTCCGCACTCAACGGGAAATAGTAATCCGCTTCCGGATATTCTGTACTGCTCAGTACGGCAATCTTTTTGCCCTTGCCCTGCACATGCTCAATTGCTTTTTTGATCAGCTTGCCGTCATCTTCTATAAGGTAAACCGGTGCTTCCGGTGCATAATGTGTATATTTCATACCGGGAGATTTTGGCGCATTGCCGTAAACTTCCGCAGATAACCTAACGGTGCCGATAACGTTTTCCAATTGTTCTTTTGTTACATTTCCCGGCCGCAGTATGACCGGTGGTTCGCTTGTCATGTCGAGCACAGTGGATTCGATGCCGATTTTTGTCTGCCCGCCATCAAGGATCAACGGAACTTTGTCTTCCATATCGTGATAGACATGTTCCGCCAGCGTAGGGCTCGGCTTGCCACTGGTATTGGCGCTCGGCGCTGCAATCGGCAATTGGAGCCGTTTCAACAAATTGAGCGCCACCGGATGGTTCGGGACACGGATACCGACAGTATCGAGATCTGCTGTCACATTCTGCGCAAATAAATGCGGTTTCGATTTCATGATCAAGGTCAGTGCCCCTGGCCAGAACGCGTCCATCAATTTTTCGGCTTTTTCAGAAACGTTTTCCACACAATCAATAGCAGCTCTTTTCGAATCGACATGAACAATCAGCGGATTGTCTGCAGGACGTCCTTTCGCTTCGAATATTTTGCTGACCGCTTCAGCGTTTGTGGCATCCGCGCCCAAGCCGTAAACTGTTTCGGTAGGAAACGCCACAATCCCGCCTCTGCGAATGATATCCACAGCATGTGTGTAAGTTTCTTCTTTATTCACATTTTTGTCCACAAGAATTACTTCGGTATTCATTTTAGCAACTCCCATTTCCTCGGGTTTCTGACTCTTTGTCCACAATTGTGCATAACTCTATGCTTATTATACCCAAATTGTGCACAAGTCAGGTAATGATACAGAAAACCATTCGGTCATTTTTGTTGATATCTTTTTTAATATACGTTTTTGCATCCGGAAAAGCATTTTTCAGCAACTTTTCCACAGCTTCTCCCTGACTATGCCCAATTTCAAAGCCGATAATGCCGGGTTTATTGAGCAAATCCGGAAGATCGTCCGTCATACGTTCATACAGCGCGAGCCCTTCCCGGTCGGCGAACAAAGCAAAATAGGGTTCAAAGTCCTTCACACTGTCCGACATGGATTCCGCTTCTGCATGGGCAATATATGGCGGATTGGACAAGATGACATCCCATTTCCGGCCCTTTAGCGGTTCCAATAAATCGCCAAGTTTGAAGTCGATGTCGGCATCCAACAGCTCGGCATTCTTTGCAGCAGTTGCCAATGCCGCTTGCGAAATGTCGGTTGCTGTAACTTCAGCTGCAGGAATTTCACTTTTCATCGTAATGGCAATGATGCCGCTCCCGGTGCCGATGTCGGCAACTGCTGGAGATGAATTTGCAATGTGCCGGCGAACCAAGTCCAGCGCTTCTTCGATCAATTCCTCTGTTTCCGGCCGAGGAATCAATACATCAGCATTCACCATGAATTTTCTGCCGTAAAACTCTTCGCAGCCTGTTAAGTGCTGGACAGGCATACCTTTGGCGTGCTGTTCGATCAGTTTCCAAAACTTTTCTTTATGGTTGTCATCCAGTTCGTCACGGAGAGACGCCAATAGGCCGGCATGTGTAACCCCCAGAACGTGCTGCAACAAAATTCTGGCAGCTGCTTCCTCACGGCCATTGTCCAGTAAATAAGAAGAAGCCCGGTTAAGGGCCTCAAAAATTTTATCGGTTTCAGGCATTGTTCAGGCTTTCCATTCGTGCAGATTGTTCTTCGATTGTCAACGCATCGATTACTTCATCCATTTTCCCTTGCAGAATCTGGTCCAGTTTCTGGATCGTCAAACCGATGCGGTGATCAGTTACCCGGTTCTGCGGATAATTGTAAGTCCGGATCCGTTCCGAGCGGTCACCTGTTCCAACAGCAGATTTGCGGACAGCGTCGTATTCCGCTTGTGCTTCCTGTTGGAATTTATCGTAGACGCGTGCACGAAGAACTTTCATGGCACTCGCTTTGTTCTTGATCTGTGATTTTTCGTCCTGGCAGGTTACAACCGTATTCGTCGGAAGATGCGTCAAACGTACAGCTGACATCGTCGTGTTGACCGATTGCCCGCCGGCGCCTGATGAAGCGTACGTATCCACACGAATATCGTTGTCATGGATTTCAACTTCCACTTCTTCGACTTCCGGCAAACAAGCCACTGTTGCGGTTGACGTATGGATGCGTCCGCCTGATTCCGTTTCCGGAACACGCTGAACCCGGTGTGCGCCGTTTTCAAATTTCATCTTCGAATAAGCGCCTTTTCCTGAAATCATGAAAACAATCTCCTTAAAGCCGCCAAGTCCTGTTGGTGAAGAATCCATAACGGTCACTTTCCAGCCTTGCGATTCTGCGTAACGGGTGTACATGCGGTAAAGATCTCCGGCAAACAAAGCTGCCTCGTCTCCTCCCGCTGCCCCGCGGACTTCCATGATTACGTTTTTGTCGTCGTTCGGATCTTTCGGTATCAATAAAACATGGAGACGCTCTTCAACGGCTTCCACTTTTTCTTCGAGTTCACCGACTTCTTCTTTGACCATTTCACGTGTGTCCGCATCCATTTTGTCATCAAACATTGCTTTTACTTCAGCCAATTGGGCTGACAGATCTTTGTATTCGCGATATGCTTCAACCGTTTCCTGAAGGTCGGATTGCTCTTTTGAGTATTCGCGCAGTTTATTGGTGTCACTGACAATCTCTGGGTCACTTAATAATTCATTTAAACGGTCGTATCGATCTTCAACAGCTTGCAAGCGATCAAACATCGCCGTCACCTCAATTTCCTTTTACTATTTTGGGTTTCTTCTATATTATAATAAGCAGATTTAATAACCGATATTCCGCAAAACAGCTTCGCTTGCCAAAACCCGTGCTCCTGCATCGCTGCGCTAGCTTCGTCGCAAAGCGTCGGCCGAACTACCTTCGGCCAACTCTTGGCTCGCGCTGAGCTAACTCGGTCTCGTTTCACTTCGCCCAAGTGGATCTCAGCACTTCGCTTGGCCCCCTGGGCGTCTTCGCTGTTTTGCTCCATATCTCTAAAGATTACACTAGCGCCGGTGCGCCTATGGACTGAGCGGAGCAATAAGACGAGTGCTCTTTTCGGCTTATTTTGGAACCAAAGGTGTGCCATATGAAAATTCTAAAATTCAACTTATATTCATTATATACGATTCCGATTTTATTCGGAAACGGTAACGCCTGTTGGGACTTCGTGGTGGTGGCGGCACCTTGGCTCGTATGCTTCCGATGCGCCTACCAGGATTGTCGGATCGTCCGACCCGGCAGGTTTGCCGTCGATCAGTCTTTGCGTACGGCTCGCGGGTGATCCACAAACGGTGCAGACAGCCTGCAATTTGGTCACTTGTTCAGCAATCGCGAGCAACGAAGGCATCGGTCCGAAAGGCAGTCCTCTGAAGTCCTGGTCCAAACCGGCTACAATTACATGGAATCCATGATTGGCAAGTTTTTGAACATTGTCGATAAGGCCATCATCGAAAAATTGTGCTTCATCGATTGCAATCACGTCAAATTCATCTGTGATATAAGTCCACATTTCTTCTGAATGGGAAATCGGCAGTGCGATAACTGTTGTTCCATTATGTGAGACAACCGCTTCTTCACTGTAGCGATCATCGATTTTCGGCTTGAATACTGCGATTTTCTGTTTTGCGAATTGTGATCGGCGGACACGTCGAATCAGTTCTTCCGACTTGCCGGAAAACATGCTGCCGCAAATCAATTCCACCCAACCTGTCTGTTTCATTACATACATTTTAGGGACCCCTTTCAAACACTTGGTTACTATTAATAATACCTAATTTCATCAGTAAATACCGCATTTATTTCATATATGTACGAGAGTTGACGGGAAATTGGCAAAAAAAAATCCTGCCCGGCGATTTCGCGCAAGGCAGGTATTTTTTGAGTAGAGATTCCAGCGAGCCAGCTCTTCGGGACTAATACTGCTCCTGCATCGCTGCGCTGCTTCGTCGCAAGAGACAGCCCCGAACAAGTTCGGGCTATCTCTCGCTGTCGCTTTTCTTCTTTACTCTTCTTCGTTGTTGATTTCTTCTTTAAGACCGTATTTTTTGTTGAAACGGTCAACGCGTCCATCAGCAGCTGCGAATTTCTGGCGGCCAGTGTAGAACGGGTGGCATTCCGAGCAAAGCTCAACGTGGATATCTTCTTTTACAGATCCTGTAGTGAAAGAGTTTCCGCAAGAGCAAGTTACTGTTGCTTGTTTGTATTCTGGGTGAATTCCTGTTTTCATGGTTTTTTCTCCTCTCGCCCTGAACCATCCGGAACAGAGTTTAATCTATTTTACTAATGCCTTACACGGCTCTTTAGACCGTATATGCAAGAGCTTTGGTTTGACTCACTGCTACTATAATAACAAGATTGAACTCTTTTTGCAAGAAATTAAATCATCTTTTTCGAAGAGCGATGGACTTTCATTTCTGTTGTCAGCTGTTCGAAAAATTCTTCGTTCGTCTCTGTCTGATTTAATTTTTTCAGGAAACGTTCCGCAAAGTCATGCGTATCCGAGAAGGTTTTGCGAATCGTCCATAGCTTATCAAGCTCCTGTTTGCCGATCAGCAACTCCTCTTTCCGCGTACCCGAACGGCGAATGTCCATCGCCGGGAATATACGGCGTTCAGCCAGGCTTCTGTCAAGATGAAGCTCCATATTTCCTGTACCTTTAAACTCTTCGTAAATCACTTCGTCCATGCGGGACCCGGTTTCTACGAGTGCCGTTGCCAGGATTGTCAGGCTGCCGCCTTCTTCAATATTGCGTGCCGCGCCGAAGAATCGTTTCGGGCGGTGGAAGGCTGCAGGGTCGATCCCTCCGGAAAGTGTACGGCCGCTTGGAGGAATCACAAGGTTGTATGCCCGTGCCAAACGTGTAATCGAATCCATCAGGATCACGACATCGCGTTTGTGTTCTACCAGACGCATTGCGCGTTCCAGCACCAGTTCTGCAACTTTTACGTGATTTTCAGGAATTTCATCAAATGTTGATGAAACCACATCAGCATCCACTGAACGTTCAATGTCTGTCACTTCTTCCGGACGCTCGTCAATCAGAAGAACAATCAATTCCGTTTCAGGATGATTGGTTGTTATTGAATTGGCAATTTCTTTCAGCAGCATTGTTTTCCCTGCTTTTGGCGGAGCCACAATCAAACCGCGCTGGCCGAATCCGACCGGCGACACCAAATCCATGATGCGTGTGGATAAATGGTGATGGGAAGTTTCAAGACGGATATGGCGGTCCGGATACAAAGGTGTAAGGCCCGGAAAATGCACGCGTTCTTTGGCAACTTCCGGATCCTCCCCATTCACCGCTTCTACTTGGAGCAATCCAAAATAACGTTCGTTCTCTTTTGGCGGTCGGACTTTACCGGATACTTTATCCCCATTCCGAAGATCGAAACGGCGGATTTGGGAAGCGGAAATATAAATATCCTGTGAGCTCGGAGAATAGTTGATCGGACGCAGGAAACCGAAGCCTTCCGACTGGATGATTTCAAGAACACCTTCCATAAAGAAGAAACCTTCCTGTTCGGCACGTGTTTTTAGAATCGCGAAAATCAATTCTTTTTTAGTCAGTTTGCTGTAATTGATCAGTTTGTATTCTTTTGCTAAATCATAAAGGTCTTTCAAAGTCATATTCTCTAAAGCGGAAATTGTAATCGTTGACATGTATCAGCACACCACTCTTATTTATATTTTTTGGAAATGAAATTCGGGGTTTAGATAAGTTGAAATAATAATTTATAGGATCCGATATTCCGCAAAACAGCAGCGCTTTCCGCGGGCTCGCTCCCAAGCCTCCTCGGTCGCTCTGCTTCCTGCGGGGTCTCGGTAGTCTCGCTTGTCCGCAGGAGTCGCAGCTGTTTTGCTCCATATCTAAGCAATTCTTCCAGCGCCGGCGCGGCTCAGGAGCAGGCGAATGCCGACGGAGCAATAAGACGAGTGTTCTTCTCGGCTTATTGCGGGAGCCAAGGTGTGCCATACGTAGATGGCACCTCCTTTGCGACGAGCAGGGCGCAGGAGCATAATCTTTGCCTTGTCCAAAGCGCCGAAGCGATATAGAAATGCTAATCCTTTAAATCAACTTATATAGATAGAGATTCGGAAGATTGTAAAGAAGGAGTCCGGCTACTTTGCCGGACTCAGTTTGAAGATCGTTGTTAATCGTTCATAACGAGGTTCGGTTTCTTCTTCAGGCTATGGCGCCCTTCTATAAAGCGGACAGTGCCTGATTTAGCACGCATTACAAGTGTATGACTTTCCGCAAAGCCGCCTTTCAGCTGAACACCGCGCAACAATTCGCCATCAGTGACACCTGTCGCTGCAAAAATTGCATCATCGCCTTTAACGAGGTCGTCCATCATCAGTACTTTATCGACATCTATGCCCATATCGATGCAGCGCTGCTTTTCTTCTTCATTTTGTGGCATAAGCTTTCCTTGGAGCTCACCGCCAAGGCATTTTAAACCTACAGCCGCAATGACTCCTTCGGGTGCTCCACCTGAACCGAAAAGAATGTCCACGCCAGTTTCATCAAACGCCGTATTGATGGCTCCCGCTACATCCCCATCATTGATGAGTTTGATGCGCGCGCCGGCGTCACGAATCTGCTGGATGATATCTGCGTGACGATCACGGAATAACACTGTAGCCACCACATCCTCGATATCCTTGTTCTTGGCTTTTGCCACAGCACGCAGATTATCAATAACAGGTGCATTGATGTCGATTTTTCCTACCGACTCAGGACCGACTGCAATTTTATCCATATACATGTCGGGTGCATTCAGCAAATTGCCACGGTCAGCAATAGCCAAAACTGCCAGTGCATTCCAGCCCCCGGCAGCCACAATATTCGTGCCTTCAAGAGGGTCTACCGCTACATCCACTTCAGGTCCATTTCCAGTACCAAGCTCTTCGCCGATATAAAGCATCGGAGCTTCGTCCATTTCCCCTTCGCCGATGACGACGACACCTTTCATCGGGATCGTGTCGAACACTGTTCTCATGGCTGACGTTGCCGCATCGTCCGCTTCAATCTTCAGGCCGCGACCCATCCATTTTGCGGAAGCGATTGCTGCCGCTTCAGTAACACGCACTAATTCCATCGATAAACTACGTTCCATAATATACGTGCCTCCCGTTCAGCTTTATATAAACATATGTCCCTATTATTATAGCATATATTGTTAAGGCAAAAACGGGTTAATTGGCGTCAGTATTGAGGTCTGACATCGAACTTGCCACCGGATCGATCGTCTCTCTCCGGATATCAGCACCCAAACCGCGCAATTTATCAATGATCTCCGAATATCCCCGTTCAATATGATAAATTTCACGGATTTCGGTTTCTCCTTCAGCCAGAAGACCGGCAATTACCAATGCCGCTCCTGCACGAAGATCCGAAGCAACCACTGTCGCGGAAGTCAACGGAGTCGGACCGGTAATAATTGCCGCTCTTCCTTCAACACGGCCGCTCGCGTTCATCCGGCGCAATTCATCGACATGCTTGAATCGTGCCGAATAAATCGTATCCGTTATCATGGATGAGCCTTCTGCCTGAGTCATCAAAACGGAGAATGGTTGCTGAAGATCAGTGGCAAATCCAGGGTACACCAAAGTTTTCACATCGATCGCCTGCAGTTTTTCCGGTTTCGGAATATAGATCGATTCTTCGCCTTCCTGTACATCAACACCCATTTCACGCAATTTCGCAGTCAGGGCTTCCATATGGAAAGGGATGACATTATCAATCGTAATGCCGTCTCCCGCTGCAGCAGCAAGGATCATGAATGTCCCTGCTTCAATGCGGTCAGGAATAATTGTGTGGTTGGTGCCGTGCAATTCTTCCACACCGTCGATGCGGATGATGTTCGTTCCGGCACCTTTGATTTTTGCACCCATATTGGTCAATAAGGTCGCGACATCGATAATTTCCGGCTCTTTTGCCGCGTTTTCGATCGTTGTCTGGCCTTTTGCCAAGACAGCCGCCAGCATGATATTGATCGTGGCGCCCACCGATACGACGTCGAGGTAGATTTTCGCCCCGCGCAGTTCATCCGCACGAAGGTAAATGGCACCATGCTCATTTGTAACTTTTGCACCCAATGCTTCGAAGCCTTTGATATGCTGGTCGATTGGGCGAGGCCCAAGGAAACAGCCGCCAGGCAAGCCGATCGCTGCGTGTTTGAAGCGGCCAAGCATTGCTCCCATCATATAGTAGGAAGCTCGAAGCTTTTTCACATTGCCGTTCGGCAGCGGCATATCGATCATTTTTGTCGGATCGATAGTCATCGTACCATCTTCAAAGCTCACTTCGCCGCCGATTTCCTCAAGAATGTTCTTTAAAGTCCATACATCAGAAATGCCAGGCAAACCTTCAATCTGAACAGGTGAATTCGCCAAAATCGATGCGGGAATCAATGCCACCGCGCTATTTTTTGCTCCATTGACTTTTATCGTCCCAGACAGGCGATTGCCACCTGTAATTTTATAAACGTCCATCATAATTCTCCTTTATCCTACTTGTTCGGCGGGAGGAAACGGCTGCTTGCCGATCTTTCCCTGTTGCCGAAGAAGTCCGATTGGCCCAGTTTGCCTTAATTACATTCCGGACTCGGTTTTCCCAATTAATTTTATTTTTCTGTCCGTTTTTCCCAGTCAGCCAAAAACGCTTCAATTCCCTTGTCCGTCAGCGGGTGCTTAAACATTTGCTCCATAACTTTAATCGGCATTGTGCCGATGTGTGCGCCGTTCAATGCTGCTTCCGTCACGTGTTGCGGGTGGCGGATCGATGCGGCGATAATTTCAGAATCGATGTCATGGATTGCGAAAATTTCTGCAATCGTTGCGATAAGATCCATGCCGTTATGGCCGATATCATCCAGGCGGCCAAGGAATGGTGATACGTATGCTGCTCCGGCACGTGCTGCAAGAAGTGCCTGGTTTGCGCTGAAGATCAACGTAACGTTAACTTTTTTGCCTTCTCCTGCAAGAACTGCACAAGCTTTCAAACCGTCTGGAGTCATCGGCAACTTCACTGTGATGTTCGGTGCCAATTCAGCCAGTTCACGGCCTTCTTTGATCATGTTTTCTGCATCCAACGCGATGACTTCACCGCTGATTGAACCGTCGACCAAAGCTGCGATTTCTTTCAGGCGGTCATGGAAAGAAACATTTTTCTCTTTTGCCACCAACGATGGATTTGTTGTGACACCTGAAAGGATGCCCCATGAATGTGCTTCTTTAATTTCGTCGAAGTTTGCTGTATCAATAAAAAATTTCATTAATAATTTCCTCCTGTAGTACGGAAAAAAGAGAAGGCGTTTTTTACGCTTCTTCTCTCTTCCATCTATTTTCATTCTTCGTTATCCCGTATTAACGGTCAGTAAGATTCCCGCTTCTGCAAGCGGGAATCTTACTGACCGTAAAAACCCGATTGGATCAACTAACAATCAGTGGGGATGAAAAAATCCCCACTGAATGAAGTTTCTCTTTATCACGCTTTGCCGGAACTTCCGAATTCGCGCATTTTACCCATTACTGTGTTTTTGATCGCTTCGCGTGCAGGGCCCATATATTTACGCGGGTCGTAGACAACTTTGTCGTTGTCCAATACATCGCGGACTGCTTGTGCAGAAGCGATTTGGCTTTCCGTATTAACATTGATCTTCGCTGTTCCAAGTCCCAGCGAACGCTGAATATCTTTGATCGGAATCCCTGTACCGCCGTGAAGGACAAGCGGCACGTCGCAAAGCTGCGAAATTTCTTCCATTTCATTGAACCCAAGATTCGGTTCGCCTTTATAAGGACCATGAACCGAGCCAAGTGCCGGAGCCAGGCAATCAATCCCTGTCGCTTCGACCAATTGTTTGCATTCCTGCGGGTCGGCATAAATAACGCCTTCAGCGATGATATCGTCTTCCTGTCCGCCGACAGTACCGAGTTCGGCTTCCACAGAAACATTATTTTTATGTGCATATTCCACAACTTGTTTCGTAATTTCAATATTTTCTTCAAATGGATGGTGTGATGCATCGATCATTACTGAAGTGAATCCAGCATCAATCGCTTCTTTGCACTTTTCGAAGCTTGAACCATGATCCAAATGGATTGCCACGGGCACTGTAATTTTATAATCATGCATTAAGCCTTTTACCATATTTACTACAGTCGTAAATCCGCCCATGTAACGAGCTGCACCTTCGGAAACTCCACAAATTACTGGAGAATTCTCTTCTTGTGCGGCCTGCAGGATCGCCTGTGTAAACTCCAGGTTGTTCAAATTGAACTGGCCGATTGCATATCCTTCTTCTTTACCTTTTATCATCATTTCTTTCATTGAAACCAATGCCATGACAAACTTCCTCCTCAGTGACTAAATAAAGCAAATACCTTCCCTATCATAACAAAAACTGTGCCTGACCGCCACATCCTAGTGTTTCAGTCCTCTAACAAATTCTTTACAGTCTCACGCAATTCAAAAACATCGAACGGTTTGGTGAAATGACGAACGGCTCCCCAATTTTTGGCTTCTTCGATCAAGTTGAGTTCACCATAGGCGGTCATCATGACTACTTGGACCCCTTCACATTCCTGCTTCAGCCGTTTCAATATTTCGATGCCGTCCATCCCTGGAATTTTCATGTCCAGCAGGACCATTTCCGGCCGTTCCGCTTCAAAAACAGTCAATGCATCCCGGCCATTGGCAGCCGTCAGCGTCCGGTACCCTTCCTTGGAAAATACTTCCTCGAGCAACATCCGGATTCCCGGCTGGTCGTCCACTATCAAAATCGTTTTCATGATGATACCTCCCTATCCTGCATCGCTCTCCCTCAGCTTCTGCTATACTTCCTTTGAGGTGAGAGATTTGAAAATACTGTCCACACAATTATCCGATGTTTTTGAGCAAATCGCAATGCAGGAAAATAAGATTGAAGACATTGCGCGTCTCCTTGCCCAAGCTGCAATCAGTGAAGGTACAATTTTTCTTGCCGTCTTCGGTGAAATGAAAGCTGTGACTGCAGCCGCTCTTAATGGTGCCGAACCGCTGCCATCCGCTCGCGAATGGAAACCCGAAAGTGTGCTTACAAGTGCAGATCGCGTATTCATTTTAGCAAAGAAAGATGAAGGGGATGAACTTGCAGGCAGATTATCCGACGCTGCCATCCCGTTCGCGATGCTCACTGCTGAACAAAAAGAAAGCGATCTGCCGGAGGTATTCATGTCACTCGGCATCGATAAAGGCAACTTGAGCACTGAAAACGGCGGCCATTCTTTCATACCGCACGCAATGGCGGCTCTTTATGTCTACCATAATATTAAGTTGATGATTGATGAAATGATCGATGAAGATGCCTAGTAACAAAAAAACCTTTCCGGCAGATGCTGCCCGGAAAGGTTTTTGTTTTATTGATTGTCTATAGATGCTCTTACGAATTCACGGAACAGCGGCTGCGGGCGGTTCGGGCGTGAAATGAATTCCGGGTGGAATTGGCAAGCCACGAACCAAGGGTGGTCTGCAAGTTCGATGATTTCGACAAGACGGCCATCCGGGCTGGTTCCCGAAAACAGGAAGCCGGCCGCTTCGAATTGTTCACGGTATTCGTTATTGAACTCGTAACGGTGGCGATGGCGTTCATACACTAACGATTCGCCGTATGCTTCATGCGCTTTCGATCCTTCCTGCAATTTCGCAGGATAAAGCCCGAGACGCAATGTGCCGCCGAGGTCTTCGATGTCTTTTTGCTCCGGCAGTAAGTCGATGACCGGATAAGAGGTTTTCGGATTCAGTTCTGATGAATGGGCATCATCCATTCCCATCAGGCTGCGGGCGAATTCAACAGACGCCAGCTGCATGCCAAGGCAAATCCCGAAGAAAGGCACTTTGTTTTCGCGCGCATATTTCGTTGCGACAATTTTGCCTTCCACACCGCGGTCCCCGAATCCACCAGGAACAAGGATACCGTCACAATCCTTCAGTTTCTCTTCAACATTATCGGCATTGATGTGTTCGGCATTAATCCAATCGACCTCGATTTCCGAATCGAAAGCGAAACCGGCATGTTTCAATGATTCCACAACAGAAATATAGGCATCCTGCAGCTCGACATACTTACCGACGAGTCCGATACGCACCGTTTTCTTAAGGGATTTCACTTTTTCCACAAGCCCTGTCCATTCGGTCATGTCCGCTTCCGGCGCTTCGATGCCGAAATGGTCCAGCACGATCTGGTCCATATGCTGCTCCTTCAAACGAAGGGGTATTTCATAGATTACATCGACGTCGCGGGATTCAATGACTTCTTCCGCTTTGATATCGCAGAAAAGAGCAATCTTATCTTTCATGTCCTGCGGCACCGGATGTTCCGTACGCACGACAATCAGGTTCGGCTGGATACCCAGGCTGCGCAATTCTTTGACACTATGCTGCGTCGGTTTTGTCTTCATTTCCTTTGCGGCACCGAGGTAAGGAATCAGTGTACAATGAACGTACATGACTTCGTCGCGGCCAAGGTCCGATTTCATTTGACGGATCGCTTCCAGGAATGGCAGGGATTCGATATCGCCGACCGTTCCTCCGATTTCCGTGATGACCACATCCGCTTTTGCCGTTTTCGCTGCACGCAGCAGGCGGTCTTTGATTTCATTGGTGATATGCGGAATGACTTGAACCGTTCCGCCAAGATAATCGCCGCGTCGCTCTTTTTGGATAACTGTCGAATAGACTTTCCCCGTAGTCACGTTCGAGTATTTGTTCAGGTTGATGTCGATGAAACGTTCGTAGTGACCAAGATCCAGATCCGTTTCCGCGCCGTCATCCGTAACGTAAACTTCCCCGTGCTGATAAGGGCTCATCGTGCCCGGGTCAATATTGATGTATGGATCGAATTTCTGGATTGTGACGTTCAACCCTCTGTTTTTCAATAAACGCCCAAGTGATGCGGCTACGATGCCTTTTCCGAGCGATGATACTACCCCGCCGGTAACGAATATATACTTTGTCATGCCTGTTTCCTCCTCGATTTTTGAAGCGAATTTTGAATCCAACTAATTGAGCTAGCATTTATAAACCGCTTCGGCGCTTTGGACAAAGCTCCCGCAATAAGCCGAGAAGACCACTCGTCTTATTGCTCCGCTCAGTCCTGGAGAGCGCCGGCGCTAGAGAAATCTCTAGAGATATGGAGCAAAACAGCGAAGACGCCCAGGGGAGCAGGCGGATGCCGACGAAGTGCAAGATCCACTCGTCGTTGAAAACCGTGCTCCTGCATCGCTGCGCTGCTTCGTCGCAAAGACTTAGCCCCGCAAGCGTCGGCTAATGTCTTCGAAGCTGTTTTGCGGAATATCGGTTGCTATGAAATATTAGTTCAATTTTTATAGCCTGGGAAAAAATAAAAAGCGCCCCTCCTGCTGCGTGCAGAGGGAGCGCATTAACTGTACGAATCATTTCTCCTGTTTTAAGGAGCCCAATAAAATCTTATCCAGTACAGCGATTAAAGTCAAGGTAAAAAAATGTTCTGATTACTTGGACTCTTCTTCTTCGTCTTCATCTTCGTCGTCTTCTTCATCGATGATATTGCCATCAATGTCCTCGACCAGTACATCCACATCTTCTTCGTCATCCTCATCTTCGTCCGTTTCAGCATCAAAGTCGATGACTTCCACTTCCTCGCCGAGTTTAGGCGTGACGTCCTCATCTTCTTCGTCCTCGTCGAAATCATCGAAATCAAGTTCATCTTCCATTTCAAGGTCCATGTCCTCAAATTCTTCATCATCCGCAACTTTTGCTTTCTTCTTGCGGGCTTTGACAGTTGGCGCAGATTCTTCTTCGATCTGTTCCACTGGATACCATTCGCGAAGGCCCCAACGGTTTTCGCCAAGAATCAGGAAGCGTCCGTCAATGTTCATGTCCGTATAAAATTGCACAAGGCGCGCTTTCATATCTTCTTTTGACAGACCCAGCAATTTCTCGATTTCCTCGACAATTTCCGGATAGGTTTTTGTTTCATGGGTTTCAGCCAGTAATGCATATGTTAAGTCGACAAACGACTCTTCGATCAGTTCTTCTTTGGATAATTCACGTAATTTCAATTAGCCCACGTCCCTTCTTCTCTCTTAACTTAATTCATTATATACAAAGTCTCTGCAGTCCGCTACCGTGACTTGTTTTTTCTTTTCCCCAATTCCTTCCACCCATAATAGAACAGGTAGAGCGACAGAATGATCAGAGGAATAGAACCCAGTGCTCTATTGTACAGGAAAACGGTCAATATGATACAGATAATAATTATCAGGTAATTTGCATATTTCGGCATGGTTTAAAACATCCTTTATAGCCCGCGGACAGTTTCCTTCTATTATAACTGAGTTTCCTGAATTTATCGAATAGCGTTACGGGTAATTTCAAGCTATTTCAAGCTTAAGATGGAAAGTTTTCCGACTTGGCTGCCGAAAAGGCTGACCGCACACAAATTTCTTCTAATCGCACACAAATTAATTAAAACCGCCCCAAACAATGAATTCCGAGCCATTCTATATCAATTCCCACATGAAAAACCCGTTTGCACGGAATGCAAACGGGTTTTTCATTTAAATACTTACATATTGCGGCGATATTGGCCGCCGACTTCGTATAATGCTGTGGTAATTTGGCCGAGGCTGGCGACTTTGACAGTTTCCATCAATTCTTCAAAGATGTTGCCGCCTGTTTTAGCGGCCTGTTTCAAGCGCTCAAGAGCTTCGTCCGAGTCATTGCGTTCCTGGAAAGAACGCAGTTTATCGATCTGAGCTTCTTTCTCCTCTTTTGTGGCACGGGCGATTTCCATCGCGTTGATGTCATCGTCCGATTGCGGATTCGGGTTCAAATATGTGTTGACTCCGATGATCGGCAATTCGCCCGTGTGTTTTTTCATTTCATAATGCATCGATTCTTCCTGGATCTTGCCGCGCTGATATTGTGTTTCCATCGCGCCAAGAACGCCACCGCGGTCGTTGATGCGGTCGAATTCCTGCATTACCGCTTCTTCCACAAGCTGCGTCATCTCTTCAATGATGAATGCACCCTGCAGAGGATTTTCGTTTTTCGACAAGCCATGCTCTTTCGTGATGATCATCTGGATCGCCATTGCGCGGCGCACGGATTCCTCAGTCGGAGTCGTGATGGCTTCGTCGTATGCATTTGTATGAAGCGAGTTGCAGTTATCCTGCAGCGCCATCAATGCCTGAAGCGTGGTACGGATATCGTTGAAGTCGATTTCCTGTGCGTGCAGGCTGCGGCCGGATGTCTGAACATGGTATTTCAGTTTCTGGCTGCGTTCATTGGCACCGTATTTATCGCGCATAACGATTGCCCAGATGCGTCTTGCCACCCGTCCGATAACCGTATATTCCGGATCCAGGCCGTTCGAGAAGAAGAACGACAAGTTCGGTGCAAAGTCATCGATGTTCATGCCGCGGCTCAAATAATATTCCACGTAAGTGAAGCCGTTCGACAGGGTAAAAGCAAGTTGCGAAATCGGGTTCGCGCCGGCTTCGGCAATATGGTAGCCCGAAATCGACACGGAATAATAATTGCGTACTTTATGGTCGATAAAGTATTGCTGGATATCGCCCATCATACGTAGCGCGAATTCTGTAGAGAAGATGCACGTGTTCTGTCCCTGGTCTTCTTTCAGGATATCGGCCTGTACCGTTCCGCGGACCACCTGCAGCGTTGCTTCACGGACTTCCGTGAATTCTTCGACCGTCAATGTGCGGCCAAGTTCTTCTTCACGTTTTTTGACTTGCTGATCGATTGCCGTGTTCATGAACATCGCAAGGATGATCGGAGCTGGGCCATTAATTGTCATGGAAACGGAAGTGGACGGCGCACAAAGGTCAAAGCCGTCATATAATTTTTTCATATCATCTAGTGTACAGATGGAAACCCCTGATTCGCCGACTTTTCCGTAAATATCGGGGCGGTGATCAGGATCTTCACCGTAAAGCGTTACGGAATCAAATGCCGTCGACAGACGTTTTGCATCATCATCTTTTGACAAATAATGGAATCTCCGGTTCGTGCGTTCCGGTGTTCCTTCACCCGCAAACTGGCGTTTAGGATCTTCTCCAGCCCGTTTGAATGGAAATACACCTGCCGTGTAAGGGAATGAACCCGGTACATTTTCTGCGTAAACCCAGCTGAGGATTTCACCGTAGTCAACGAATTTCGGTAATACAACACGCGGCACTTTGATACCAGCCAGACTTTCTGTACGCAAAATCGTGCGGATTTCCTTGTCGCGGACAGTCGTAACGAATTCGTCGCCTGTATAGGCTTCTTTCAGCGCATCCCAGTTTTCAAGAATGCGTTTCGATTCGTTCGTCAATTGATCGCGAATGCCGTCTGCAAGTGATTCAAGCGATTTGACCAATGCATCATCGGGTGAATTTTTCTTCACTTCGTCGATGGCACCTTCCAACTGGAAGAGACGGCGTGCAAAATCGGACTGCTCTTTCGACTTCGCATGATAGCCGCGGACAGTATCCGTCAGTTCACGCAAATAATAACGGCGATCATTCGGGATGATCAAGTTCTCTTTTTGGGTTTTAGCGAATTTTTCATAATCCGTTTCCCAGTCAGTGCCGCATTTTTCATTGACGGCTGTGACCAATGCCGCGAACAGGGAGTTGGTCCCTTTGTCGTTGAACTGGCTTGCAATCGTGCCATAGACAGGCATTTTGTCCAGATCGTCATTAAAACGCATATGGCTGCGCTGGAATTGCTTTTGCACCTGGCGCAATGCATCTTCAGAACCTTTGCGTTCAAATTTATTGATGACAATCAAATCTGCATAATCGATCATATCGATTTTTTCGAGCTGGGAAGGCGCCCCAAATTCGCTTGTCATGACGTACATTGAAACGTCCGAGAAGTTGGCGATTTCAGCATCGCCTTGTCCAATTCCGCTCGTTTCCACAACAATCAGGTCGAAACCGGCAGCTTTGACCACGTCAAGTACATCACCGAGCGCTGCGGACAGTTCGGTGCGTGAGCCACGCGTTGCAAGACTTCTCATGAAGACTCGTTTATTGAATATGGCATTCATGCGGATACGGTCGCCGAGCAGCGCCCCGCCCGTTTTTTGTTTGGTTGGGTCGATTGACAAGACAGCGATATTTTTGCCTGGCAGTTCAGATAGGAAGCGGCGGATCAATTCATCCGTCAAGGAGCTTTTTCCCGCTCCGCCTGTTCCTGTGATGCCAAGAACTGGCGTATTTTTCGAGCCTTGTCTCACCATTTCCATTAAATCAGCTGTGTCGCCCCCGCGTGTATGCGCTTCTTCAGCAGCAGTAATCAAGTTTGCCACGGTCACCGGATTTTCAGGGGACAGGTTTTCTACTGTCAATTCATCTTTGACAGTCGAGAAATCACATTCCTCGACGATTTCGGTGATCATTCCCTGCAGGCCTTTTTTACGGCCGTCTTCCGGAGAAAAAATTCGGGCAATGCCGTAGTCGTGAAGTTCTTTGATTTCGCGCGGCAGGATGACCCCACCGCCTCCGCCGTAGATACGGATATGGGGAGCACCTTTTTCCTGCAGTAAATCGTGCATATACTTGAAATATTCCACGTGGCCGCCCTGATAAGATGAAATCGCGATTCCCTGCACGTCTTCCTGGATTGCAGCATTGACGACTTCTTCCACTGAACGGTTATGTCCGAGATGGATCACTTCCACACCGGTCGCCTGCAAGATTCTTCTCATAATATTGATGGACGCATCGTGGCCGTCAAACAACGCGGATGCCGTTACAAAACGGATATGGTTTATTGGCTGATACGTTTTTGTTTCCTGGATTGTAGCCATTTATTAGTAGCCCCCTGTTATCGAGATTTTTTCTCCTGCCATCCCCTGCAGAAGGAACTTCGTTTGCATCGTGATGAATTCTTCAATGGTGAAATCGCGCAGAGCCCAGCGGCGGAATGCCCACATCTGGCCCTGGACGAATAAATGATGGGACGCCAAAACAATTTCTTTCGGCGCCAGGTTCACCTGTCCCCGCTCGGCGCATTCCGTCAACAGACGCTGAAACAGCGAAACCATTTCCATTTCTTTTTCCAGTACATACTCCAGTGCATCTTTCGGCAACGATTTCGACTCCTGATACATGACGACAAATTCGTCCTGCATTTCATCGATTAAACCGTAATAATGCTCGAGCGCCGTGACCAGCACTTCCCAAGAGCCATTTTCCATATCAATCGTGGCGAGGCGCGAATGCACTTCATCATAGATTGAGTCACAAACCAGATAAAGGACATCTTCTTTAGTGCGGATGTACTCATATAAAGTGCCGATGCTGAATCCGGCCGCTTTCGCGATTTCCCTTGTCGTTGTCCGGTGAAAGCCCTTTTCTTTAAAAAGCGTGACAGCACCGCGGATCATTTGCGCCCGGCGCTTTTCGATCAGGCTTTCATCTTTAACGGAAGACTGTATTGCACGCTTTTCATTCATAGGCCTGCCTCCGATTATTTAGTGACCATACGGGAAATGACCAGACGCTGGATTTCCTGTGTGCCTTCATAGATTTGCGTAATTTTCGCGTCGCGCATAAAGCGTTCGACTGGATAGTCTTTCGTATAGCCGTAGCCACCGAATACTTGAACCGCTTCAACAGTGACGTTCATCGCTGTATCGCCGGCCATCAATTTCGCCATTGCGGATTCTTTGCTGTACGAGTATTTATTCGATTCGAGCCATGCAGCCTGGTAAGTCAGCAGGCGTGAAGCTTCGATCGAAGTCGCCATATCCGCCAATTTAAATGAAATCCCCTGGTTAGCGGCAATCGGCTTACCGAATTGTTCGCGTTCTTTCGCATAGCCGATTGCAGCGTCCATCGCACCTTGTGCAATTCCAACTGCCTGTGCAGCGATGCCGTTGCGGCCGCCGTCAAGCGTCTGCATCGCGATTTTAAAGCCCTGACCAAGTTCGCCAAGCATGTTTTCTTTTGGCACGCGGCAGTTATCAAAAATGATTTCAGTTGTAGGGCTTGAACGGATGCCGAGTTTCTTCTCTTTCTTGCCGACCGAGAATCCTTCGAAATCACTTTCTACGATGAAAGCAGTTGTCCCTTTCTGTTTTGAATTCGGATCAGTTACTGCGAAAACGATATAGATGTCCGCAATGCCCCCGTTTGTGATGAAAATTTTCGAACCGTTAAGGATGTAGTGGTCGCCGTCTTCTTTGGCACTTGTTTTCATGCCGCCAGCATCAGAGCCGGAAGCTGGTTCAGTCAAGCCGTATGCGCCAATCTTCTTGCCTTCCGCCATCGGACGAAGATATTTTTGTTTCTGTTCTTCTGTTCCGAATGTGTATACCGGCCAGCCGGCAAGTGACGTATGTGCTGAAAGTGTTACGCCGGTCGATGCACAAACCCGTGACAATTCTTCCACAGCGATGCAGTAGGCCAGATAATCGGAACCGATTCCGCCGTACTCTTCCGGCCACGGAATGCCAGTCAGGCCAAGTTCAGCCATCTGGTCGAAAATCTCACGGTCAAAACGTTCTTCTTCGTCACGCTCTTCTGCAGTCGGTGCCACTTCTTTGTTTGCAAAATCGCGCACCATTTTACGGATCATTTCATGTTCTTCGCTTAATTTAAAATTCATTGTCATTTTCCCCCTGCTATTTTAATAATTGCTTGCTGATAACGATTCGTTGAATTTCACTTGTGCCTTCGTAGATTTCCGTCACTTTCGCGTCTCGGAACAGCCGCTCCACCGGATAATCTTTCGTATAGCCGTATCCGCCATAAACCTGGATCGCTTCAATCGAAATGTCCATCGCCGCTTTTGACGCGAATAATTTCGCCATCGACGCTTCTTTATTGCAATCCTTGCCTTCGGAATAAAGACTGGCCGCGTTATAGACCAATAGTTTCGCGGCTTCAACCTGCGTCGCCATATCGGCCAGTTTAAAGGCGATGCCCTGCTGCTGCGCGATCGGCTTGCCAAATTGTTCCCGTTCTTTCGCGTAGGCAACCGAGTATTCATAAGCGGCCTCAGCAATCCCGAGTGCCTGCGCGGCAATGCCAATGCGGCCGACATTCAAGTTGGACATGGCGATGCTGAATCCTTTATTTTCCTGGCCCAGCAGATTTTCTGCCGGCACCCGCATATTGTCGAACGTTAGCTGTACAGTCCTTGAACCGTGAAGACCCATCTTTCTTTCGTCTTTTCCGATGATAAGGCCCGGATAATCCTTTTCTACAATGAAAGCTGAAATGCCTCTTGAGCCTGCATCCGGTTTTGTCGAAGCGAAAACGATGTACGTATCAGCTTCTCCACCGTTCGTGATGTAAACTTTTGAACCATTCAACACATATTCGTCATCTTCACGCACAGCTCTCGTTTTTAAACTTCCGGCATCTGAACCGGCAGATGGTTCTGTCAAACAGAACGCGCCGAGGTATTCACCGCTCGCAAGTTTCGGAACATATTTTGCTATCTGCTGTTCCGTACCGAAATTTAAAATCGGATTTGTTCCGACTGAAGTATGGACAGACAGGATGACGCCGATGACGCCGCTCGCTTTCGATAACTCATGGATTGCTGTGATATAAGATGTAAAATCCATTTCCGAGCCGCCGTATTTTTCAGGGGCTGTTATTCCCATCAGGCCAAGTCCGGCCATTTTGTTCAATATTTCCCGGGGAAATTCGCCTGCTTCCATCTTTTCGACAAAAGGCGTAATTTCTTCTCTTGCAAAATCGCGCACCATATTGCGCATCATTATTTGTTCATCTGTAAAATGCAAATCCATAGCGGGTTCCTCCTTGATTAATTGTATTCGTAGAATCCGCGTCCTGTTTTCTTGCCAAGCCAACCGGCTTTCACGTACTGGCGCAATAATGGGCTCGGGCGATATTTGCTGTCGCCAAAACCTTCGTGCAGAACTTCCATAATGTAGAGACATGTATCCAAGCCAATAAAATCAGCGAGCTCAAGCGGGCCCATCGGATGATTCATCCCCATCTTCATGATGCTGTCAATCGCCTCTTTTGTCGCGACGCCATCTTGCAGCGTGAATACCGCTTCATTGATCATCGGCATCAGGATCCGGTTGGAAACAAAGCCAGGAAAGTCGTTGCATTCCACTGGAGTCTTCGATAATTTCAATGTCATTTCTTCAATTGTTTTATAAACTTCATCCGTTGTCGCAAGACCGCGAATAATTTCAACCAGCTTCATCACCGGTACTGGGTTCATGAAATGCATGCCAATCACTTGCTCCGGACGGTTCGTCGCTGCCGCAATTTCCGTAATCGGCAATGAAGACGTGTTGGTCGCAAGAATTGCGTGCTTCGGTGCCACTTCATCAAGTGTTTTGAAAATGGTGTGCTTGACTTCCATGTTTTCTACTGCTGCTTCGATGACGATGTCCCTGTCATGTGCATCTTTCAAATCGAGTGAGGAAGTGATGCGGCCAAGGACAGCTGTTTTTTCTTCTTCGGTCATAAGCCCTTTTTCGACACTGCGCGAAAGGTTTTTCGTAATATTGCCTATTCCCCGCTCATATGCTTCCTGTTTCATATCATTCAATTTCACATTAAATCCTGCCTGTGCGCAGACTTGCGCGATGCCGGAGCCCATTTGGCCGGCTCCGATCACCATTACGTTTTGAATTGCCATTCTTATTTTGCCTCCTTCGGAACTTCAATCATGATAGCGTCGCCTTGTCCGCCACCCGAGCAGATAGCCGCGATGCCGATTCCGCCGCCGCGGCGTTTCAACTCATATGCGAGCGTAAGGATAATCCGTGTGCCGCTTGCCCCAATCGGGTGGCCAAGTGCAACGGATCCGCCGTTGACATTCACTTTTTCAGCATCCAAGCCGGCGATTTTCGAACTTGCCAATGCGACTGCAGCAAAAGCTTCATTAATTTCGAAAAGGTCGATTTCTTCCAATGATTTGCCAGTCTTCTTCAATAATTCATTGATGACAAGACCTGGCGTTTCCGGGAAACGATGCGGTTCAACCGCAACTTCTGTGTGAGACAGCACATAAGCCAAAGGTGTTTTACCTTCTTTTTGTGCGCGCTCTTCACTCATCAGAATAAGTGCTGCCGCCCCGTCGTTGATTCCTGGTGCATTCCCTGCTGTAATCGTGCCGTCCTTGCCGAATGCGGGTTTCAGTTTTGCGAGTGAATCTGCAGTTGTTCCTTCGCGCGGCGCTTCGTCCACTTCAACTTTGATCGGATCGCCTTTACGCTGCTTCACTTCAATCGGTGTGATTTCTTCAGCAAAATGGTCTTTCGCTTTGAGTGCGCGTTCATGTGAACGGGCAGACCATTCATCTTGTTTTTCCCGTGTTAAGCCGTGCTCTTCTGCTGTAGAGTTTCCGTAAGTCCCCATATGAACTTTGTCCGGGTGGAATGAACACGACAAACCGTCATGAACCATTCCGTCGATCATTTGCGCATCACCCATGCGAAGTCCCCAGCGGGCTTTTGGCATATAATAAGGCGCGTTCGACATCGATTCCATTCCACCGGCAACGATTAAATCTTCGTCGCCAAGTCGGATGATCTGATCTGCAAGCGTCACTGAACGGAGTCCGGATGCACATACTTTATTGATTGTTTCCGATTTCACGTTGTAAGGGATACCAGCTTTGTAGGCAGCCTGTCTTGAAGGAATCTGGCCCTGACCGGCCTGCAGCACGTTGCCCATGATGACTTCCTGGACATCTTCCGGTTGAACTTTAGCACGGTTCATCGCTTCTTTAATTGCGGCCGCGCCGAGGTCACTGGCCGTCAATGAGCTCAAGCCGCCTCCGAATTTCCCGAATGCTGTACGTGCGCCATCGATGATAACTGTTTTTGCCATAATAAATTCTCCTCCCATTTTGTAAACGTTTGCATTTTATTTAAAAAAATATAGTTTGTGACCCCTTATTCCTAAGAATCGACGATAAACTCCGAAAAATCGACGATAAAAGGGTTAAAATCGACGATAAAAAGCGGAATCGCTGATAAACGGTTAAAAATCGCTGATAAAAATTGAGTATAGAGGTATTAACCAAACTTGCCTCACTAGCTTCGAGTTTATTACTGCTTCTAGAGTTTGAGACTGGTAACACTTGCTCCTGCATCGCTTCGCTAGCTTCGTCGCAAAACATTGCCTCTGCATCGTTCGGCTTTGCCTCACTAGCTTCGAGGCAAACGTTATAGGCGAATGTCGTTCGCCTATAACGTTGACTGAACGCTCGCTCGATAAGCAGTCATGAAAAAAGGGAGCTTTTACACTCCCTCCTCTTATCTTTCATCTTATAGAATTTTCATGATATAAGCAATAATTAATGAACCGCAGTTTCTTCCGGCATCGGTGTTTCATTGCCGAAGATGGACATTTCAAGAAGTTCAGCAACATCGTATGTGCCTACAGTTTCTTCAACTTCCTTCGCTTTGGTTCCGTCTGACAGCATTGTCAGGCAGTACGGGCAACCGGAAGAAATCATTGTAGGACTTACTTCGAGTGCCTGCTCGGTGCGCGCCACGTTGACGCGGTGTCCGGCATCTTCTTCCATCCACATCAATCCACCACCGGCTCCACAGCACATTCCATCCTGGCGGTTACGGACCATTTCAACAAGTTCAACGCCTTCGATCGATTTCAGGATCTCACGCGGTGCGTCGTAAACATCGTTATAGCGGCCGAGGTAGCAGGAATCATGGAACGTAATCTTTTCATTGACCGCGTATTGCGGTTTCAGCTTGCCTTGCTGCAATAGTTCAAACAGCATTTCGGTGTGATGGTAGACTTCAGCCTGGAAGCCGAAATCAGGATATTCGTTTTTGAAGATATTGTATGCGTGCGGATCAATTGTAACGATTTTCTTGATATCCGCTTTTTCGAACTCTTTGATGTTCGCTGTCGCAAGTTCCTGGAACAGGAATTCGTTACCGAGACGGCGCGGTGTATCTCCGGAGTTCTTTTCTTTATTGCCGAGAATTGCGAATTTCACTCCCGCTTCGTTCATCAGACGAGCGAATGAAAGAGCAATTTTTTGAGAGCGGCTGTCGAATGAGCCCATTGAACCGACCCAGAACAGGAATTCGAATTCTTCTCCGGCTTTGTTCATTTCTTTGACAGTCGGGATATGAACGTCTTCACGTGCATCTCTCCAGTTTTCTTTATCTTTGCGGTTAAGGCCCCAAGGGTTACCCTGCTTTTCGATGTTTGTCATCGCGCGCTGAGCATCTTTGTCCATTTTCCCTTCAGTCATAACCAGGTAACGGCGAAGGTCGATAATTTTATCAACGTGCTCGTTCATAACCGGACATTGGTCTTCACAGTTACGGCAAGTCGTACAAGCCCAGATTTCTTCTTCTGTGATGACGTCGCCGATCAGGCTCGGGCTGTAAAGATCATCGATTGAGATGCCTTCAGCGCCGGCAGCCACTGCCAGCTGGTTTCCTTGCGTGTTGCCGAATGCCATTGCAGGCACCCACGGTTTTTTCTGGGTCATTACTGCACCCGTGTTCGTCAAATTATCACGAAGTTTTGTAATCAGGTCCATCGGTGACAGCATTTTCCCTGTACCGGTTGCAGGACACATATTCGTGCATCGTCCACATTCCACGCAAGCGTAGAAGTCAATCATTTGCCCCTGGTTAAAGTCGGTGATTTTTCCGACACCGAATGAAGGCATGGCATCAGGGTCATCATCATCGCCTTCTTCCATTTCTTCAAAATTGATCGGCTTCAAGCGGCCGACGTGATCGGTACGGTGGAACCAGGTGTTGACCGGTCCGAAGATCAGGTGAGCGTGTTTTGATTGTGGTACATAAACAAGGAATGTCAACAGGAACAATAGATGTGCCCACCACATAATATAGAAGATCGTTGCGGCAACTGTTTCAGAAAGGCCTGCGAAAACCATAGCGAATACAGAGGCTACAGGCTCCGTCCAGGCTGTCGGGTGATCCTGCCAAACCATTCCGGCACCATTGCCGACAAGGACTGTCACCATCAAACCGCCGATGAAAATCAGTACAAGACCAGATTTCCAGCCGCGTTTCAAACGAACCAATTTTTCAATATAACGTCTGTAGAATGCCCATACTACTGCCACCAGAATTGTTAACGTTACAATTTCCTGGAAAAACACAAATGCGGGATAAAGCGGTCCCAACGGTAAATGCGAACCTGGCGACAAGCCTTTGATAATGAAATCAATGGCACTCGCCTGAACTAATAGGAATCCGTAGAAGAACATGACGTGGATGGTTCCACTTTTCTTATCCTTCAATAATTTTTTCTGACCAAAAACGTTGACCATGACTTTGCGGACACGTTCATTGAAATTGTCCTCAAACTCCACTTTTTTACCAAGCTGGATGTAATCGTAACGTGACTTCAACAAATAAACGAATAGATAAACTGCGTATATCGTCACAGCCAGGAATAAGATCCAGTTTGCAATGAGTAATGGCTCCATTGAGATTCCCCCTTAAAATATATTCCATAAAATCCTTATCCAAAGTTTACGTGAACTCCCATCGATTGTCGATGCTTACTTCTATATTAAAATATGAATGAGCATTCAGTCAATAGTTCTATTGAAAGGGTTTTCATATATTTCATTTGGAACACTCATTTTTCTTGCCATAAAAATAAGCACCGCTCAATGCGGTGCCTGGTTACGATACCTCCGAATTGCTTCAGTGGTTGCTTCAAAAACAGTTTTTCCGATATGTCGGCCAAGTTCCGAAATGGGTCCGGCGTATTGAAAACTGCTGCCCTGCTGCGTTGCGGCGACAAGAAGACTGTCCGTGGGCGTACCCGTTGCAACGGTACCGGTGAATGGGTCGATTACATTCTCATCTTGAAAAGCTTTCGTTTTCGCTTCTGTCGCAGTCATCATTGCCTGAAGAAATGCCTCTTCCGCCAATGTTCCGTTGACAAAAATCCAGGTGTTGACAGTGCCAACCCTTTTTTTCCGGTCCTTTAAATGGGTCAGCGACACGTCGGTTCCATTCCCGGCACCTGCCGTTACAGCGACGACAATCGAGCCGCCATCAAATTCACAGGTTTCGAGAACGACCTGACCGACATCCACTGCTGTCATCATCGCGACCGTATCAGTCGATTTAAAACCTTTCGCTTCAATAAAAGAAGTTAATTCTTCAACCGTATCATCCACTCTGTAGTTTTCGTCAACCCGGCGGTTCATGAATGTTGTGAACCAGCCGGAGCCGGCATTAATGACCGCGGAAGAAACGGTTTTTAACGGCGCATCGCTGCGATATAACACCATTTCCGGAGAAACGGAAAAATCTTCTTTGGTGATGCGTTGTTCAAGTGCCTGCCGGTCGATCCCCGGCATCAGGGTGATCTGGGGCTTCGGCAGTTCGGGATGTGGATGAGTCGCGACTCTTGTTCCATAGACGGCTTTGATTTCTTTTTCCTTAACCACTTCATGCGGTTCACCTATGGCGGCAATACTGCCTCTATCGAGCAGCAGTAATTTGTCGCAATACATTGAAGCCAAATTAATATCATGGAAAATCGACACGATGGTGAGCTCTTTTTCAATCGCCTGCCGTTTGATGGTGTCCAGCAATTCCTTTTGGTGATTAATGTCCAAGTGATTCGTCGGCTCATCCAATAGCAGGATCGACGCATCCTGAGACAAAGCCTGTGCGACAAAGACGCGTTGCTGCTCTCCACCGGACATCTGGTCGATCGGCGTATGTTCGTAGCGGCTGATATCCATCAATTCCATCGCTTCAACCACGGCTCTTTCATCTTCTGCTGACCAGGAAGAAAACCAGCCTCGCTGATGCGGATACCTGCCGAGCGAGACAGTTTCCCTGACCGTATGTGAAAAAGCATGAGCATGCAACTGTGGCAGAACAGCCATTTTTTTGGCCAACTCTTTCGTTGCGTAATCGTTTAAATCTTTTCCATCAATCTCGACCGACCCGGAAACGGGTTCAAGGATTCCGCTCATCAACTTCATCAGCGTTGATTTGCCGCTGCCGTTCGGGCCTAAAATTCCAAGGATCTTGCCTTCATTCACCGTAAAGGTGGCGTCGTTCACAATTTTCTTATCACCGTAGCCGCCGCTCAAATGATTCACTTTCAGCATATCAAGCCACTCCTTTTCGCTGGCGGAAAAACACGTAGGCAAATACCGGTGCACCGATAAATGCGGTGATGACTCCGATCGGCAATTCCGTCGGGGAAATGATGGTCCGTGACACCAGGTCGCAGACGATCAATAACGCTGCTCCGTTAATGAACGACAGCGGCAGCAGATGCCGGTGGTCCGAACCCCACAGCAGACGGGTGATATGGGGCACCACCAAGCCGACAAAGCCGATGGTTCCGGAAACGGCAACGGCCGCTCCGGTCAAAACAGATCCACCGATCAGAATAACCATTTTTCTTCTTTTGACGTCAACCCCCAAATGCCGTGCCCGCTCTTCGCCGAACAGCATTGCGTTTAACTCGCGCCGGTTCAGCCATAACAGGAAAGAACCGATTAATATGAAAGGCAGAGACATCTGCACATATGGCCAGCCCCGCATTGATACACTGCCGAGCAGCCAGCCGATAATTTGGCGAAGCTCCTCCCCGGTTAACGCAATCATCAGGGAGATGATCGAGCCGAGAAATGAACTGAAGATGATTCCTGTTAAAATGACTGTTTCCATCTTCATCGAGCGGTCCACCATTTTGGCAAATGAGATAACCGCAAGCATAGTCAGCAATGCACCGAGCATACTCATGACCGGCAAAGTGAAACTGCCTAAAAACGGTATGGAGATTCCGAAAAACAAGGTCATGACCGCCCCCACCGATGCCCCGGAAGAAACACCCAGTGTATAGGGGTCTGCAAGCGGATTCTTCAATAGACCCTGAAAAGCGGCGCCGGCAATCGCCAGCGCCGCCCCCACCAGACCTGCAAGAACGACGCGGGGCATGCGGATGTTCCATAGGATGTTGGCGGCTGTTTCATCCGAAGAGGGATTCCACAGAGCCACTGGTGATATGGACACCGTGCCGACTGTCAGCCCCAGCAATATTGCCCCTCCCAGTAACAGGAAAGAAACAGTATAGGCCAACCAGTTTTTACTCACTGAAAACCTCAGGATAAACTGCCTGTGCCAATTCCAGTAAGCCTTCAGTCAAGCGCGGGCCGGAACGGGTGACAGCATCGGAGTCCAAATTAAAGACTGCGTCTTCCTGCACCGCAGTGACTTCCGCAAAACCGCCGCGTTGTTTGATCTGATCGACTGCTTCCGGGTTATAAGCGCCTTCTGTTGTAACGATTACTTCCGGATTGCCGCTGACGATTGCTTCCGGATCCATGATGACCCATCCTTCCTGATCACCGGCCAAATTTTCTGCATTGATCATCGACAGCATCTCATCGATGAAAGTTCCGCTGCCGGTTGTATAGATATCAGGCTCGCTGCCAACTTCCACAAAGACCGTCTTTTCATCTTCCACAGCTTCAGCCTGTTCGACAATTTCATCCACCTGTGCCTGCATTTCAGCAACCAGTTCATCCGCTTCTTCGACAGCACCTGTGGCCTGACCGATTACGGTAATGGAATCATAGACTTCTTCGAAACTTGTCTCATTATTAACAACGTAGACCGTTATTCCGGCATCGCGCAATTGCTGCAAGCCGCCTTCCCACGTGCTGATGCCGGATTCATGGGAAATGACGAGGTCCGGTTCAAGGCTGATGACTTTTTCAACGTTAAATTCCTGGCCGCCGATCTTTTCCACATCGGCCGTTTCTTCCGGATAATTATCAAAATCGGACAAACCGACCATTTTGTCTCCAAGACCCAATTCATAAGAAATCTCTGTGGTCGATGGAACCATCGATACGATTGATTGCGGCTCTTCTTCGATTACGACTTCATCACCGAGAGCATCCGTCAAAGTCACGGGAAATTCCGCTTCCGCAACTTCTGCCGGTGTTTCTTCCGGTGTTTCTTCCGGTGTTTCTTCCGGTGTTTCTTCCGGTGTTTCCTGTTCTTCATTTACCGCGTCTTCTCCGCCGCATCCTGCGAGCAATACTGCTGCCAATCCAGCGTTCAAACCAAATTTCCAAAATTTCTTCATGTTGTTTTCCTCCAATATGTTTTGTTTGCGGTTCAGCACCGAATCAGCGGAGGGGGGCCGCTGATTCGGGGTTGAACCTCTTATCTTTTATAAAGGTAATGCACTTTCTCCAAGCAACCGGTGTCCAGACTCCCGCGGCCCAGCTCTTCGGGTCATAAGCCATTCTGGCTGTGCGGCTGGAAAGACGCCACTTCGCCAGATCGTCTTATGCCTTTCAGAGCTTAACGGGCGCGGTCGCTTTTCTATGTCCAGACCCCCGCGGCCCCGCTCTTCGGGTCATAAGCCATTCTGGCTGTGCGGCTGGAAAGACGCCGCTTCGCCAGATCGTCTTATGCCTTTCAGAGCTTAACGGGCGCGGTCGCTTTTCTATG
>NZ_JBHTKI010000013.1:0-3194 GCF_042675885.1 Metaplanococcus flavidus | reverse complement strand
CACATATGTTACATTCGAAATCTGTTTAGTATACTCGATATTTTATTACTTATATGTTATATTTGGTGTATGGAAAAGCCAAAATGGACAGTCAATGCATATAAAAAAGACAATGGTGAAGAACCTGCTGTCGAGTTTCTAAAATCGCTTCCGCCAAAGGAAAGGGCGAAGGTATTACGCACTATTCAATTATTGGGAGAGTTTGGTCCGACGCTGCGCATGCCGCACAGAAGACCGATAGAGAAAGACATCTATGAACTCCGTACGATTCTGGGCAGCAACATTTTTCGCATGTTCCATTTTCATTACGAAAACGGTGAATTCATTTTGCTGAATGGTTTCCGAAAGAAAACCGGAAAAACACCCCAGGGGGAAATCGATCGTGCCAAACGCTATCGAGACGATTATTTACGACAAAAAGGGAGGGATTCGACATGAGTTTTTTGGAAAGCTACGTAGCAGAAAACCTAAAAGATCCGGAATTTGCCAAGGAATGGGCGGACAGTGAACTGGAATACACACTTGCTCGCAACATCATTCGCCAACGAAATCGGCTAGGACTTACGCAAAGCGAAGTCGCTTTGCGTATGCACACCAAGCAAAACGTGGTATCTCGCATTGAAAATGGAAGTCAGAATGTGACCCTGAAAAGCTTGAAATCGTTAGCTGCAGCTCTTCAGACGGACGTGCCTTCCCTGATGCAAGAATATGACGAGAAGCAAGACGAGCAAAGAACCAGTTCCGATCTAGTAAAAAGTTAACGATAGCGCATGGAATAACCCCCGATCAGCCGTTTGGCAATCGGGGGTTATCTTTGTTTTTGAATGTAACTTACTTGGTATTATGTTACATTCAAAACCATTCGAAAAATTTCTTTAAACGTCCGTATTTTAGAAAAAATGAAACCTTGCTGGAAAGAAATTGGTATAGTAACCACAACTAATTTGTATGAGAGTAACACTAGTAAACTGACGTAGAAGGAGGCTGGAGTACAAGTGATTGAAATTAATACATACATTGGACGAAAAGAATTGGGAACTTACGAGGAAAACAAGGAAGCTGCAGATGCCTTCTTTGTGTAACGGGTTCCGTTACCTGTCGCAAAACGTTAAAATGCACCCAAAAATATAATTAAATATGTATAACAATCTGCACCTCATTTTGTGATGATTACTGGTAACTCAAGTTCTCCACAGTGAAGTGTTTTTTAAAATTATTTCAGGCGTGTTGATTAACCAATAAATGACAGACTGCTCCTGCTGAGCGCAAAGTAGTCGTAGAGAAACGTCGTCAATGCATCCAGCCAAAGCAAGGGCAAGGTGCCGGTCAACAGCGTGCGCTGAAAGGTCAGAAGTGATAAGGCCGGTATCCGGATGGCCGATTTTGTTTTTTGATACAGCCACTGGATGAGCACATACGCGATCAAAGCCGCAAACAATTGTTTGTAGACTGCCGATCGTGAGTTTTCGGGCGGTATCTTCATAGCCAATCCATTGCATCAATACCGCCACATCTTCAGCCGTAATAAACTTTTGAATCAAATTCGGGAACATGGTATTCTGTTTCATAAGGGACACCTCTTCCTGTAGTTGTTGGTTCGCACTTACAGTCTACAAGAAAGTTGTCTCTTTTTGTTTTTCTTTGGATTATTCTGGTTAATCAACACACGTGAAGTTATTACTTTAATAGCTTCAATTCATTGAAGAGGCGAAGTCAACGGTTTATTTATAATATCCTATTTTAATTGATCTAACTGTTCTATACTGAGAGGCCAATGATGAAAATTCAATCCGAAATCAACCAAAGTATTCAATGGATTCTGCCTAAGTGTAAACATTCTTATCAATGTATTGGGGTGTGATAAAATTACTTCACATCTTCCATTATAGGTTTGTTTTAATGCCTCTATTTTTTCTTTGCTTACATCGTTTTCAATCAAATATTGTTTTAGTTTCTCGAATAAAACCTCCAGCAAATGTTCCACATCATCGTTCAATAAATCGGCTTCTTCTTTAGTTAAATAAAAGGAATGTGCCCAAAAAGCGTAAGTCGCTGGTCCGCGTTGAGTGAAGAAGTTCGATTCGCCTCTATTGAAGTGCAAAGTATCAGATAGGTTTAAGCTGCTGTTAATATCCTCATGAGTGAAAAGTTTCGCGTCTCCATCAATCTCAGGTGCAACGTAAGATATCGGCTTGGAGAAAAAGCAAAAACTTAAAACATAGTAATGTAAATCCAAAATATTCCTCCTATTTTGTAAAGTAATCGGTCCAGTCAGTAATTATTCTCTTAGCTACGTGAACAATAACTACTTGCCCTGTTTTAGTCACTACATATAAATCAAACGAAGAGCCACGGTCATATTCTCCTTTAATTTGATGTTCATTACGTCCTGTTTTAGAAATTTGATAAGAAGTAGCTCTTTTTATTCCCACTCCACTACAGCCTTGAATACTTATGTCTCCATCTTCAATTACTAAAAACTTTTCTTCTTGGAACTCTGTCTTTAATTCAGACGCATTCATCACTGAGACTGTTGGGCTAGGGACAGAATTAATTTCACAGAAACCTGGCATTGCAGAAGCTGGATTAGAACCTGTAAACGAGAATACAGCAAATACCAAAGTTGCGACCAAGAAAGACATCAAATACTTTTTCATCTTTTTCATATTAACTTCCCCCTTTTCATAATTATTAATCTAATTTTTGATTAATTTTCCTTTTGAACCATAAACCTCCTTTGTTTCTATTTTAGAGAAAGAATTTAAATTTGTATATAATGTTTTTGTTTATTTCGAATTTTTTAATAATTAAATTTAACACGCGTGTTGATTAACCAATAAATGACAGACTGCTCCTGTTGAGCGCAAAATACTCGTATAGAAATGTCGTCAGCGCATCCAGCCAAATTAAAGGCAAGGCACCGGTCAACAGTGTGCGCTGGAAGGCCACAAGCGACAAAGTCGGCATTGGGATGGCCGATTTCGTCTTTTGATATAGCCACTGCATCAGCACATAAGCGATCAATGCAGCAAACAATTGGTTGTAGACGGCATTTGGCGTTTGGCCAAATAACTTCGGCACGTTCAAGTTCTGTTTAATCCAGCGGAAGAAGGATTCGATGCCCCAACGCGCTTTGTAGATTCGGGCGATGGCCTCAGCTGCCAGGTTAAGAAGATTGGTGACGACCCGGATCT
>NZ_JBHTKI010000012.1:0-238414 GCF_042675885.1 Metaplanococcus flavidus | reverse complement strand
ATGTATTAGGCACGCCGCCAGCGTTCGTCCTGAGCCAGGATCAAACTCTCCATTATAGAGTAGTTGATTGCTCTTGTACTTGCTGGCGCATCGCCGTCCGAAGACGAGCGATTCGCTTTTGATCTGCCGAAGCTGATCAGTAGTAAGTCACGAACCCAAGAAGTTCGAAGGCAGTGCTCCGATCGCCAAAGGCGACCCTCGCAAAAGCCGTTCTCGCGCCAAGGCGCTCGTGACGTCTTTCGTTGACGTTTTGCTGTTCAGTTTTCAAGGTTCAAATCATAACGCCGCGCTCATTGGCGACTTAAATAATATACCACGTCTGCCTTACTGCGTCAACAAAAAACATAAAGAAACTTCTGATCCGGATGATTTGTTTTTGGCAATTAATTTTCAGAGGAATTGCAAAATAATTGCGCCAATTAAAATGACCAAAAAAAGAACCCGCAAAATTCTCTGCGGGTCTCTAAAAATTATTCTTCAGTTTCATCTGGCAGTTCTTCAACGTTGCCATCTGTTTCATCAGATACAACTTCAGTATCTGCATAAACGTCGGCTCCTGCACTTTCTTCTATTAAGAGATCATCGCTGCCATCTTCTTCTGATTCAGGCAGATCGATGTCTTTCTCCACTTTAGCAACTGTTGCAACAATCTCATTTTCGCTTAAACGGATTAAACGAACACCTTGCGTACTTCTGCCGGTTGTAGAGATATCATTGACATCCATACGTATCAGAACACCATTAATCGTGATCAACATGATATCTTCTGTACCATTGACAGTCCGGACTGCAACAAGCGGTCCGTTCTTATCAGTGATCTGACAGGTTTTGATTCCCATTCCGCCACGTGACTGTACTCGGTATTCGGATTCTTTTGTCTGTTTGCCATAGCCATTTTCAGTAATGACCAAGACATAATCTTCAGGATCCAGAATTTCCATACCAACCACTTTATCGCCTTCACGAAGCCGGATGCCACGGACGCCACTTGCTGTTCGGCCCATGCTGCGGATATCGGTTTCCGGGAAACGGATCAAAGCGCCGTTGCGCGTTCCGATAACCATTTCCTTCGTGCCATCTGTCAGTTTAACTGAGATCAACTCATCTTCTTCACGCAAGCCGATGGCAATCAAACCATTTTGACGGATATTGGCATAATTTGTCACAGGAGTCCGTTTGCTGACTCCGTCGCGGGTAGTAAAGAAGAAGAACGCATCTTCCGTGAATTCTTCCACCCGGATTACAGCGGTAACTTTTTCTTCCTTGCCGATTTCAAGAAGATTGACCAACGGAAGCCCTTTTGCAGTGCGGCCATATTCCGGAATCTGATAGCCTTTTTTGCGGTAGACTTTACCTTTGTTCGTAAAGAATAAGATCGTATCATGGGTTGAGGTATATAGAAGATGTTCTACAAAGTCGTCTTCATTTGTCCCCATTCCCTGAACGCCGCGTCCACCACGTTTTTGGCTGCGATAAGTGTTCGCAGGCAAACGTTTGATGTAGCCGTTGTGCGTCAATGTAAGCACCGAGTCTTCACGGGGAATCAAATCTTCGTCTTCGAACATTTCAGAGCCGCCAGTAGTGATTTCTGTTCTTCTTTCATCGTTGAAACGTTCTTTGATTTCTGTCATTTCTTCACGAATGATTTCTATGATCCGATAGTCATTTGCCAAAATCTCACGAAGTTCTTCGATTATTTTCACCAAGCCCAGATATTCATCTTCAATCTTATCGCGTTCCAGACCTGTTAAGCGCTGGAGGCGCATATCAAGAATGGCTTGTGATTGGCGTTCGGAAAGTTTGAAATCGTTCATCAGGCCATTGCGCGCTTCTTCTGCTGTCTGGGAGCCGCGGATTAATGCAATGATGGCATCGATATGATCCAATGCAATGCGCAACCCTTCCAGAATATGTGCACGGTCTTCCGCTTTTTGCAGCTCAAACTGTGTGCGGCGACGGATGACCACTTTTTGGTGCTCCAAATAATGGAACAATACATCTCTTAAACTAAGAACTTTCGGATGGCCATCCACCAGAGCCAGCATATTGATGCCGAAACTGGTCTGCATCGCTGTTTGCTTATACAGGTTATTCAATAAAACATTGGCGCTTGCATCGCGTCGGACTTCGATGACGACACGCATGCCGTTTCGGTCGGATTCATCACGAAGATCAGTGATTCCATCGATTTTCTTATCCCGCACCAATTCGGCAATTTTTTCGATAAGACGTGCTTTATTGACCTGATATGGCAGTTCATGAATCAGAATCGTTTCGCGGCCGTTCGGTTTCGTTTCAATTTCTACTACTGAACGGATCAATACTGAGCCTTTTCCAGTTTCATAGGCACGGCGAATGCCGCTCCGGCCCAAAATAATACCGCCAGTCGGAAAATCGGGACCAGGAATGAATTCAAGCAGTTCTTCCGTTGTAATCGCAGGGTTTTCTGCCAATGCCAAAACAGCATCGATGGTTTCTCCCAAATTATGCGGGGGAATATTAGTAGCCATACCTACAGCAATACCGGAAGTTCCGTTAACCAATAAGTTCGGGAAACGGGCTGGCAGGACGACTGGTTCTTTTTCTTGTCCATCATAGTTTTCTCTGTAATCAATCGTATTTTTATTGAGGTCACGCAACATTTCCATTGCGATTTTAGACATTCTTGACTCGGTATAACGCATCGCAGCTGCCGCATCACCATCAACAGACCCGAAGTTTCCGTGTCCGTCGACCAGCATATAGCGGTAACTGAAATCCTGAGCCATTCTTACCATTGTCTCGTAAACCGCACTATCACCATGGGGGTGGTATTTACCGATTACATCCCCGACGATACGTGCTGATTTTTTATAGGCTTTATCGGAAGTGATTCCGAGATCATGCATTGCATAAAGGATGCGCCGATGAACGGGTTTCAATCCGTCACGAACATCCGGCAAAGCACGGGATACAATAACGCTCATTGCATAATCCAAAAACGATGTGCGCATTTCCGTGCTTATATTTATTTCTTCAACTCCACTGCTAGGCCTTTCCGCCATTTCCGCAGCCTCCTCTCACCTGAATCACCTTAAACATCCAAATTCTTAACATAACGAGCGTTTTCTTCTATAAAGTTCCGGCGCGGTTCAACGTCATCCCCCATAAGAATGTGGAATGTCTCATCTGCCGTCATCGCGTCATTTAACGTTACCTGCAGCAACGTCCGGACATCCGGATCCATCGTCGTATCCCAGAGCTGTGTAGCGTTCATCTCGCCGAGTCCTTTGTAACGCTGGATATTCGGTTTCGGATTATTCGACAGATTCCCCAATGCTTCTTTTAGTTGAGCATCAGTATAGACATATTCCACATGCTTGCCTTGTTTGATCTGGAATAAAGGCGGCTGGGCAATATAGATATAGCCGGCTTCGATCAACGGACGCATATAACGGAATAAGAAAGTCAATAGCAGCGTACGGATGTGGGCCCCATCAACATCGGCATCGGTCATGATGACCACTTTATGGTAACGGGCTTTTTGAAGATTGAACTCTTCCCCAATACCGGTTCCAAGAGCCGTGATGATATTGCGAATCTCTGCGTTTGAGAGAATTTTGTCCAAACGGGCTTTTTCCACATTCAGGATTTTTCCGCGCAATGGCAGAATGGCCTGGAAATGGCGGTCGCGGCCTGATTTTGCCGATCCTCCCGCTGAGTCACCCTCAACGATGTAGATTTCACTTATTTTTGGATCACGTGAAGAACAATCCGCCAATTTACCCGGCAGACTTGACACTTCCAGGACCGATTTACGGCGTGTAAACTCACGCGCTTTTTTGGCAGCCAAGCGAGCGTGGGACGCCATGATCCCTTTTTCAATAATTTTGCGCGCTGTAGCAGGGTTTTCAAGCAAGAAACGTTCAAATCCGCCTGAGAACAGGTTATTGACGATCGTGCTGACTTCCGTATTGCCCAATTTCGTTTTAGTCTGTCCCTCGAACTGAGGATCAGGGTGCTTGATTGAAATGATGGCCGTCAAACCTTCACGTACATCATCGCCTGTTAAATTAAGATCAACATCTTTTAACATGCCATTTTTGCGGCCATAATCATTAATAACTCGAGTCAATGCTGTTTTAAAGCCGGATTCGTGTGTCCCGCCTTCATGCGTATTGATATTATTGGCAAAGGAGAAAATATTGGCTGCATAGCCGGCATTGTATTGCATTGCCACTTCAACCGTAATGCCTTCTTTTTCCGCTTCCACAAAAATCGCTTCTTCATGGATTGGATCTTTCGTTTTATTTAAATGTTCGACGTAGGATTTGATCCCACCCTCGAAATGATAGTTTTTCTCTTTTTCTTCGCCTTCGCGCTCATCCGCAACAACGATTTTCAAGCCGCGGTTCAAATAGGCAAGTTCGCGCAGACGGTGATCAAGGATATCGAATTCATAAACGGTGGTTTCATTGAAGATAGTGCCATCCGCTTTGAAACGGATCGTCGTTCCTGTGTGATCGGATTCTCCGATGACATTCAATTCTTCCGTTACCGCTCCGCGTTCGAACTTGATGTAATGGCGCTTGGAGTCACGGTTTACAAAAACTTCGGTAACCTCTGATAAAGCATTTACGACAGAAGCACCAACCCCGTGGAGTCCACCGGAAACTTTATAACCGCCACCGCCGAATTTACCGCCGGCATGGAGCACAGTCATGATGACTTCGACTGCGGGACGCCCCATTTTTTCCTGCATATCTACCGGAATCCCACGGCCATTATCTTCGACGCGGATCCAGTTGTCTTTTTCAATCGTTACTTTTATCTGATCGCAATGACCGGCAAGCGCTTCATCGATACTGTTATCGACAATTTCCCACACTAAATGGTGAAGGCCCCTTGAGCCTGTCGAACCGATATACATACCCGGTCTTTTGCGGACAGCTTCCAATCCTTCCAATACCTGGATTTGATTGGCGCCGTAAGATTGCTGAATATCATTTTCTTCCATAGCCATTCCATTCACCTGCTCTTTCTTACAACATTTCTATTTCCCGTGACAAGCCGTAACTATCTATAATGTTCATCTTTATCTAATGAAACCCAAATTTAGCCAGCCGCACAAAAACGCCGCCATTTCCAGTAAATGTCCGATGACGGCCAAACTTTCAGCTATTCGGATTGAGATGGGCTAATTGAAATTATTTCCATTTTATTTTTTGACGGTCCCGTTTGTTACTTCAAACAGACGGGCGCTTTGAATCGTCTCGTGCTGGATTCCGTCTACACTGGTCGTGGTCACGAATGTCTGGACCGAACCGCGTATCGTATTCAGCAAATGGGATTGGCGGTAATCATCCAATTCCGATAACACATCATCCAGCAATAAAACCGGAGGCTCTCCCACTTCCTGTTTGATCAGCTCGATTTCAGCCAATTTCAGTGACAGGGCGGTTGTCCGCTGTTGGCCCTGCGAGCCGTAAGTCTGGACATCATAGCCATTAACGAAGAATTGAAGCTCATCGCGGTGCGGACCAACTAACGTCACTCCGCGATCAATTTCTCTTTTTCTGACCTCAACCAGCTTTTCCCCTAAAAAAGACGCCATTTTTTCCGGCGTCCAATTCGGATCCAAACCGTTGATTGGCTGATAGCGGATCTCGAGCTGTTCGAGTCCCCTGGAAATTCCCTGATGGATCGGAGCCGCCCATTTCTGAAGAAGTTCCATGAAATGAAACCTTTTCCGAATGATCTTTACCGCAGCTTCTATAAATTGATCTGTATAGACGTCGAACATGACGTCATTGATCGATTGCTTGCCATAATGTTGCTTCAATATGTGATTCCGCTGTTTCAACAGCTTCTGGTAAGTCAGCAGGTCATGCAGATAAACCGGAGAAATCTGGCCGATTTCCATATCAATGAAGCGCCGTCGCACCTGGGGACTGCCCTTTACAAGATGCAGGTCTTCGGGTGCAAACATGACGACATTCAACTGGCCGATATAATCGCTGAGCCTACGCTGTTCCAGGTGATTGACTTTCGCAGTTTTGCCTTTTTTGGATAAGGTGATTTCAAGCGGCAGTTTGCCGTATTTGCGGTACACATCAGCTTTTATTTTACCATATTCCGCATCCCAGCGTATCAGTTCCTTATCGTTTGAAGTGCGGTGGGATTTGGCCATCGATAAAACATACAACGCTTCCATGATATTGGTCTTGCCTTGCGCGTTCTCTCCTATAAAGACGTTGATCTCCGGGGAAAACGACAGCTCCAAATTTTCGTAGTTACGGTAATTCAGGAGTTCAAGACGGTCAATCCGCATCGAAGTTCATGCCTTCGGCGACGACGATACGGAATTCCCCCACCTCTGGAATGGATACTGTATCTTCCGGACGCAGCTTCTTTCCTCTGCGGTTTTCCGCTTCTCCGTTGACGTAAACTTCATGTTCGCTCAAGAACCATTTTGCCATTCCACCCGAACTGATTGTATCTGTCATTTTTAATAATTGTCCCAAAGTTATAAATTCTGTCTCGATACCGATTTCTCTCAAAATGCACTCATCCTTCAATTCGTAGTCTATCCCTCTATTTTACCCTAAATACCCCCAGAAGTAAAAAAGGATAGCCTGTATGGGCTATCCTGAGGTGTTACTGGGTGTTTAATATGTCCGGACGGGAAGAATAAGCTGAAGAATCGAATCATCCAATGCCGATTTCAGGACGAACGGACGCATGGCACCCGAGAATTGAATGACCACATCCTGGCCATCAATCGCTTTTAACGCATCCATCATGAATTTCGCACTGAATGAGATTTTCAGTTCTTCCCCTTCTATACTTTGTGCCTGAAGCTGCTCTTCAACTTTTCCGACTTCCGGAGAATTTGAAGAAACTTCGACATCATTGCCTTCCGATGCTGAAAAACGTACGACATTATTGCGTTCTTCGCGTGCCAATAAAGAAGCGCGATCAATTGCCTGCAGCAGTGAACGGCCGTTTACGGTGACGTTTGTTTTGTATTCAGCCGGAATCAGGCGTGAAGTATCCGGATAGTTCCCTTCCAGAAGCCTTGAGAAGAAAAGGATGTGTTTCGATTTGAACAGCACCTGCTGGTTGGTCATGACGATTTCAACCGCTTCGGAAGTGTCATCGAGGATTTTATTGAGTTCATTCAAGCTCTTTCCTGGAATGACGACGCTGTATTCGCCTTCCGGCAAGGTTTCCAAAGTCGTTTTGCGGCGTGCAAGGCGGTGGCTGTCGGTTGCAACACAAACCAATTGCCCGTCTTTGACTTCCCAATGGACGCCGGTTAGGACCGGACGTGTTTCAGAACTCGATACTGCAAAAACAGTTTCGCGGTTGATTGTCTTCAATAGATCCGCCGGGATTGTGAACAAGCGGTCATCCTGGATTTCAGGAAGCTGCGGATAATCCATTGCATCCAATCCTATAAGATGAAACTCGGATTTTCCTGAACGAATATGTGTCTGGAAGTTTCCAGTAATTTCGATCTCCACATCATTTGTCGGCAATTTACGAATGATCTCACCGAATACTTTCGCCTGAAGAACGATGCTTCCGCCCTGGGCAACACGGATAATCTGTTCGCCGTCTTCTTCAGCCGGGATGAAAGTCTGGATCGTGATATCAGAATCACTGCCCGTCAGTCTCATTCCTTCTGAAGAAACGTCCATTTTAATCCCCGTTAAAATCGGGATCGTCGTTTTTGAACTGACTGCTTTCATTACATCGTTTAATCCTTCAACTAATCGCTCACGCATTATCTCGAATTTCATTCTCGAACCTCGCTTATATATATATTTTGTTTAAAGCTTTTTAAAGTAATAATAGTAGTAGGGCCTGTGAATATGTGGATAAGCCATTTATTTTGAATTCTGGCGGGTTATCCACATGTAGATAAGCTGTGTGTAAGATGCTGCATTATTTCGGTGTTTATCCACAGCCGGATTTTACTTGGTGAGCACTTTTTTAATGTCTTTGACATCCTGCTGGAGCTGTTGATTGTCTTTCAGCATCGTGGAAATCTTTTCGTGGGCATGGATCACTGTTGTATGATCGCGCCCCCCGAATTCTTCCCCGATTTTTGGCAATGAAAAATCAGTAAGCTCCCTGGAAAGGTACATCGCCACCTGTCTTGGATAGGCGATGTCTTTCGTGCGGCGCTTTGTCTTGAAATCTTCAATTTTTATATTGAATTGATCGCCGACCGCATGCTGAATGTCCAAAATCGTAATGACTTTCGGTTTTGCATTTGGCATGATGTCTTTCAACGCTTCTGCTGCAAGATCCGCACTCATATCACGATTGATGAGGGATGAATAAGCCACTACGCGAATCAGGGCGCCTTCAAGTTCACGGATGTTGGAATCGATGGAATTGGCGATATACGTCATGACATCGTTCGGAATATCCAGTCCGTCAGCTTTCGCCTTTTTGCGCAGAATGGCAATCCGTGTTTCCAGGTCCGGAGGCGTAATATCCGTAATCAGACCCCATTCAAAACGCGAGCGCAAGCGATCTTCAAGTGTCGGAATCTCTTTTGGCGGCCGATCGCTGGAGATGATGATCTGCTTGGATTCTTCGTGCAGCGTATTAAAGGTATGGAAAAATTCTTCCTGCGTCTGCTCTTTTCCTGCCAAAAATTGAATATCATCAATCAGAAGAATGTCGACACTCCGGTATTTATTGCGGAAATCGACAGTTTGGTTATCACGTATGGAATTGATGAATTCGTTGGTGAATTTTTCCGATGACAAATAAACCACTTTGGCATTGGGGTTGTGTTCAAGGACATAATGTCCGATTGCGTGCATGAGGTGGGTCTTGCCAAGTCCTACGCCTCCGTAGATGAACAGCGGATTATAGGCTTTTGCGGGAGCTTCGGCCACTGCAAGAGATGCAGCGTGCGCGAAGCGGTTGCCTGACCCAATTACAAACGTATCGAATGTGTATTTGGGGTTCAGCATTCCCGGCAAAAACTCCTGCTGGTCATTCTGGCCCGGCTTTATGCGGGGCGCTGGAAGCTGAAAATCGTCCATGTCCTGATCTTTGGGCACAACAAATTTGATATGCAGATCGTCGCCGGTCAGATCCGACAGAATTCCTGTTATCAAATGGACGTAATGGTTTTCAAGCCAGTCACGTGCAAACGAATTCGGAGCGGATATGGTGACGGTATCACCCTGATAAGTCAAAAGTTTTGTTGATTTCAGCCATGTTTCAAAACTCGGTTTGGAGATTTTGGTTTCAACTTGGGCTAAGACACTCGACCAAATTTCGTCTAAGTGTTCCAATAGCGTTTCTCCTTTATATATAAATTATTTTTTAAGTATACCATACACAAAGCCACAGCCTGTGGATAACATTCATGAACAGGTTGGTGAATAACTATCCACACCTTACCCACAGTTTGTGGATAAGTATTTCGGGATAAAAATTATCAACAAGTGAAAACAAGTTAATGTTATCAAAAAAGAATAGACAATACAAGAACTTCTTATACTTATCCACATATCCCGAACAGTGCACAATGGAGCTATCCACATGCGGTTTATATGTGCGGAACTTGTAGATAAGGGGTGTGGATAAATATTTTACCGAAAAAATCCGCACACAGCAAATCCCGAAAAATTTTCTGTAGATGTGGATAACATCATTATTAAAGAATAGTTCGATTTGGAATAAGCGATTGACATTTGATAGTGCCAGCCATTATAATAGTCGAGACTGTCTTTAAGACAAATTGTTAACTCTCATTTCAGGAGGTGTCATATATGACATTGCGCACATACCAACCGAATAAACGTAAACACAGCAAAGTACACGGCTTCAGAGCACGTATGAGCACTAAAAACGGACGCCGCATAATTGCAGCACGCCGTCGTAAAGGAAGAAAAGTATTATCAGCTTAAGTCCACTGACCGCATCAGTGGTCTTTTTTTTGGAGAAAAGCGGAAACGGAACTGCACTTCCTTATATACAGCCTAATAAGCAGGTGAAAAAATGAATAAGCATCAACGGATCAAGAAGGACAAAGAATTCCAGCGGGTTTTCAAACAGGGAAAGTCATTCGCAAATCGTCAATTCATTGTCTATATGCTGAAAAGTGACCAGTCCGAATTCAGGATCGGCTTATCCGTCAGCAAAAAAGTAGGCAACGCAGTGGCGAGAAATCGCATCAAGCGTTATATCAGGCAGGCTTTCCTGGAAATGAAGGAAGAGCTGGTGCCAAACGCGGATTATGTTATCATCGCCAGGCAACAGGCGGCCACATTGGATTACCATGAAAGCAAGAAAAGTTTGCAGCATGTTTTAAAAATTGCCCGCGCACTGCCAAAGAAGTAGAAAGCGCAGCAAAGGGAATGTTACTATAGAAGTAATTAAGAAATTGAATTAAAGCATCAGCATAAATATGCCGCTTCGTCGCTTTGGACAAGGCTCTCGCAATAAGCCAAGAAGAACGCTTGTCTTATTGCTTCGCCCAGTCCGGAGGCGCGCCGGCGCTAGAGAAACCTCTAGAGATATGGAGCAAAACAGCGAAGACTCCATGGGGAGCAGAAACGGCGTTGGCTTTCCAACGTCGTTTCGACGAAGTGCGAGTTCCTTTAGGTGCTCCTGCATCGCTTCGCTGCTTCGTCGCAAAGACTTAGCCTCGCCTGCTTCGGCTAATGTCTTCGAAGCTGTTTTGCGGAATATCGGTTACTGCAGTAATTTATTTCAATTTATTTAGAATCAGTTTGGGGGAAGAAGCTTGAACAAGCGTAATTTATTGATCATCGCGCTGATAGGCGTTGCTTTGCTTTTATCCGGCTGTACAGAATTCGATCAGCCGATCAACAGCGACAGTGATGGGTTCTGGAACGAGTTTATCGTCTGGCCGCTCGTATCAGCAATCACTTATTTCAAAGACCTTTTGGGAACATATGCATTCGGGATCATCGCAGTAACCATCATCATCCGTTTGGTGATGCTGCCACTCATGATCAAACAGACACGCAGTTCGAAGCGTATGCAGGAAATTCAGCCGGAACTTAAGAAGCTGAAAGAGAAATACCAATCGAAAGATGCTGTGACTCAGCAAAAATACCAAAAAGAAATGATGGCGATGTTCCAGGAAAGAGGCGTCAATCCGATGGCGGGCTGTCTGCCGATTGTGGTCCAGATGCCCGTACTGATCGGTTTCTATCACGCTATCAGCCGTATGAACAGCACACCGGAGATCAATCTTGGGTCGTTCCTAATTTTTCCGCTTGCAGAACCAAGCATTATTTTGGCGGTCATCGCCGGTGCGATGCAGTATGTCGTATTACGTACAGGACCGGCAATGGACAATCCGCAAATGAAAATGATGATGTATTTCATGCCTGTCATGATCGTCGGATTTGGTGCTATTTTGCCTTCCGCCTTGACATTGTATTGGGTAATCGGAAATATCATTTCAATGATTCAAAATTTATTCATCTACCGTCCATGGGAAAAGAAAGAAGTGCAACAACCTGTTAAAACGAAAGCAGGAGGGGCTAAAAAGTGAAACAGATTACGCAGACGGGTCTAACTGTTGAAAACGCGATATCTGCAGCATTAGAAAAACTCCAAGTTACACGTGAAGAAGTAAGTATCAACGTAATCCAGGAAGAGAAAAAAGGATTTTTCGGATTTGGCGCCAAACAGGCGGAAGTTGAAGTGACGGTGAACAAACCGGAGCCGACACTGCATGACAGCGAAAAAGAAACCGAAATTCCTGTAATTACAGAAGAAACAAACGAAAAGTCTGCTGAAAAAGAGGGACAAGAGGAAGAATCCGGCGACCTGCAGGAAAAATCCCGTCCTTCGAATGATCAGGCGATTGAAGAAACGAAGAAATACTTGCAGGCAGTTGCGAAGGAAATGGGAATCGACGATTTATCGATCAGCCATACCGTCAAAGGCAAGCAAGCCAGTTTTTATCTGGAAAGCGAAAAAGTGGCGATGCTGATCGGAAAAAGAGGGCACACCTTGAATTCGCTTCAGCAATTGGCACAATTAGTGGCCAATAAATACGCCAATCAATTCATGATGGTGGAGCTGGATGCGGAGAATTACCGGGAACGCCGGCAGGAAACGCTGGAACAGCTGGCCGACCGGATGGCTGATAAAGCAATCCGCACCGGCAGCCGTGTCCAATTCGAACCGATGCCGTCCTATGAACGCAAAGTGATTCACCAGGCTTTGTCGAGACGCCTTGATATTGATACCTTTTCGGAAGGAAAAGATCCGAACCGCTACCTGGTCATCGAACCGGTGCGATAAAAAGAGCAGCCCGCTTGTAAAAAAGCGGGCTGTTTTTTTGTGGGCTGAAAACATGGACTGAACTGGAGCCATAACAGAAAAAGAGGGAGAAGAGGCAGTGATGGATTGCCGGTTGAATTAATTCACAAAAAAAAGTTCTCTGTCTTTCAGTCTAAAGGGAATTATGCTATTGTAATATGTTAGAAAGTCATGTAATTTTCTCAGTTGTCCACATGTGGACAACTTTTTTAAAGAGCAAACTGAAATTATATAGATGAAGAGACCAAATGACGGGTGTGGATAATTAATTATTCCGGCCCGGCATTTGATTTTTCTGCACATAGAGGAGGATACATCATGGAGTTCGATACGATTGCTGCGATATCGACACCCAGCGGCGAAGGAGCCATCGCCATTGTCCGTTTGAGCGGACCGGAAGCAATATCGATTGCTGATTGCCTGTTCCGAGCGGCCAGCGGCAAAACTTTGGCAACGCAGCCGACGCATACCATTCACTACGGCCACCTTCAGGATCCGTGGACAGAGGAAATAGTTGAAGAAGTGATGCTGTCATTCATGAAGGGCCCGAAAACCTTTACACGGGAAGACGTCATCGAGATCAATTGCCACGGGGGAATCGTTTCGGTTAACCGTGTGCTGCAGCTCGTATTGCGCGCCGGAGCACGGCTTGCGGAACCGGGTGAATTTACGAAACGCGCATTCCTGAACGGCCGCATCGATTTATCCCAGGCGGAAGCCGTCATGGATTTGATTCGTGCGAAGACGGACCGTGCCATGGACGTGGCTCTCGGGCAAATGGAAGGGCGGCTGTCGAAACTGATCGGCACATTGCGCCAGGCGCTGCTCGAGTCGATTGCCCAGATGGAAGTCAATATCGATTATCCGGAATACGATGACGTCGAAGAAATGACACGGCCGATGATGCTTGAAAAGGCAAAATGGGTGCAGACGGAAATCGACAAACTTCTTCAGACTTCGTCACAGGGGAAAATTCTCCGTGAAGGGCTTTCCACTGTCATCGTGGGACGTCCGAATGTCGGAAAATCGTCTCTTTTGAACAGTCTGGTCCAGGAAAATAAAGCCATCGTGACTGAAATTGCGGGGACGACCCGTGATATAATAGAGGAATACGTAAATGTTCGCGGTGTGCCGCTTCGCCTGGTCGATACGGCCGGCATTCGGGAAACCGAAGACATTGTTGAACGCATCGGCGTCGAGCGCTCCCGCAAAGTGCTGAAGGAAGCGGATCTTATCCTGTATGTGCTGAATTACGCGGAAGAATTAACCGAAGAAGACGCTTTACTATTTGAAGCGGTCAAAGGGATGAATTATATTGTCGTGGTCAATAAAACCGATTTGCCACGCAAAATCGATATGGAACAAATGCAGCAACTGGCAGGCGGTAATTTGATGGTGACGACTTCTTTAATAGAAGAAGAAGGGATCGATCAACTTGAAAAAGCCATTGCAGATCTGTTTTTTGAAGGCGAAATCGAAGCAGGGGATATGACTTATGTTTCGAACGCACGCCATATTTCATTGTTGCACCAGGCACACCAAACCATTTCGGATGCCATCGGAGCTGCAGAAATGGATGTGCCGGTCGATATGATCCAAATAGATGTTACACGCACTTGGGAAATACTCGGGGAAATTATCGGCGATACGGCTGATGACGGACTCCTGAACCAATTATTCTCGCAGTTCTGCCTAGGAAAATAAAATTTGAAGGGAATGAACGGACATGCCACAATTTGAAGCAGGCACGTTCGATGTAATCGTTGTAGGAGCGGGACACGCAGGCGCTGAAGCAGCGCTGGCCTCTGCACGCATGGGAGCAAAAACGCTTGCCTTAACGATGAATTTGGATATGATCGCGTTTATGCCTTGCAACCCGTCCATCGGTGGACCGGCGAAAGGGATCGTTGTACGCGAAATTGACGCACTTGGTGGAGCCATGGGGCGTGTAATCGATAAAACACACATTCAGATGAGAATGTTGAATACTGCCAAAGGGCCGGCTGTGCGCGCCTTACGTGCCCAGGCTGATAAAGTGCTTTACCAGCAGGAAATGAAACGCTTGATGGAAGACGAAGAAAACCTCGCTCTTCATCAAGGTGTCGTTGAGAAGCTGATTGTTGAAGATGGCACGGTCAAAGGATTGATTACACAGGCTGGCGGCATTTACCGCGCCAATTCGGTAGTCATCACAACAGGCACGTTCCTGCGCGGTGAAATCATCATCGGCGACCTGCGTTATTCAAGCGGACCAAACAACCAGCAGCCTTCGATCAAGTTGGCTGAGCACCTGGAGGAACTCGGCTTTGAAACGGTGCGTTTCAAAACCGGGACACCTCCGCGCGTCAACAGTAAAAGCATCGATTATTCGAAAACGGAAATCCAGCCGGGTGATGAAGAACCGCGGGCATTCGGTTTCGAAACAACAGAATTCATTATGGATCAATTGCCTTGCTGGCTGACATATACAACTGCCGAAACACACCAGATCATTGACGATAATCTTCATCTGTCGCCGATGTATTCGGGGATGGCAAAAGGGACAGGCCCGAGATACTGCCCGTCCATCGAAGACAAAATCGTCCGTTTCGCCGACAAGCCGAGACACCAGATTTTCCTTGAGCCGGAAGGCCGCAATACAAGCGAAGTCTATGTCCAGGGGCTTTCGACGAGTCTGCCGGAACACGTGCAGCGCAAACTTATAGAGTCCATCCCGGGACTTGAAAAAGCGGATATGATGCGCGCCGGCTACGCCATCGAATACGATGCAATCGTACCGACGCAATTATGGCCGACACTCGAATCAAAACAAATTGAAAATCTTTATACAGCCGGCCAGATCAACGGAACATCCGGCTACGAAGAAGCGGCAGGACAAGGATTGATGGCCGGCATCAATGCAGCAGCGAAAGTGCTCGGCAAAGAAGAAGTGATCCTGAGCCGCTCGGAAGCCTATATCGGTGTTCTGATCGACGACCTGGTAACAAAAGGCACGAGTGAACCCTACCGTTTATTGACGTCGCGCGCTGAATATCGTTTATTGCTGCGCCATGACAATGCGGATATGCGCTTGACTGAGCTGGGCTACAAACTCGGCATGATTGATGAAGCACGTTATGACCGCTTTATCGGGAAAAAACAGCGCATCGAAGAAGAAATCGCACGCTTGCGCAAAGCCATGATCAAGCCGACTGAAGAAACACAGCAAGCAATCCGCGATGCAAGCGGCAGCGAACTGAAAGACGGCATCCGTGGTGCGGATCTGTTGAAGCGTCCGGAAATGAACTATGAAATGATTGAGAAATTGACGCCACCTGAAACTAAACTTAGCGAAGATATTAAAGAGCAGGTTGAAATCCAGGTGAAATACGAAGGCTACATCGAAAAGTCCTTGCAGCAAGTGGACAAACTTAAAAAAATGGAAAACAAGAAAATTCCGGACCACATCGATTACCATGCGATTTCCGGCATTGCGACGGAAGCAAGAGGGAAATTGTCAGAGGTCAGACCTCTTTCCATCGCACAAGCTTCCCGAATTTCAGGCGTAAACCCTGCTGACATTTCGATTCTTTTGGTGTATATTGAACAAGGAAGAATCGCGAAAGTTTCGGTATAATTTAGACACAAAAATAATAAAGATAGTAAGGCATTCATATCGCTTCGGCGCTCTGGACAAGGCTCCTGCTATAAGCTAAGTCCGAAGGCGCGCCGGCGCTGAATGAAATATCTGGAGATATGGAGCAAAACAGCGAAGACGCCCAGGGGACCAAGCGAAGTGATGAGATCCACTCGGACGAAGTGAAACGAGACCGAGTTAGCTCAGTGCGAGCCCCCAGGCAAGCGAAGCTGTTTTGCGGAATATCGATTTATATGGACTTACTGTTAGAATATACAAAAAGCCGAAAAAAAGGGCTGGGAGATACCAGCCCTTTTTACATATGATGATGCGTTAAGGTTTGGACAAAAGAGGGAGGAAGAAGCAGATTGAATGAACAGCAATTTAAAGACGCCCTCAGCGAAAAAGGAATAGAACTGGACGACCGGCAACTGCAGCAATTCAAAATTTACTTCGAAGAACTGGTCGAATGGAACGACAAGATGAACCTGACAGCCATCACTGATCAGCCATCTGTTTACCTGAAGCATTTCTACGATTCGATAACGGCGGCTTTTTATTTGGATTTCACCAAGCCGTTAAAATTATGTGATGTAGGAGCCGGTGCCGGTTTCCCGAGCATTCCGTTAAAAATCTGTTTTCCGCAGATCCAGGTGACAATTGTGGATTCATTGAATAAACGCATTCAATTCCTCAACCATTTAAGCGATAAGCTGGAATTGAAAGATGTTGAGTTTGTGCATGCACGAGCGGAAGACTTCGGCCAATCGGAGCATCGCGCAAAATATGATGTGGTGACGGCCCGTGCTGTGGCAAGGCTGTCCGTGCTGGCCGAGCTATGTGTGCCTCTTGTTAAAAACGGAGGAATATTCGCTGCGATGAAAGCAGCTTCCGCAAAGGACGAATTGAAAGATGCCGAACGGGCTCTCGATAAACTCGGGGTCAAACAGGAAAGTGTCCACGCATTCACCTTGCCGATTGAGGAAAGTGAACGGTATTTGCAAGTGTTCCGGAAATTCAAGGAAACACCGAAAAAGTATCCGAGAAAACCGGGTATGCCTAATAAATCACCGATTACTTAAATCAGAAATTTTAATGTTTCACGTGGAACAATTGGAAAAGCAGGTATTGCAGCAGAAACAGCGAATTATGTACAAGTGAGCTTTTAAAAGGTGGTGCTTGAGGATGAAAAGTCCTTTTTCACGTTTCTTCGGGGGCGGAGATAAAGAAGAGACAGAAGTTATTGAAAAACCGGCGAGTGGATCTTCAGAAGAAGTTGTCAAGTTGCCGATTGATAAAATAATTGCGAATAAATTTCAGCCAAGAACAATCTTTGATGAAGATAAAATCGAAGAATTGGCGCGTACGATTCATATGCACGGGGTTATCCAGCCAATCGTAGTGCGGGTTGATGAAGACGATAATTTTGAAATCATTGCAGGGGAACGTCGTTTCCGGGCGATGAAATCATTGGGCTGGGAAGAAGTGCCGGCTATCGTTCGCCAATTGAATGATAAAGAAACAGCGTCTATCGCTTTGATTGAAAATCTTCAGCGCGAAGAACTGACAGCAATCGAGGAAGCCAATGCCTACCACAATCTTTTGGAAATCCATGAGATCACGCAGGAAGCACTGGCTCAACGATTAGGCAAAGGGCAATCTACGGTTTCCAATAAGCTGCGGTTGTTAAAATTGCCGGAAGAGCTGAAGCAGGCTTTGATGGACAGGGTTATTACGGAACGCCATGCCCGTGTGCTGCTGCAATTGAAAGATCCAGCAGTCCAGATAAAATTTTTCCAGGAAACAGTTGAACAGAATCTGAACGTGAAGCAACTGGAAACGAAAGTGAAAAATCATCTTTCGACTGAACCGAAAAAAGCCAAGCCAAAGCGCAAAGCATTCAGCCGTGATGTCAGGATTGCGATGAATACGATCAAGCAATCTGTGACGATGGTGACAAAAAGCGGAATCGATGTATCTTCAGAAGAAGAAGAACATGACGATTATTATCAAATAACGGTGAAAATACCGAAGAAAAAGTCTTAAAAAGCACTTTCCTGTGAGGGAAAGGCTTTTTTTAATCGCTTTGTAATCTTACTTTAGAATTATTTTGATACAATAGAGTGACGGGGAAGAAAACAACAGCGAGAGCGCTGTTTTCTGCAGAAATGAGAAAAGAAGAAGAAAGTTGGTGCAAGTGTGGGTAGAACAATTGCGATCGCCAATCAGAAAGGCGGCGTAGGGAAGACAACATCCTCAGTGAACTTAAGTGCCTGTCTTGCATACTTAGGCCAGAAAGTTCTTTTAATAGATATCGATCCACAAGGGAACGCAACCAGTGGGGTAGGCGTCAATAAAGGAGACGTCGACCAATGTATATATGAAGTACTGATTGACGATGTGGACATTAAAGACACCATTATGGAGACGAAGGTGGAAAACCTTCATTTAGTCCCGGCGACCATATCCCTGGCCGGCGCTGAAATCGAGCTGGTTTCCACCATGTCAAGAGAGGTTCGGCTGAAAGGTGCACTCGAAGAAGTTAAAGGGATGTATGATTACCTCATCATCGATTGTCCGCCGTCATTGGGACTGCTGACCATCAACTCTTTAACGGCTTCCGATGCCATCATCATTCCTGTGCAATGCGAGTATTATGCACTGGAAGGATTAAGCCAATTATTGAGCACTATCCGTCTGGTCCAAAAGCATTTAAACCATGATTTGATGATTGACGGTGTATTATTGACTATGCTCGACGCCCGTACGAATTTGGGCATTCAGGTTATTGAAGAAGTCAAAAAGTATTTTCAGGACAAAGTATACCGGACAATTATTCCCCGGAACGTACGCTTGAGCGAAGCACCAAGCCACGGCGAACCGATTATCATCTACGATGCAAAATCAAAAGGCGCAGAAATGTACTTAGAATTGGCGAGGGAAGTGATTCGTAATGGCTAAAGGATTGGGGAAAGGCATCAACGCTTTATTTCCAGGTGAAAATTTAACGAAAAATGAAACGGTCAGTGAAATCAATATTGCGGATATCAAAGCGAACCCTTATCAACCACGTAAAATCTTCGACGATGCTGCACTGGGTGAATTGGCGGAATCAATCAAAGAGCATGGTATTCTGCAACCGGTAGTGGTCAGGAAAGCAGGAAAGCGTTTTGAACTGGTTGTTGGAGAAAGACGTTTCCGGGCTGCCAAGCTTGCAAAATTAGATGAAATTCCAGCGATCATTAAGGAATTAACAGACCAGCAAATGATGGAACTTGCTATATTGGAAAACCTTCAAAGGGAAGATTTAACACCGATTGAAGAAGCTGAGGCTTACCAGAAATTGATGGAAGCTTTAAACCTGACGCAGGAACAATTGGCTTTCCGTTTAGGAAAAAGCCGTCCACACATAGCAAACCATGTTCGTTTATTGGCATTGCCGAAAGAGGTCCGCCAATTGATTTCAGACAAGAAATTGTCGATGGGGCATGGGCGTACGCTATTAGGTCTCCGTTCTAAGAAAACCATTCCGGAAACAGCTCAGAAAGTTGTCAAAGAAAACTTGAACGTTCGTCAACTTGAGAATCTGGTGCAAAGACTGAACGAAGATGTTCCACGTGAAACAATTGAGAAAAAGAAAGATATCTTTATAGAAGAAAAGCAATCTGAACTTCGTGACCGGTTCGGTACAAACGTCCAAATCAAGAAAAACAAGAACAAAGGAAAAATTGAAATTGAGTTTTTCTCGGAAGAAGACCTGGAACGAATATTGGAACTTTTGAATTAACAAGCCTGTGCCTATTCTCCTCAGAAGGGGAATAGGTTCTGTTTATGTGACAGGGCTTTGAATGTTGAAAGTGGCGAGTCAGTTTTGGAGTGGGGGAAGGAGCTGGATAGATGGTTCTTTTAGGAACGTTGATAAATGCGGCATTGATAATTGCAGGAACTCTTATCGGCAGAGCTCTTCGGAATATCCCGGATAAGATGAAGGAAACAGTTATGTATGCGATTGGATTGGCAGTAGTGGTGCTCGGCCTGCAAATGGGATTCGAAAGCCAGAATTTCGTAATTGTCATCATCAGCCTGGTGTTTGGAACGGTCATCGGTGAATGGGCGAATCTTGACGGGAAACTCAATAATTTTGGCCATTGGATTGAAGTTAAACTTGGCGCGAAAGAAAGCAAGGGAAGTATCGCACAGGGCTTTGTTACCGCCACGCTGATTTTCGTGATCGGGGCAATGGGTATCATCGGCGCTTTGGAAAGCGGCCTGAGCAATGAACACGGCGTTTTGATCTCGAAAGGCATTATCGATGGATTCACCTCGATCATCCTGGCGTCGACGCTGGGCATCGGAGTATTATTATCTGCTGCGCCGGTATTCGTTTATCAGGGGCTGATTGCGCTTTTTGCCACGCAGATCAGCCTGCTTATACCTGAGGCGGCACTCGATTTGTTTATCTCAGAAATGTCAGCTGCCGGCGGTATAATGATTGTCGCAATCGGTTTTAATCTGATGGGTATTACAAAAATACGGGTGGCGAATTTATTGCCCGGAATTTTAGTTGTTGCATTGGCAGTCACGGTAATTTATCAATTCAATTTGATGCCTTAAGGAAGTGAAACAATAATGACTTTAGAAAGCCTGTATGAGGCAGCCTTTGAGATGCTGACAGATGAGGCGATGTGGATAGGGTTTGGTTGGATCATTGTGAAAGTGATCCTGATTACACTGGCCGCCTATATTACCGTAATTGTCATAAGAGTTGTCGTACGGAAAACATTCTCGGTCAGGATCCGCGGACCGTTGAAATACAATGAGCGGCGTCAGCAGACTTTGTCGAAATTGCTTGAAAATGTTGTGGCTTATGTCGTGTATTTTGTTGCCATCATTGCGGTGTTATCGACCTTCACGATCGACATTACCGGGTTGATAGCCGGTGCAGGTGTGCTGGGTCTCGCAATCGGCTTCGGTGCGCAGAACCTCGTGCGCGATATCATCACTGGATTTTTCATCATTTTTGAAGACCAGTTTTCGGTAGGTGATTACGTGCGGATCGGGCTGGCTGAAGGCACGGTTGAAGAAATTGGATTGCGGACGACAAAAGTGAAGGCATGGACGGGGGAATTATTCATTTTTCCGAACGGCAATGTAACCGATGTAGTCAATTTTTCCATTCATAATTCGATTGCGGTGGTGGATGTCAATATTTCCTATGAATCGGATATTGCGAAAGTGGAAAACCTGATTATTGAGTTTCTGGAAACTCTGCAGGATCGTTATGAACAGATCATCAAGCCGGCTGAATTGCTCGGAGTACAAAATCTGACGACAACAGAAGTGGTCATGCGCATTACAGCCGAGACCTTGCCGATGCAGCATTTTGCAATCGCCAGAAGTATGCGTCGGGATTTAAAGGAATTCCTCGATCAACGTGGAGTTGAAATTCCTTACCCCCGCATGGTGATGATGCAGCGCTCGCCGGAAGCATCGAATTCGACAGCAATTGCCAAAAAGTAATAAAGAGAAACTTCGTTCAGCGGGAATATTTACTACCGCTGAACGTTAGTTGATCCAATCGGGTTTTTATGGTCAGTCGGATCTCCCGTTCGAAGAAGAGGGAGTCATACTGACCGTTAATACGGGATAAGGGAGTTTGGACGATGGAAATGAAAGAGTTCGGTCTGAATGATGTCGTTGAAATGAAAAAAGGCCATCCTTGCGGCGCAAATGCCTGGAAAATCATCCGGATGGGTGCGGATATCCGCATCAAATGTGAAGGATGCCAGCACAGCGTCATGATTCCACGAAATGAATTCAATAAGAAGATGAAAAAAGTTCTGGTAAAAGCCGAAACGGAATGATTAATGGACATTTCGTTGTTCTGTTCCTATAATAGAGAAGCTGTAAAAAATAAATTGTTTTTTATAAAAGAAAGGTCGTGAATCCTTTGGCATTAACTGCAGGGATTGTAGGATTACCAAACGTAGGGAAATCCACATTATTTAACGCTATAACTAAAGCGGGCGCGGAAGCGGCAAATTACCCGTTCTGTACAATAGACCCAAACGTCGGGATTGTAGAAGTTCCGGATGAACGCTTAGATAAACTGACTGAATTGGTCGAACCGAAAAAAACTGTTCCGACTGCGTTTGAATTCACGGACATTGCGGGTATCGTAAAAGGCGCCAGCAAAGGTGAAGGATTGGGCAATAAATTCCTCTCACACATTCGTGAAGTGGATGCCATCTGCCAGGTAGTGCGCTGTTTTGCAGATGACAACGTTACACACGTGTCCGGAAATGTGGATCCGATTTCCGATATTGAAGTCATCAATCTTGAATTGATTCTTGCTGATATGGAAAGCATTGAAAAAAGGATTGCCCGTGCAGCGAAACTTGTTAAACAAAAAGACAAGGAAGCAGTGGCGGAAGAGCCGGTTCTTATGAAATTGCGCGAAACCTTCGAAGAAGGAAAGCTTGCCCGGTCCATCGATTTTACGGATGATGAAATGCGTATTGCTAAAAACTTGAATTTATTGACACTAAAGCCTATGCTTTATGTTGCCAACGTAGCTGAAGATGAAATTGCAGAAGCTGATAATAATCCGTACGTGCAGGAAGTACGGAAATATGCGGCTGAAGATAATTCAGAGGTCATCGTGGTTTGTGCGAAAATTGAGGAAGAAATGGCCGAGTTGGAAGATGAGGAAAAAGAAATGTTCCTTGAAGAACTTGGCATCGAAGAATCAGGCTTGGATCAATTGGTCAAAGCATCGTACAATTTGCTTGGACTTGCGACATACTTCACTGCCGGCGTGCAGGAAGTTCGTGCATGGACATTCAAAAAAGGGATGAAAGCCCCGCAATGTGCCGGTGTAATTCACTCTGATTTCGAGCGTGGTTTTATTCGTGCCGAAACAGTAGCTTATGAAGAGCTGGTGGAAGCCGGTTCAATGGCTTCTGCAAAAGAAGCTGGGAAAGTTCGCCAGGAAGGCAAGGAATATCTTGTCAAAGACGGCGATGTCATGTTGTTCAGATTTAATGTGTAAGACTTTGGAAGCCGCCATGGATACAACTCAAGAATAACCAAGGCGACAGACCGAGTCAGGAATAATAAACCAAACCGGATGCCTTTTTGCATCCGGTTTTTAATTTGGGAGGGTAAAACATGTTGTTATTTGTATATGGAACATTAAAGACAGGCGGAAAATATCATTTCTATCTGGAGGAAGCTTCCTTGAAAGCTGAGCAGGCAGTTGCTGCAGGTTCTCTTTATGATACCGGACTCGGCTATCCGGCGATGAGACTGGATGGAACGGATCAGATCCACGGAGAAGTTTACGAAATACCGGAAGTGCTGTGGCCGGCAATCGACTTTCTTGAAGACTGCACAGGAGATGAAGCAACCGATCTTTACGAGAAAGCGGTGATTCCTGTGGAAGTTAACGGAGAAGTTCTGGAAGCCACGGTGTATCTGGCAAAAGATAAAGAGCTATTGAAAACGAAAATTTCAGGCGGCGTTTGGGATATTGCATACGTATAGAAAAGCGACAGCGCCCGTTAAGCTCTGAAAGGCATAAGGCAGACCAGCGAAGTGGCCTTGGCCGCGCAGCTGGGTTGCCTTATGACCCGAAGAGCTGGGTGGCTGGAGTCTGGACAAAGAAAAGTAGAAACAAGAAAACCGTTCATTCTAAGGACTCGGGATATTCATCATAAATACGAAGACGGGGCTGTGAAGGATCATCGAGGATCCAGGCTTCGTCTTTTTCTTTGCGCAATTTACTGTGCATCAGAAAATCTCCCGCTGCCCCAGTAGCGAGCATCGCACCGAGGAGCACGAGAACCTGGTCTTCCAGCCAGAAACCGATGATCGTCGGAAGAACAGCAGTGGTCCAAAAAGGCAACAGCAGCACTTTGCGCATTGTCTTGTTTTGAACCGGTGCGCTGCTGGTCGCGTAGGCATAGCCCTTAGACAAATCAATGCCGTAACTGAGGGAAGAAAGCGGCACTTTTCCGAACACTATGAAACCAATAAGATGAAAAAGTTCATGCAATAGGATCAACACGATATAGCCGATTGTAAAATAGGCAATGCCAAAAAGGGAAAAGCCGAATGTTAAGGGCTCTGCAAACAGGTGATAGGCGACAGCAAAAGCGATCAGCAGCCATATATTGATCCACAGCATTTTAGGTGCGATTTCTTCCAGTTTTAATTCGATTACGGATGAAGGTTTCACTGGTTCACTTCCTTTTCGTTTGAAAATTCGGTGGTGAAGAGGGATTCTAAAAGAGAGAAGTTTTCCTCTATATAATGAAATTATAGCTGATTATCCTGTGGAAATGACAGTTGCAGGGCATATCCGTTTGTGCTACAATACAGTGATGTGAGTAATATTTTTAATTGCTTGCTCCTTGCCCGCTGAAATCAGTAGGGCCCAAGTCCATAAGGAGGTGACAACACGATGAGAGAGTATGAACTAATGTACATTATTCAGCCTGCAATTGAAGAGGAAGCGAAAAAAGCTCTAGTTGAGCGTTTTGACGAAATCCTTACTACTAACGGTGCTGAAATCATCGAGTCGAAAGAATGGGGTAAACGTCGTTTAGCTTACGAGATCAATGATTTGCGTGAAGGTTTCTACCAGATCGTTAAACTTAACGCTGGCTCTGAAGCTATCAACGAATTTACACGTCTTGCGAACATTAACGAAGACATCATTCGCCATATCGCTGTACGCAAAGACGCGTAAGCGCCATATGGAATTGTAAATATTCTTGACTTAAAGGAGGTTGAATTCTGATGATTAACCGAGTTGTTTTAGTCGGAAGGCTGACAAAAGATCCAGATCTTCGCTACACACCAAGCGGGGCGGCGGTGACACGTTTTACACTGGCTGTAAACCGGACATTCTCCAATGCGCAAGGTGAAAAAGAAGCGGATTTTATCAACTGTACTGTTTGGCGCAAACAAGCTGAAAACACAGCGAACTTCCTGAAAAAAGGAAGCTTGGCAGGTGTTGAAGGCCGTATCCAGACAGGCAGCTACGAGGGACAGGATGGAAAACGTGTTGTGCGCCCATCAGGTGCGATGAATAAAATGTTAGTAGCGTAAACATACAGATAATTCACAAAAGTGCTTAAAGCACATCTGTTCGTCAACAACCTTATCCGAGAGGGAAACCAAACGGGGAGTGTAGCATGGTTGTAAAGTGGTAAGTTGGAAAGTCATCATTCCACAACTGAACTGCGAGACGATAAAAGTAGTATGAACAAGGTTGAAAGCTAAACTGCTTGAACACTAACCCAAAGTGGAATAATGCCACCCGTGACAAAAGATGGCTAGACATGTCATGCGATGTTCAGCAACACAAATTAGACTCGGTTGTGTTGCGTTGTGAAGGAATATCGGCTATATATCATCGATATAAAAGGGTGAAAGGTGCAACCGAAATCATACGAACGCTGTATTCATCGTATTTAATGGGGATTACCTAACCTGGAAAGCCCTAATGGGCTATGACATTTAGTGTCTGAATATCCAGTATGGTAACGGAGTTCTCGTAGTAGTCCGAGATAGGGAAAGCCTATCACATGGCGAAGGGGAACAGCTTGCAATGTTCAATAGAGAATATGGAAAGGTGCGTGAGGCACTATGAGAAATCCACTTTCGGTATTGGACAGTCTAGAGGGAAAAGATGCCAACTATGAATTTCATAGACTATACAGAAACCTTTATAATGTTGATTTCTACTTAACAGCGTATAGCAACATATACGCTAAAGAAGGAAACATGACTAAAGGGAATGACAATCTTACGATAGACGGCATGAGTATTGAGAGAATCAACAATATAATAGAAAGAATCAAGGATTTGAGCTATAAACCAAATCCAGCACGAAGAGTTTACATCCCTAAGAAAAATGGGAAGAAGAGACCGCTAGGTATTCCTTCCTTCGATGACAAACTCGTTCAAGAAGTGTTAAGAATGATTCTCGAAAGTATATATGATAAAAACTTCTCTGATAAATCTCATGGTTTCAGACCTAACAGAAGTTGTCACACAGCTCTTGAACAATTCCAAACTTTAGCAACTGGTGCAAAATGGTGGATTGAGGGAGATATCGAAGGTTTCTTCGATAACATCGACCATCAAACCCTTATAGGTATCCTAAGAAGAAGAATCAAGGACGAACGCTTCATCCAACTGATCCAGAAATTCTTGAAAGCAGGATACATGGAAGAATGGACCTTTCATAAAACTATTAGCGGAACACCACAAGGAGGAATCATCAGCCCCCTGCTAGCTAACATCTACCTAAATGAATTAGATGAGTTTGTAGAAGAACTCAAAGGAAAATTCGATATAGGAAAGAAAAGAGCTAGGAGCCATGAATATAAAATGGCTTCTCAAAGATTATACAGAGCAAGAAAAAGATATGAGGAAACTAAAGAGCATCTATCTGACGCTGAAAAAGCTGAAGCAATAAATATCATCAAAAATCTAAAAGAGGAAACCTACCGTTTCCCCTCAACAGAACCTTTTGACGAAAACTTCAAACGAATTCAGTATGTTAGATACGCAGACGACTTCCTCATAAGTGTAATCGGGAGTAAAAAGGACGCTGAAATGATAAAGGCAGAATTGACAGGTTTCCTCAAGGAAACATTAAAGCTCAATCTCTCACCGGATAAAACTCTTATTACTCACTCACCAGAAAAAGCTAATTTTCTTGGATATGAAGTGTTCATAGGTAAAAACGACAACAGAAGTAAAGATTCCAACGGAATCTCAAAGAGAAGATACAACAATGCCGTCAATTTATCAATGTCAAAAGATGTATGGATAAATAAACTCTTCGAACTGAAAGCCATCAAAATAAGTAACGATGGTAAACAGTTCAGAGCAATGCATAGAGCATCTCTATTAAACAACGATGATTTAGAGATTTTTCTCACCTATAACGCGGAAATTAGAGGTTTGTATAATTACTACCAACTAGCCAACGACGTACACATGTTAAATGACTTTAGATTTTGGATGAGATGGAGCTTACTTAAAACTCTAGCTAATAAGTACAAAACTAACGCCAAAACCATGAACAAGAAGTACAGCGTCAATGGCAAATTAGGAGTTAAATATACAAACAGCAAGGGCATAGAAAGAAGTATTATCTTCTTTGATGAACCCATCCGCAAGGGAACAAAAATCATAAATCAAGAAGTTGATAAATTACCCACCACTATGAAGTACAAGAGTAGAACAAATCTAACGGACAGATTAAAAGCTGAAAAATGCGAATGGTGTCATGAAAAAGAAAACCCAATCGAAATCCATCACGTCAGGAAACTTAAAGACCTAAGTGGAAAGAAGAAATGGGGAAAATTCATGATTGCCAGAAACAGGAAGACTTTAGCACTCTGCCGAGATTGTCACTACAAACTGCATAGAGGCTTACTAGACTAAATACAAGTGGAAAGCCGTATACATCGAGAGGTGTACGTACGGTTTGGAGGAGAGTTCAAGGAAACCTACTTAGAGACATCGCAAGAGTACAGTTCGTAGAGCGCAATTGACTATATGAACCGCACTGATGGAATCTAAGCAAGGCGTCGGGTTCTTATCCTACTATACGACTGAAGTGGTGGCGGACAGCGTTCAATTCCTTGAACCGCGAAGCGCAAATGCCGGTTCAGACCGTTCACAAGGGCAACAGCCATCCTATCAGCAGAACCAACCGACAAGTCAGCCAAGTCAGCAAAATAATCATACCCGTGTAGACCAGGATCCATTCTCGAACAACAGCGGACCGATCGAAGTTTCGGATGACGATCTGCCGTTCTAAGAGGAACTGGCCAAAGGGCTTAAAATCTTAACAAAAAGGAGGTAATTCGATATGGCACCACGTCGCGGAGGCAAAAAGCGTAAAAAGGTTTGTTATTTTACGTCAAACAACATCACGGCAATCGACTATAAAGATACAGACCTATTGAAGAAATTCATTTCTGAAAGAGGGAAAATCTTGCCACGTCGTGTTACAGGCACAAGCGCTAAATGGCAACGTAAGTTGACAATCGCTATCAAACGCGCTCGTATCATGGCACTTATTCCGTTTGTTGCGGAAGAAAGATAATTAACACACAAAAAGACCGGGAAACCGGTCTTTTTGTGTTTGTCGAAAAACTATTGTCTGTTCTAATCATTTCGCTCTAGGCGGACGCTTTCCGCGGGCGTGGCCTGAGCCTCCTCGCTCGCTTCGCTCACTGTGGGGTCTCAGGACTCACGCTATTCCCGCAGGAGTCGCCGCCTGCTGCTTCATTCGGGATTTGTTATCTAACTTGCTATTACATTTAAAAATGAAATTTCTAAATCTCGCATTTTTATTTAAGAATTTCCGAAGATATGGAGCAAAACAGCGAAGACGCCCAGGGGACCAAGCGAAGTGCTGAGATCCACTCGGGCGAAGTGGAACGAGCCCGAGTTAGCTCAGTGCGAGCCCCCAGGCAAGCAAGCTGTTTTGCGGAATATCGGTTATATAGTAGAAACATTTTTTTATTTTCATACATATGTGAACTTTTAAAGAAGAGGGCGAGGCAGATGCAGTGCCTCGAGGCTTCACCCTTTTTTGTTCACGTTCTGCAATCGTGTTACAATTATAAGGATGAAATAAACCCGAAAGAAGGGGAAAAACAGCTTCATGCAAAATCAACGCACAAAACAAATAACGAACGGTGCTTTGATGGCGGCAGTGTTTACGGTATTGCTGGCCATTTCGGTATACGTTCCTCTTTTAAATGTAGTTACCACCTTGTTTCTGGCTTTGCCGGCAGCCTGGTACAGCGCCAAATATTCATGGAAACCGACTGCACTGTTTGCTGCGGTCTGCCTGTTTCTCAGCTTTATCATCGGTGGTATTTTATCTCTTCCGCTGGCACTGATTTATCTGCCGTTGGGGCTGGCTATTGGACAGTCAATCCATTACAGGAAAAGTAAATTATTCATGTTCATCAGCGCAAGCCTTGTGACGCTGTTTTCGGTCATGGCGCAATATGTGATTTCAATCTGGCTTCTGGGTATCAATGTTATAGAAGAATTTATTACAATGACCCGCACAACGTATGCTAAAGGTGGAGAATGGGTGGAACGAATCGGCGGCGATGCCGAACAAATTGAACAGTACAATGAAGCTTCAAGGCAAATGCTTACTTCATTGGAAACTTTGATACCAACTTTGCTCATTATGGCAGTTTTTATGACTGTCTGGATCCTTCTGCTGATTAATTTGCCGGTTTTAAAACGGCTGGGCATAGCGGTTCCAAAATTCCCTCCATTTTCTGATATGAAATTACCGAAATCTGTATTATGGTATTATTTAATCGTATTACTTATTTCATTGCTGATGGAATTGGAACAGGGAACTATGGCATACTTAGCGTTTATGAATGCGACAATGCTTTTACAGATGCTTCTGTTCCTGCAGGGGATATCTTTCTACCATTTCTATATCAAGCAGGAAGGCTGGCCGAAATGGGTGACAGTCGTTGTCACAATCCTGGCATTGCCGTTACAGGCATTTACAATAATCGTTGGAATCGTGGACCTTGGATTCGATATCCGGGGCTGGGTCAAAAAGGCACATGATTTTAAAGGGAAATAAGGAGCTGAAATGAATGTCGGCTTTTTTTAGGAAAAGAAAATTGAGGTACCCGCTCTTGGCATTGCTTATACTGGGACTGGCCGCAACAATTATGATCGCGTTTTTATCAGAATTGGCTGCGGGTATATTCTTTTTTCTTTTCGCTGCCGCTTTTGCGTATACGTGGCTAATTGAAAAAAGGACATATGAAACAACCGAAAAACATATTGAAACCCTTTCCTACCGAATGAAAAAAGTCGGGGAAGAGGCGTTGCTTGAAATGCCGATCGGTATTTTATTGGCAAATGACAATTTCGATATTGAGTGGGCGAATCCCTATATCAGCTCTGTACTTGAATATGACACCTTGATCGGCGAGTCGATTTACACTTTGTCGGACGATTTTCACACATTGGTGAAATCAGAAGAAATCCGGGATTTGACGATCACTCTCGGCGATCGTAAATACCGCGTCTACTATAAAGCGGATGACCGGTTATTCTATCTTTTCGACATTACGGAACAAGTGGAAATCGAAACATTGTATTACGCGGATCGCACTGTCATCGGCATTCTGTTCATCGATAATTATGATGAATTGGCCCAGGGCATGGACGATCAGACGCGCAGCAATTTGAACAGTCTGGTCACGTCGCTCGTCAATGACTGGGGAGCGACACACGGTATCTTCGTCAAACGGGTTTCATCAGACCGTTTCATGGCCGTATTTAACGAATCAATCCTGAAACAGCTGGAGATGTCGAAATTTGCCATCCTGGATGATATCCGGGAAGTGACAGCAAAAGATAATCTGGCACTGACCCTGAGTATCGGTGTAGGTGCCGGTTCGGCATCGCTTGTCGAACTTGGCAGCATGGCGCAGTCGGGGCTTGATCTGGTTCTTGGCCGCGGAGGCGACCAGGTGGCGATCAAACATCCGAGCGGAAAAGTGAAGTTTTACGGAGGCAAAACCAACCCGGTCGAAAAACGTACGCGGGTTCGGGCTCGCGTCATTTCGCACGCATTGCGCGATCTGATCCAGGACAGCGACCAGGTGTTTATCATGGGGCATAAGATGCCGGATATGGATGCCATCGGGGCAGCAGTCGGAGTCGCCAAAATGGCGGCGATGAATCAGGTCAAAGCACGCATCGTGCTCGATTTCGATGAATACGACCGCAGCGTCAGCCGCCTGATGGAGGAAATCGAAAAAGATGATGATCTTTTCGAACAATTTATCACGCCGGAAGAGGCGCTGGCCGATATGACGGATAATTCGCTGCTCGTTGTAGTGGATACGCATAAGCCGTCGATGGTCATCGAAGAACGGCTGCTTCAGCGGATGGAAAGGGTCGTATTAATTGATCACCACCGCAGAGGCGAAGAATTCATCACCAATACCATGCTTGTTTATATGGAACCTTATGCATCTTCCACTGTCGAACTGGTGACGGAATTGATTGAATATCAACCGAAGCATGAAAAGCTGTCGATGCTGGAAGCAACAGCAATGCTTGCGGGAATTATCGTGGATACAAAAAGTTTTACATTGCGGACAGGAGCCCGTACATTCGAGGCGGCATCCTATTTGCGCGCAAACGGCGCAGACACCGTACTGGTGCAGCGCATTCTGAAAGAAGATATGGATACGTATCTTGAACGTGCGAGAATCGTTGAAACAGTTGAATTTGTCGGCAACGGCATCGCGGTTGCCCACGGTCAGGCAGGACAAACCTACAGCCCGGTGCTGATCGCACAGACGGCGGATATCCTGCTGACGATGAAAGATGTCAACGCATCGTTTGTCATTGCGGAACGGGTTGAAGGCGGCATCGGCATATCGGCACGCTCGCTCGGAGAAGTGAATGTCCAGGTCATTATGGAAAATCTCGGAGGCGGCGGCCATTTGACAAATGCGGCGACGCAGATGCCGGAAGCGACCATTGAAGAAGCGATTGAGAGCGTAAAACAAACTATTTTAGAAACTTATGAGGGGGATCAATCCGAATGAAGGTAATATTTTTGAAAGACGTAAAAGGCAAAGGCAAAAAAGGTGACATTAAAAATGTGGCGGACGGTTATGCACATAACTTCCTATTGAAAAACAATTTGGCAAAAGAAGCCGATCAGGCAGCAATCAGCCAATTGGCCGGCCAGAAGAAAAAAGAGGAAAAAGAATCTGCGCAGGAATTGGCAGAAGCCCAGAAATTGAAAGAAGAACTGGAAACTCTGACAATCGAGCTGACAGCAAAATCCGGTGAAGGCGGCCGTCTATTCGGTTCCATCACAACAAAGCAAATTGCGAAAGAACTTGAAAAAACCCACGGCATCAAATTGGACAAACGCAAAATGGAGTTGGATGACGCCATCCGCGCGCTTGGCTACACAAATGTGCCGGTAAAATTGCGCAACGATGTAACAGCGACGCTCAAAGTTCATGTAACAGAAGAAACGTAAGGAGATGGACCGATGAATGATGTTATGGATCGTGTCCCTCCGCATAACCAGGAAGCCGAGCAATCGGTTCTCGGTGCCATATTCTTAGAGCCGCAATCTTTAATTTCGGTTGCAGAAATTGTTATGCCGGAAGATTTCTACCGCATCGCGCACCAGAAAATATTCCAGACAATGATCAATTTATCGGATCGCGGAAAAGCGATTGATGTGGTGACAGTAACAGAAGAGCTTTCCGCTAAAAAGGAATTGGAAGATGTCGGCGGGCTGTCGTATTTGACGGAAATCGCCAATGCGGTGCCGACCGCGGCGAACGTCGGCCATTACGCCCATATCGTGGAAGAGAAAGCTTTGCTGCGCCGCCTGATCCGCGTAGCGACTTCCATTGTGGAAGACGGTTTCAGCCGCGAAGATGAAGTGGAAGCATTGCTTGCTGAAGCGGAAAAGAAAATGATGGAAGTGTCCAGCCGTAAAAATGCCGGCGACTTCATTCATATTAAAGATGTGCTTGTGAAGACGTATGACAACATCGAGTTGCTGCATACCCGCAAAGGGGACGTCACAGGCATTCCTACCGGGTTCAAGGACCTCGATAAGATAACGGCAGGATTTCAGCGCAACGACCTGATTATCGTGGCTGCACGTCCTTCTGTCGGTAAGACGGCATTTGCACTCAACGTCGCACAGAACGTTGCAACAAAGACCGATGAAAATGTGGCCATCTTCAGTCTCGAGATGGGTGCGGAACAGCTCGTCATGCGTATGCTCTGTGCGGAAGGCAATATTGATGCGCAGGTGCTGCGTACCGGTGCTTTGCAGAACGAAGACTGGCGCAAGCTGACGATGGCGATGGGCAGTCTGTCGAATGCCGGAATTTTCATCGACGATACGCCGGGCATCCGGGTCAATGATATCCGCGCGAAATGCCGTCGTTTGAAACAGGAGTACGGTCTCGGCATGATCATGATCGATTATCTTCAGTTGATCGCTGGTCCCGGCAAATCCGGCGAAAACCGCCAGCAGGAAGTATCGGATATTTCCCGTTCCCTCAAAGGCCTGGCCCGTGAACTTGAAGTTCCGGTCATCGCACTGTCCCAGCTTTCCCGTGGAGTGGAGCAGCGCCAGGACAAGCGGCCGATGATGTCGGATCTTCGTGAATCCGGAAGTATTGAGCAGGATGCCGATATTGTGTCGTTCCTGTACCGGGAAGATTATTACGACAAGGAAACAGAAGATCAGAACATGATTGAAATCATCATTGCCAAGCAGCGTAACGGCCCGACCGGCACAGTGAAGCTGGCTTTTGTGAAAGAATACAATAAATTCGTCACCATCGACTGGAGTCAGCACGAATCCGGCGGCGACTTCTAAACACGAACATTCAAATGTGGAAACGCATTTTATGTTCGTGTTTTCTTTGATTTTTTATTGACGAAAATAGGTTTCATTGATACAATGGACACTGTTTGAAACAAGGGCGAAAGCCTGACGGAGGTGCGGACAATGACATCAGTCGTAGTAGTAGGAACGCAATGGGGAGACGAAGGCAAAGGGAAAATCACGGATTTTCTATCCGAGCACGCGGAAGTGATTGCACGCTATCAGGGCGGAAATAACGCCGGGCACACAATCATCTTTGGCGGAGAAACATATAAATTGCACTTGATTCCATCAGGAATATTCTATAAAGATAAAACTTCAGTGATCGGCAACGGCATGGTCGTGGACCCGAAAGCATTGGTCAAAGAATTGAAAGGCCTCCACGACCGTGGCGTCACAACAGAAAACCTGCGCATTTCAAATCGCGCACACGTTCTACTGCCTTATCACATCAAGCAGGACGAAGTGGAAGAAGCGCGCCGTGGCGCCAATAAAATCGGCACGACCGGAAAAGGCATCGGACCGGCATATATGGACAAAGCTGCACGCGTCGGAATCCGTATGGCCGATCTGCTGGATCATGTCGTATTTGAAGAAAAACTTCGCATGAACTTGAAAGAGAAAAATCGCCTGTTTGAGAAATTTTACGAAACAGATGGTTTTACTGTTGAAGAAATCATGGAGGAATATTATCAATACGGCCAGGAAATCGCCAAATACGTGACGGATACATCGAAAGTATTGAACGATGCATTTGACGAAGGCCGCCGCGTATTGTTTGAAGGTGCACAAGGCGTAATGCTCGATATCGACCAGGGTACTTATCCTTTCGTAACTTCATCCAACCCGGTTGCCGGTGGTGTCACTATTGGAGCGGGTGTAGGACCGACGATGATTTCCCATGTTATCGGTGTCTGCAAAGCCTATACATCACGTGTAGGGGATGGACCGTTCCCAACAGAATTATTCGACGAAGTCGGCGACCAGATCCGCACAGTCGGCAAAGAATACGGCACCACGACTGGCCGTCCGCGCCGCATCGGTTGGTTCGACAGCGTTGTCGTGCGTCATGCGAGACGTGTCAGCGGGTTGACGGATTTGACGGTCAACTCGATCGACGTTCTGACGGGTCTTGATACGGTGAAAATCTGTACAGCATACCGTTACCAGGGCGAGCTGATCACAGAATATCCGGCGAACCTTCGCATGCTTGCTGATTGCGAGCCGGTCTACGAAGAACTTCCAGGCTGGACGGAAGATGTAACGAGCTGCAAATCGCTCGATGAATTGCCTGAAAACGCGCGCCATTATTTGGAGCGCATCTCGCAATTGACAGGCGTTCAAATCTCGATTTTCTCAGTAGGACCTGACCGCAACCAGACGAATATTGTTACAAGTGTTTGGAGATAACAAAGAAAAGCGACGGCACCCGTTTAGCTCCGAAAGGCATAAGACGGACCAGCGAAGTGGCGTTCTGCCACGCAGCTGGGCTGGCTTATGACCCGAGGAGCTGGGTCGCCGGAGTCTGGACACCGAAAAGCGGAAACGGCCGTTAAGCTCCGACAAGCGTAAGACACTCTGGCGAAGCGGCGTGTTTTCAGCCGTACAGCCAGAGGGGCTTACGCCTCGAGGAGTTGGCCGTTGGAGTCTGGACAAAGAAAAGCGACGGCACCCGTTAAGCTCCGAAAGGCATAAGACGACCCAGCGAAGTGGCGGTTTATGCCACGCAGCTGGGTTGGCTTATGACCCGAGGAGCTGGGTCGCCGGAGTCTGGACATCGAAAAGCGACGGTACCCGTTCAACATATAAACAACATTCTATACTTCATTGATTTATTGAAAGAGGCAAAAAGCCGGACACAATTGTGTCCGGCTTTTTGCCTTTTTGAAAGTTTATGATTCTCGACCAATGACTCATTGTGGAACATTGGATATAAGGTCATACACAATTTGGACGCTTTTTTTGCTATGTCAAAAAAATATCCGTCCCTAAAATTAAAGAATGCTACAGGAATATGACAAAAATTACAGGCATTTACCGTTAATATCCTTTTTAAGCACTCATTATTAGAAAAAATAACTAATTATAAACGTTAAAAACCTAATAAAATCCATTAAATGTAATAAAATGTAAGTTATATATCGTTTTATTTACAGTGGGCAGTTTTATGCTATTTTGGTATAAGTTTGTGATATGGTGATGGAGGCTTAAATTTAATCAGAGAAATGTATGAGGAAATTGTAAGTGAAAGGGGATTATGAGTGCCATATGGGAAACTTTAACGTTAAGAGCTTCAACATTAGCGGCTCACACCTTATTAAAATAGCAGCATCGGTTTTTCTGGTGATGGGGATGCATACTAATCCAGCAGCCGCAGAAGACGGTTTTGAAACGATTTATCATATATATAATGATGGGAACTATGTAGGTGCCGTTAATGAAGGCGAAAAAGTCGAAGAGCTGGCGGCGGCAAAATTAGCTCTTGCAGAAGAAGATTTTACAGAGCTGGACCTGGAGCCTGATGAAAGCTTCAGTATGATTGCCGAGCAGGTTTTTGAACCTTCAGAGAATAATGAACAGGAAGTCCTTGAAAAACTGGATCAAGAATTGGACATTAAAGCTGCTTCATTTGCATTGACTCTTGACGGAGAGGTAATTGCACAGCTGAAAGACCGTTCAGCTTATGATGCAACAATCCGTGAGCTGCTGCTTGCTTATGCAAGCCCTGAAGAGTTGGATCAATGGGAAGAAAATAAGCGTACAGGAAACGGTTTACCCGAACTCGAAGCGGGTCAAACACAAATCACGGCCATTAATATAGAAGATAGTATTTCCGGCACAAGAGATCAGGCCGACCCGGAAACGATAAGCACGCCTGAAGAGGCGGCTGAGATTCTGTTGGCAGCAAAAGACATCACTGTCTCTGTTGAAAAACAGCAAAAAGAGGAAGAAAACGTAAAATTCGAGACTGTCGAGAAAGAAGACAAGAATCTTTTTATCGGCGAATCGGAAGTTGAGCAAAAAGGGAAAGACGGCGAAAAGCAGGTTCTGTATAAAATGATTGAAAAAGACGGTGAACAATTGGAGCGGGAAGCGGTTGGAGAAGCTGTCACCGTTGAGCCGGTCGAAAAAATAGTGTTGAACGGCACAAAAGAGTTGCCATCAATTGGAACCGGTGAATTTGTCTGGCCGGCACAGGGCGGCTATATTTCCAGCAAGAAAGGGCCGCGCTGGGGCAAGCAGCATCAAGGCATCGATATCGCCCAGCCGGACGACTTTGCTATACTGGCTTCTGACCACGGAGTCGTGAAGACTGCCGGCATGCACAACACTTTCGGCAATCACGTCATTATTGACCACAATAACGGCTTTGAAACAATTTACGCCCATCTTGATTCCATCGATGTGAAAGTCGGCGATAAGCTAACACAAGGTACCAAGCTAGGTGTTATGGGAACAACAGGCCGCTCTACCGGAATTCATCTGCATTTTGAAATTCACGAGAATGGGGTTAATAAAGACCCTTTGAATTATATAAGCGAATAAAATAACAAGGGAAGCCGGCATCTCCACAAGCCGGTACTGTTTAAAAAGTAAACAGCGGTGCCAGCAGGGAAAAGCCAAGCTTTTCCCTGCTGGCATTTGCAATTGAAAACAGCTCAACAGCCGCTTTACAGCAAAATGAAAAATATCCCCTTAAAATTGAGTAATTATTTCCCGGGAAATATCACGCAATGAATGAGAGATGCTAAACAACCTGAACAGTGATAAAGTAAAGGAAGAAAAGTTTAAAATCAGGGTGGGAACTTCTATTCAAAAAAGGGGAGATCATTGATGAATAAGACGATTTTGGTAGTGGATGATGAAAAGCCGATTGCGGATATCCTGCAATTCAACTTAAAAAAAGAAGGATTCAACGTGGTGTGTGCGTATGACGGGGATGAAGCGATCAAATTGGCGGAGGAAGTAAAGCCGGATTTGATGCTTTTGGATATCATGCTTCCTAACCGCGACGGCATGGAAGTATGCCGGGAAGTGCGCAAAAAGTTTGATTTTCCGATCATCATGCTGACCGCAAAAGATTCTGAGATCGATAAAGTGCTCGGCCTCGAACTGGGAGCAGATGATTACGTGACAAAACCGTTCTCGACGCGGGAATTGGTGGCACGCGTTAAAGCCAACCTGCGCCGCCAGAATATCGTCCCTTCTGAAGAGGCTGGACCGAATTCGAATGATATCCAGGTGGGTGCTTTGACGATACAGCCGGATGCCTACCTGGTTCTGAAACGTGAAGAAACGATCGAGCTGACTCACCGGGAGTTTGAATTGCTGCATTATCTCGGCAAGCATATCGGCCAGGTGATGACCCGTGAGCATTTGCTTCAAACCGTATGGGGCTATGATTATTTTGGTGATGTACGCACAGTGGATGTTACAATTCGCCGACTGCGCGAAAAAATTGAAGATAACCCGAGCCATCCGGCATGGATAGTGACGCGCCGTGGTGTTGGGTATTATTTGCGGAATCCTGAACAGGAGTAGACTGAATGCAGAAAGTAACTTTTTTCAAATCAATCCATGTGAAAATCGTGTTGATTTATATCCTGCTGATCCTATTGGCTATGCAGATCATCGGCCTTTATTTCGCAGAGCAATTAGAAGAGAGACTGATCGAGAACTTTGAAGAGTCGATTATGGACCGGATGGAAATCATCGAGTTCAGTGTCCGGGAAGAAATAATCAGAACCCGGACAGAGGACGATCTGACTGTGGAACAAAGTCTCCGGTCGGTATTGAGCGGCTTTAACTCCTCGGATATTTCTGAAATCCGGGTAGTGGATTCGCGTTACCGGATCCTTGGCTCATCAGCGATTGAGAAACAGCCGCTGATCGGGCAACGGTCGGCCGATGAATTGGTCCGACAAACGATTGTCGGTGTAGAGCCACAAGAACAAATCAAGATAAACAGAGCGAACGACCGCCGGGTATGGGTTAAAACACAGCCGATTGTTACGGTGGGCGGTGAGCTGCTTGGAACCCTCTACTTGGAGGCAAGAGTGGAAAATGTTTATGACCAAATGGACGAAATTAACTCGATCCTGGCGGGCGGAACAGCTCTGTCACTCGTCATTACAGCAATTCTGGGTATCCTGGTGGCACAAACCATTTCCAAGCCGATTTCGGATATGCGAAAACATGCACAAGCTATGGCCAAAGGGAATTTTTCACGTAAAGTCCGTGTCTATGGTGATGATGAAATCGGCCAATTGGCGAAAGCATTTAACCATCTGACAAACAGGCTGCAGGAATCCCAGCAATCGACGGAAAGTGAACGGCGAAAGCTCGCTTCCATCCTGGCGAATATGACGGACGGGGTGTTGTCCACAGATCGCAGAGGAAGAATTATTCTGATCAATGATCCGGCTCTCCGCTTATTGGATGTTTCACGTGAAACGGTGATGAATCGGCCAATAACAGCGATTTTAGGACTTGAAAGTGAATATACGTTTGAAGATTTGATTCATATGAAAGATGCAATCACACTCGACTTCGGCACGAATGAACAAAGTGCATTGATGCGAACTAATTTCTCAGTCATCCAGAAAGAGACCGGCTTTGTAAATGGGTTGATTGCGGTCCTGCATGACAATACGGAGCAGGAAAAGATTGATATGGAACGGCGCGAATTTGTTGCCAATGTCTCCCATGAACTTCGGACGCCGCTGACGACAATGCGCAGCTATCTTGAAGCGCTTGCTGAAGGTGCATGGCAGGACAATGACCTGGCGCCGCGATTCCTCAATGTGACGCAGACGGAGACGGAACGCATGATCCGTCTGGTCAATGATTTACTGAAACTGTCCAAAATGGACTCCGGTGAAACGGAGCTGAATAAAGAAATGGTTGATTTCAAAGTATTTTTCAACCGTATTATTGATCGTTTTGAGATGTCAAAATCACAGAACGTCACGTTCGAGCGTGATATGCCCAAAACTCCTTATTTTGTTGAAATCGATCCGGATAAGATGACGCAGGTATTTGATAATATCATATCCAATGCCCTGAAATACTCACCGGAAGGCGGCAAGGTTTCCTTTACCTTGCGTGAAGAGGATGGTCTGCTGCAGACGAAAATCAGTGATCAGGGCATGGGAATTCCGAGAGAGAATCTCGATAAGATTTTCGATCGTTTCTATCGTGTTGACCGTGCGCGTTCACGGGAAATGGGGGGGACCGGACTGGGGCTCGCCATTTCCAAAGAAGTAATCAATGTCCACGGCGGAACGATTTGGGCGGAAAGCAGTTATGGAAAAGGAACGACAATTTTCTTCACGCTTCCGTTCGAAACAGATGACGGAGGTGAGTGGGAATGAAGTATATCGAACAAGTAAAATCGATCGTTTTGTTTTTGCTGGTTTCTCTGAGTCTTGGACTGACTTTTATCATCTGGAATTTCACGCCATCTACATTGGTGTCCATTGAACCGTCACCTGCAATTGATATCGATGTGGGCGAAACAAAGAAAATCGAACAGATTGTCCGGCCTACAAAAATTCTTTACCATAACGGAGAAAACGTTAACGGCACTGTCAATAAAGATGAGATGGATTTATTCCTTAGTCTGATGCGACAGCAATGGGAGATAAGTGATTTGTCCCTGCAGACGGATGAAGCGACAGCGGAAGATATGACAGAAATAATGCATAATCCTTCGCGGGCTGTGCTGTATTATCCGGGCAATGTGCCGTTTCCCGTTTTCGATACCTTGATGGATATCTCAGATACCAACGTACCGGAAGCAACATTCAATCGAATGGTCGTCAATTGGGAGAGCTCCGCGAGTGGCGAACTTGATATTAATTTTATCAATTCCGAATCGGGACGCATCTACCAGGGAACTGTTCAGTTAAATGATTTCGCGAGTTTTGAAGAAAGCATAATCAAACCTGCTGAACAGTATCCTCTCTATATAACAGACGAATCTATCGGCTTACTGCCGATTTATGTACCGGCTGAAAGTATCGATACATCGAGTTATGTATATCTCTATGAAGAAACGCCATTGGAGGAGTATGCAAGGGGGTTGTTTGCCGGCAGTGTGGAACCGGCCAGAAATTTAATTGATGGCGGCTATACGGACAACACTGGTGCATTTCTTGAAAAAGAGTCCGCTGTTAAGAGCTTGAATTACTTTCAGTCAAAAGCGGAAACAACAGATCCGGCAATTCCCTCAGAATTGGTTTTCAATACAATCGGTTTTATCAATGATCACGGCGGCTGGACAAATGAGTACCGGTATTTTGGCATGGAACCGCTCAGCCAGCAAATCGAATACAGGCTGTTCATCAATAATCTTCCGGTATTCGGATCGTCAATATCGACTGCCATAGATGTGCAATGGGGGATGTCGGGCGGCGAGGAACAGGTCTTCCGCTATGATCGGCCAATCTATGTGCTCGAACCTACGGGCAGAACGATTGACAAAGATCTCGCTTCCGGATCAACGGTGCTCACAGCATTGTCGCGTCTTGATGAAGAAGAGAAGGCCGCTGTAACTGACGTTATACCCGGCTATGAATTGGTTCGGAATTCAAATGATGTGGACCGGCTGATGCTTGTCGAGCCGACATGGTATTTCAAGACGGATGGAACATGGCTGAAGTTATCGAATGAAGTGTTAGGGGGAGGCTCATTTGGATTGGAGTAGAACAAAGACGATATTCATTATCGTCTTTTCCATTTTGAATATCTTTTTATATACCCTGTATGTGGACCGTTATACAGAAGCCGAAAATTTTTCGGATCTGGCTGAACCACAAGTGGATGAGCGGCTGGACGGCGATAATATCACTTATCCCGAAGATCTGCAGTCTGATCCAGAGGAAGAACCTTATATCAGCGGAACCAGACAAGCGTTCACAAATGAACAGGTGCTGGTGGAGGATGCTAAGGCCACTATAGTGGAAGATTATTTATTGGATGTTTCATTCGATGAACCGATCAACCTTGGTGAAGATCCGGACACAGAAAGCCTGGAAGATTTTCTTGCAGCGAACGTCTATGAAGGCGGAAAATATACACTTTGGGATGTTGTCGAAGAAGAAAATAAGGCGATCTTCTTTCAGGTAATAAATGAAAAAACATTGTATCATAGTGATAGCGGCAGTGTGACGCTCTATTGGAATGAAGAAGGACAGGCTGTCCGCTATGAACAAACGCTCTTTACCAATCTGGTGGAGAATGAACAGGCTAAAGATTTGATTTCTCCTAAACGTGCCATTGAAACGCTTTACCAAAACGGGATGCTGCAGCAGAACTCCGCTATCACATCAGCAAACCTCGGTTATTCTGTTTACGTGGCAGTATCAGATGACACACGGATGTTCCTGCCGACATGGAGGTTCATCGTGGAACTCGAAGATGGATCGACTGCTGATTATTATGTGAATGCCATCAAAGACGGAGTCATCGAATTCAAGCAGGCGGAAGAAGAAGGTTCGGAATAAGGAGTTTTTATTATGCGTTTTAGTGTATTGGCAAGCGGCTCAAGCGGCAATGCCATCTATATAGAAAATGACCAGCATTCATTTCTGGTCGATGCCGGTCTGAGCGGCCGTAAGATGGAAGAGCTTTTTGCTTCCATCGGCAAAAAGATGAGCGATTTGGATGGCATTCTGGTCACCCACGAGCACAGCGATCATATCAAAGGGCTCGGAATTGTGGCCCGTAAACACAAAGTGCCGATTTACGCCAACGCCAAAACCTGGCTGGCGATGGACAAGCTGGTCGGGAATATAGCAGTTGAACAACGTTTCCATTTCGACATGGATACGGTGAAAACGTTCGGGTCATTGGATATCCAATCATTTGCGGTGTCTCATGACGCTGCCGACCCGATGTTTTATGTATTCCATGAAAACGGGCGCAAGCTGGCATTGATCACAGACACGGGCTACGTCAGCGACAAGATGAAAGGCATCATCCAGGCATCCGACGCGTATGTGTTCGAAAGCAATCACGATGTCGGCATGCTGCAGATGGGCCGTTATCCTTGGTCAGTCAAACGCCGGATCCTGAGTGATGTCGGCCATGTGTCCAATGAAGACGCAGCAGTCGCGATGAGCGAAGTGCTGGCTGAAAAGCCGACGAAAATTTATCTGTCGCATTTGAGCAAAGATAATAATATGAAGGATTTGGCGCGCATGAGCGTGGAGCAGACCCTGCAGACCAAAGGCATCATTGTCGGTGAGTATGTGGATCTGCTGGATACGGATGCGAATGTGGCGACCAAGTTGGTTATTGTATGAAAAGGGCTTCGCGGTTGCGGAGCCTTTTTCCTATTAACTTTTACAAAGTGCTCAAGCTTGCATTGTCAGAATTCTATTCATAGAATTAGGGAAAGATAGTTTTCTGAGAGGATGGGACAGATGGGGTATTACGATCAAACACCAAATGGAAGACAGCGGCCGAACAGGGGGCGTGTATTTCTAGCGGGGCTTTCCGGCGTTCTCGTGGGCGCTTTGATTATCGGGCTGTTGTTTTTTTTGAGACCGGAATTGATGCCCGGCTATAATACGGACACGGCTCAAAATCAGCAGGAAACGGTGGACAGCGGCGAACAGGGGCAGACGGAGCAACGTTCAGTGGAAGTGACGAATGATGTTACGGAAGCTGTGGAAGTAGCCAATGATACGGTTGTCGGAGTCACCAACCTGCAGGCGGGATCGGATTTCTTTTCTGAATCTCCGAACCAGGAAGCGGGTACTGGATCAGGGGTTATCTATAAAAACGAAAACGGCACCGCTTTCGTGGTGACGAATCACCACGTTGTAACTGGAGCCACTGATATTGAAGTGACGATGCCGGATGGCGAAAAAAAAGAAGCGACACTTGTCGGCGGTGATGTCTGGACCGATTTGGCCGTGCTCAGCATGGACAGTGAAGGAATAGAGGACGTTGCGCAATTTGGTGATTCAGATGTCTTGAAACAAGGTGAAACGGTCATTGCCATCGGAAATCCTCTCGGCCTCGATTTTTACGGATCGGTTACGACCGGTGTAGTATCCGGGGTGGACCGGGCAGTGCCAGTCGATATCGATAGAGATACCGTGGTGGACTGGGAAGTGGAAGTATTGCAGACGGATGCGGCCATTAATCCCGGCAATAGCGGTGGTGCATTGATCAATATCAGCGGCCAGCTGATCGGCATCAATTCGATGAAGATTAATCCGACAACTGCGGAAGGTATCGGTTTTGCGATTCCGATCAATACAGCCATCCCGATTATTGAAGCGCTCGAATCAGAGGGCCAGATGGTGCGCCCGGCTATGGGCATTACGTTGACGGATTTGAACCAGGTGCCGCAGATGTATCGTGAAGATACATTAAATCTTCCGGATGACGTCACTTCAGGCGTTGTGGTCAGCTCCGTGCTGCCGGATTCCGGAGCAGCCGAATCCGGGCTTCAGGAATATGATGTGATTGTCGAGATGGACGGCGAACCGATCGACGGCAGCATCGCGCTCCGCAAACATCTTTATGAAGACAAGGAAATCGGGGAAACGCTACAGGTAAAAGCTTACCGTGACGGTGAACTTTTGGAGTTCGAATTCGAGCTTGTGGACAGTTCTTCATTGCAATAATAAAGAAGGAACCGGAGAGAAATCTCCGGTTTTTTTCTGGCTGTCGAGAAACTGACAACTTCTCCAATCATTTCGCTCTAGGCGGACGCTTTCCTCGGGGAGCTGCCTGAGCCTCCTCGCTCGCTCCGCTCCCTGCGGGGTCTCAGGACTAGCTCTGGTTCCCGATGGAGTCGCCGCCTGCCGCTTCATTCTGTTCTGATAATGCAAGTGTTCACCTTCTCACATACCACACACTTAAACGTCGATTCCTTTATAAAAAGTAAGCTGAGATATGGAGCAAAACAGCGAAGACGCCCAGGGGACCAAGCGAATGCCGACGAAGCTAGCGAAGTGATGCAGGAGCAGCCTTAAAATCGTGCTCCTGCAGTGCTGCGCACTTCGTCGCAAAGACAGTTTCCGTGCAGGACACGTCTACTGTCTTCGAAGCTGTTTTGCGGAATATCGGCTTTCATTTTTACTTTCTTAACAAGCTCAAAAAAACCGGAGAGAAATCTCCGGTTTTTTTATTGCAGGAAAAAGAAGGTTTCAGGCGAATTTAACAGAGACTAGAAATTGATGAACGGAGGATGGACATGTTCAGAACGATGAATGATTTTTATACAACGTGGAAAGAGGAAGCGAAAGGGACCCAACAGGTGCTGGATTCGCTGACAGACGAGTCCCTGCAGAAAAATTTCACTGAAGGACACCGGAATCTTGGGCGACTCGGCTGGCATTTGGCGACGACATTGGAAGAAATGGTTTCACATACAGGCCTGCAATTTTCAGGAGCGGATTTCAGCAAACCCGTACCGGACACTGCCGAGGAAATTGCGGAAGCCTACCGTTTCACGAACCAGTCGATGATCAGGGCAATGAAAGACAATTGGACGGATGAAACGCTGCAGGAAGAACACGATATGTACGGGGAGAAATGGACCGTGGCGACAATTTTGAAAGTATTGCTGCTGCATCAGGTGCATCACCGTGCGCAGATGACAGTGTTGATGCGCCAGGCCGGATTAAAAGTGCCTGGCCTTTACGGACCCGCAAAAGAAGAATGGACTGCAATGGGTGCAGAACCGCCAACTGTTTAAAATCCACCGCAGAGCTGGTCAGCTCTGCGGTTTCTTTACGTAAAATTTTCTACTTCCTTTTTTAGATTGTAATATTATTGTAAAATTTGTTAACAAAAACAGTGGAGTACACTTGTATCGTTCGGAAAAGCAGAAAAATAACATGTGGATAACTTTCGGGAGAAGTGAGATGGGACAACTATCCACAGGCTGAAAAAAAGTTGATTATGCGAATTGTCTTTCTTCTGTTACAATGACTTGTGGATAAATATGAATGAAATGTGCATAACTGTGTGGAATATTCGGAAATCGAAGGGAATGAAAAAAATGGAGATTAAATGCTGTAAAACCCATGTAGAACATGGCTTGGATGTATTCGTTGCAAAGACAGAAAGCTATCCTATCCTAACAGAATTATCAGAAGACGAAAAGTTATCCACAGTCTGTGATTACTGTGAAGAGCCTGCTTTGTATCTTGTGGCCAGTTCATAAAAAGCCACAAGATGTAGAAGAGCCTGTGGATATGTGTATAACAATGGTGGATAACTTGTTTGTAAATTTACTGTAAAGGGGGATATCTTGTGAATATCTCAATTGTCACTGTAGGAAAGCTGAAAGAGAAATACTTAAAATCAGGGATAGAAGAATATACAAAAAGGCTTGGCAGCTACTCAAAGATTAACGAAATCGAAGTGGCGGACGAAAAAGCGCCGGAGCAATTGAGCGATGCGGATATGGAGATCGTTAAGAAAAAAGAGGGAGAAAGAATCCTCGCTAAAATTCCGGCTGATGCCTATGTAATTGCACTGGCAATCGACGGCAAGATGAAAACGTCGGAAGGGCTGGCAAAAGACCTGGAATCCCTGATGACTTACGGCCGCAGCAAAATCGTCTTTGTCATCGGCGGCTCACTCGGTTTGCATGATGAAGTATTGAAGCGGGCGGATGAGAAACTATCGTTTTCCAAGATGACGTTTCCGCATCAATTGATGAAGTTGATTTTGGTGGAGCAGGTGTATCGGGCATTTAGGATAATGAAGGGTGAACCTTATCATAAGTAAATGAGGTTTTTTCGATAATATTAGTGTAAGAAATCTTGTTGAATCTAGTTACTGATGTAAGGGAGCAAAATTTAACTATGATATAATAAAGAAATGCCATTACTATATGTTTTGTAGGGCATTTTTTTATTTTGTCTTTATTAAATGGAGAATGTATGTTCTTATTAGGGTATAATAAGATATAAGAAATTTTGTTCAAATATAATTGTCGATGGAAGGTGCTAATATTGAGTCAAATTAAAACTATTGAAGACCAACTTGGTGGTATCGAGTGGGATTTTTTAACTTCTAGTGCTGTGAAGGGCATTCACTCAATTCACCCCTATCCAGCTAAGTTTATACCAGAAATACCTAGAACCCTACTTGATATCCTTCCACTTCCTGAAGGTACCGCAGTTATGGATCCTTTTTGCGGAAGCGGCACAACACTAGTCGAGGCACAAAATAAAGGTATTCCAACAGTTGGTGTTGATTTAAATCCAATAGCTTGTTTAATGAGCAAAGTAAAAACAACCTCACTGCCTGGAGAGTTTCTTGAGGTAGCTGAATATTGTACTAAGAACGCAAAGGATAAGAGTAGATATGAAATTAAACATATCCCAAATTTGGATCACTGGTTTGAAACGGATATACAAAATGCTATCTCAGCATTAATTGAGGAAATTGATAAGGTTGAAGTAAAGGATATCCAAGACGGATTAAGGTTAGCTTTATCAAGTATTATCGTAAGAGTTTCTAATCAAGAAAGTGATACTCGTTATGCGGCTATTGAAAAGAACGTAACCAAAAATAATGTATTCGACTATTTTTTGGTAGCATGTAAAAAATTCAGTATTCATTTAAACGGAAATCTTTTTAGTGACAATGTATCTTGCGAAGTTATTAATAAAAGCATTTTAGAAGTCACACCTTCTGATATAAATAAGAAAATAGGAATGGTTATCACCTCGCCACCATATCCCAATGCATACGAATACTGGCTATATCACAAATATCGGATGTGGTGGTTAGGGTATGATCCAAACGCAGTAAAAGTAAATGAGATAGGCGCAAGAGCACATTATTTCAAGAAGAATCACCAAACTATAGAAGATTTCATAATTCAAATGGATTATGTTATATCATTGTTATCGCAGGTAGTAGTATCTTCCGGTTATATATGTTTTGTGGTTGGACGATCAATCATTCACGGAAAAGAATATAATAATGCTCAGATAATTGAAGATCTAGCTTTAAAACACGAGTTATCAGTTGTATCAATCATTGAACGGAACATAGCTAAAAACAGAAAATCTTTTAATTTGTCTCATGCTAAGATAAAAAAAGAAACTTTATTAGTGTTACAAAAGAAATGACTGTAAGTAAGAAGGCGGGATATTATGGAATGTATTTTATATTGGCATGATTATAAATATTTAGCTTATGAAAAAGAGTTAGCCCTCAAGGAGATAGAATCTTTAATTCAACCGGAAGATATGTATGTTGAACAAAATACAATAAAGATTGTTTTAAATAGTAATTCAAAAAAAGAAAATTTATCTAAGCTAACCTATTTTTCAAGAGTTGAATTGGGAGATGAATTAATAATACCAATTCAAGCTAAGTTAGAAAAAATTGAAGGAAACGGTGCCAACAAAAGACAAGCCACAAGGTATTCAGCACACGGAATACATGAATATAAAGGGAAATTTAATCCTCAAGTGGTAAAGTCATTATTAAACATACTAAAAATGAATGAAAATAGTAATTTGGTTGATCCATTCTCTGGAAGTGGTACGACTTTATTAGAATGCTCATTACAAAATATAAATGCAGTAGGGTTAGATATCAACCCCTTAGCTATATTTATTGCTAATGCTAAACAAACAGCTATTTCAACGGATGTCGAGAGAATTGAAGAGATTGGGGAAACCATAATCCAAACGTTTCGTAATCAAAACTCTATAAGAGATCCACAGGTTGAATCAACTGCTCGTGAAGAGTACTTATTAAAATGGTTTCCAGAAGAAACATTTCTTGATATAGAGAAACTGAGAAGAATTATTAGCAATAGTGGAGCTCAAGTAGAGAACGTATTTTTTGTTCTATTAAGCAATATTATTCGGGACTACTCACTACAAGAACCTGGAGATTTGAGAATTAGAAGACGTAAGTCCCCTTTTCCGGAAGAATCACTAATTGATACTTATGAAAAATCAATTAAAAAATTCGTTAATAACATGCGGTATTCACAAAGTGTGACAGGGTTGAACCTTCGGAGAAACACAGCTTTGCAGTTTGATTCTAGAGACCTGAGTGCACAAGAAGGGTTATTAGAAACCGAATATTTTGATGGGGGAATAACCAGTCCACCTTATGCTACAGCGTTACCTTATATTGATACTCAACGACTCAGTTTAGTTTGGTTAGGTTTAATTCCACCCAATGAAATAATGTCTTTAGAGAGTCATCTTATCGGTAGCAGAGAGTTCAAAAATGCAATAAAAAAAGAATGGGAAGAAAAATTAGTGAATAATACATCTGATCTTCCCATAAGCATACATGAGTACTGCTCCGAACTACTGAACTCTTTAGGAGAAGCTGATGGGTTTAGAAGACAAGCAGTTCCTTTTCTGTTATACAGGTATTTTGCTGATATGCAATTAATGTTTCAAAATCTACTTCCTTATTTTAAAGAAAATGCCCCTTATGCATTGATAGTGGGACATAACCATACAACACTAGGTGGAAAGAGATTTGATATTGATACACCGAAACTTTTAGTAGAAATTGCAAATCACGTAGGCTGGAATCATAAAGACAGTATTGAATTTCAAACTTATCGAAGATATGGAATGCACCAAAAAAATGCAGTTCAATTTGAAACTCTGATTATATTAAATAAATAAAATCCTTGGTATTGTAGTTATACAATACCAAGGATTTTTGCAATTAAATCCCCATAATATCTCTAAATTCTTCGTTGGGTAGGTATCCATAACGTTTATTTCTATTTCCGATATAACTTATAGCATAAGGTTCAAGATTATAGTAATCTCTAGTTCCAAATTGAATAATCCTTAATTCGTAATCTGAATCACCTGTACGTGTTATTGCTGCAATGTCCCCCGGTTGAGCAATATTAGTGTTTTTAAGTTTGTTGGTACCTAATCTAAAATCAAAATTATTTTCGGCTTCAAAAGTTACTCTACACTGAGGATCAATAACCCCTAAATCAATGTAATTCATATTTACTAGGGCAGAGTAAGTTGCTTTTGTGCCGCGGCTATTTCTAACTGTAAGGGGTGGAAAGAAGTCATAACTATCCTTACTCAGCCAAAAGTATTGTGTCCCTAGACTTTGGGAAGTACCTGGAGCAGCTTGTATACGGGCTGTATCGGCACGTCCTAAAGTTATTATCAAAGTAACTTCTTCAGTTTCATCTAAAGTTACAGTTCTAACACGCTCGTCATACAAAAGACTCCAACCAGGAAGATTAGCTGCTGCATTAGTCATGTCATGAATTTGCCAGTTTTGTTGAAACATACTCTGAATCATATCTTCCCAAGAAAATCCTATTGATCTTGTAGTGTCAAAGTCGAGTAATAGCGAAGCTTCAATGTTTTGTGACATTCCAGGACCAGTAAAGTTGCCTGAAGAAACGATCAAAGATTCTAAAGAATTGTTGTCATTACTAGTACCGTATAATTTTGAGTGAAGTATGCGTTTTCTATTAATTAGATAGGTTTCTACTCCTCTATTGACTAATTCTTCAACAACTTGTTTACTTGAAAGTCTTTGTGAAGTGCTTCCTCCTAAAATAGCTACAACACGCCCACCTTGAGCAATATGTTCTGAAAAAACATCGTAAAATCTGATTCCGCCATTATAGTTAGCAAAACCTGATATTAAATAGAAGGTTCCTTCGCCCGGCGTGTGATTAGTAACCCAAGCTTGTTCTAACATATTGACTAACCCCTTAGGTCTACCTGTGGAGTAAACGTTCGGGTGTAATGAGAAAAAATTCATATATATTTATCTCCTTTTATCATAATAACTATATTTTACCATAATAGATTTAAATTAACTAAAAACTTTAAAAGCATTTATAAATCCTAATACTCCTCTCAATGTATTAATATATATAGAATCCTTAAATATTCTGAGCAGTATTATGAATTCGATATAATCAGCTAGGATCAATCAATTTATAATTTATCAATGAGGCCGACTTTTCATGAAGATATATAAAACAATAGCTATAAGTAGTGTGTAGCCTATTAATAATGTTCCAAAGAGATAAAAAGACATTTGAAAATATTTATTATAAATATGAAGGTAAAGGGATCAACTTCTTCTCAGAGGTTGATTCCTTTTAATTTTGAGGAGGGTTTAATTTTGAGTTTAGACAAAATATACGATTTAAAAGTACAAGGAGTAGAAAGTAGAAGGAACTCGGCAAAACGCTTTAATATTGTATCGGTAAAGTTAGTAAAAGAATCGAGCCTGTTGTACAAAGAAAGGTCAGTAAAATCCCCAAAAGACAGTTACAACTTGCTCAAATATTTCCTAGAGGATAAGGATAGAGAATTTTTTATAGTTTTGAATTTGGACATCAAAAACCAGCCGGTCTCAGTTCACGTATGCCATGTAGGAAGTCTGAATGCCTGTATCGTCCATCCTAGAGAAGTTATGAAGTCTGCTATTCTCTCGAATGCTGCCTCGATTATTGTGGGTCATAACCATCCATCCGGACACACAACGCCATCAGAAGAAGATCACAAAGTGACTAAACGATTGAAAGAGGCAGGAGAAATTATTGGAATTGAATTATTGGATCATATCATAGTTGGTACGGATTCATATTTATCCTTTAATGAGAAGGGATACTTATAATGGAAAGTTATAAACAGACTAACGCAGAAATCTCGAGAGAAGTTCAGTGGTTTATGGAAACTCTAGAAGAGGTGTTCCATGTAACAGTAGCAATAGAAGAGATAGGACTGGAGGCCACTGAACTTAGTACAGAAGAAGTAGAAGATTTCTACGTTCCACGAGAGTTGTTTACAGAGGTTCCTACAACATTTTTGTATGAGGTAATGATAGTAGATGATGACCAAGGTAACGAATGGATAGGAGCAGTCGCATATTATCCCAATACACCAGACTGGTGTCTCCAAATTATTACAAAAAATGGAACATTGCTTATACGAAATTCAATCTCGAATATATAAAGGTAATTGGTAATTCTACGCATAAACAAATTGGCATCAACAACAATGATGACTAAAACTAAAGGTAGATAAAAAATTAAAAAGAACCATGCACACAATGTGTACGGTTCTTTTTAATTCTAATTTTTTAGCAGCTCTCCAGCATTAACTACTCTCTGAAAATCATCTGATAATTCATCTCCATCAGCAAAAATCAAAACAGTATCCATATCGACTATGGTCTTCAAGACTATTTCCTCAAAAACTTCCTCAATAAGCATAGAAATTTCTTGGGCCTTTCCTCTGTTTGTTTTAATGATGAACGTTTTAACGTTACTGCATATGGCAGAATTGTTGTCTTCTAGTAAGTCGTACAGTGAATCAAGAGTGTATTGGTATTTCGCTTGAGAAGAAAGCTCAAAATGACCGTCGTTCTTATTTTTTTTAAATCCTAAATACTCTAAGTCTCTTTGAACGGTTGATTGACTTGCTGTAATTCCATGTTGCTTGAGTGCATTTTTAATGTCCTCCTGGTTAAATATCTTCTCTGTATCTAATAAGTTCTGAATAAAATTTCGACGAGCTTTTTTTGTTTTACTTCTTTGCTTGTTGGTTACATCAATGTTCGAATTCATGATTTTCCACCTTTCAGTAAATTGTCACATTTTAGACACATTCATATTTTCTTATAATAACGATTGTTTTTATTACAGACTAATTAAATTGAACTGAATAATTTGCAATCGATAAGAAACTAATGGAGTTTGCTTGAAAAATAGAAGTATATAATCTGTTTTGAATAAAGTGTTGAATATTTTAATTATAAATGAATAATTTTTATTTATAAAGCTTTTTAAATCAACATTCTTGTATTCACATTAATGGGTTCATCAAGTTATATTGAGTTGGCAGGAAAAATGAATGGAGGAATTACATTGACAGAATATCAAACGAATTTCGAAATTGCATGTGAATCATTAAGCAGCGCGAGAGAAGATCATTATGATGGTATCCATTCCATCTATCGGTTATCAGCTTGGGTTGTCGTTCCAGACAGTATGTCCTTTGAAGAATCGGTAAAACAATTTGATCAGTTAGTAAAAGACTTATCGAATTTAAAAGTAAGACCTAACCGTATTTACAAACATGGAGGAGGGTTGTTAGAAGTAGACTATTATCCTCGGGGCTACCAAATGGTAATGAACAAAGGACAATATGCAGGACTTCAATTAGAATTTGCACAGTTTTTAGATCAATCACCTATTCTTGGAATGAGCATACAAGAAGGTTGCTATTACGATGATCCTGATGATTCCGTCAAGTCGGTAAGTAATGCTCAAATCAACTTTTTCCCAGAATTTAACTCAAAATGCTTTGGAACACTAGAGAATGAAAAAATCAATATTTACAATATCCGGTAATTATTCTGCCAAATATAAAATGAAGGAGCAATTACAATGGCATTGAAAAAGGTTAAACGAGATAGGTTCTTAAACGCAAGCGAGCAAACAAATACTTTTAAATTAAAAGCCACTGAACAACAATCCTATCCGCAAAATTATAATAATGAATCAGATGGGGAAGGACAAGCTTTTTTATCAGCATTTCCTATCAGTGATGTAAGGTTGTTGGAATCCTCGGGATACCTTCAAGATATCATCACGGAGATAAAAGTCCCGCAAAATTGTGCTCGGTTAGTTACTGCGATTAACATGGTAGCAATTGGCGAGGAACAGGCCTTTTTTTCTGCGTTAGTAAGAAGATGTCATGAAATGAGTCCTAATAGAATAAACGATCTGTATAAATCTGCAGAAGTAACCGATCCTTCAGAGATACCTGAAGCATTGTTATTAGAGCTAACTCATCTGTTGAATATTGGGAAGGCAGAAGAGAGAGGATTTCTTTTCGATGAAAGCAAGAAACGATTTAATTTTAATGCGAACGTTTTTGCAAAGCATTTCCTCAAAAGGTGTCATATACGGTCGACAGTAGATGGCAGGCTCTTTATATACACAAAAAAAGGCGTATATGAAGAGCCCTCCGAGATAATGCTTGGAAAAATAGTTAGGCAAGTTCTGCATGAAGGCAAAGCTAATAGTTGGAAAAGTGCGATTGAAACGGAAATTGTTAGAACTCTTAAGCGTGAAGCACCGGTAGTTGCTGAAATGAACACGAAGCATGATGTACTGAACTTAAGAGACGGTATGTTAAACCTCTTTACCTATCAGTTACATTCCCATTCGCCTGATTACCTCTCCACAGTTCAAATTCCTATCTATTACAACCGGGAAGCAACAGCTCCAAGGTTTCTTCAGTTCATGCGTGAGATTACCTTAAATGACAATGAATTAATCGCTGTTCACCAAGAACTAATAGGATACTGGTTAACAGGAGAGACCAAGGCAGAGAAAGCGGTCTTTTATTATGGAAGTGGAGCGAATGGAAAGAGTGTGTTAGCTTCAATAATCAACGAACTCGTAGGAGCGCCAAATGTTAGCAGCGTTCCACTTTCTCAGTTTAGTGATCAGTTTGGTATGGAGAGCATGATTGGGAAGTCGCTCAATATCTCTGCCGAGAATGAGATGGGGGCGAAAGCTTTGAAAACTGAAAACTTTAAAGCAATTGTAAGTGGGGATACAATCACTATCAATATAAAATACCGGCCAGCCATTAGTTACCGCCCATATTGTAGGTTAGTATTTTTGGTCAACAGTCTTCCTGACTCATCAGATGTAACGGAAGGTTATTTTCGAAAACTTATGATCGTTCCTTTTTCGAAAACCTTTAAAAAAGATGAGCGGAATGTGAACTTGAAAAATGAGTTACTTCAAGAGCTCCCTGGGATTTTGAATTGGGCGATTCTTGGATTGAAGAGATTACGAGAAAAGAATTACCAGTTTAGTCCCTGTGCAGTAATTGAAGAGGCTGAACGTAGTTACATTGGTGAGCAGAATCCAGTATACGAGTTTTATCAAGCACATGTAATTACTGAAAAGGGTGTTCGTACAAAACAGCCAGACTTTCACAATTTGTATCTTTGGTGGTTAGAGAATCAAGGCATTGACGACAAAGGAACAAAAGTGCCTAATATTTTTTGGAAATATTTAAAAATCATCTTAGAGAATGAAAATATCCCGATCAATCGAAAGAAAGTGAATGGTACAAACTGTCTTTATGGAATTAGATTGGTTGGATTGGAAGACATGAAACGCTCTCTTCTCAATAGTGAGTTTCATTAATATCAGAGAAGGGGGACAGGGGGAGGTGAAAACTAAAAAGTAATTTCAGTAATTTTAGTCAAATTTTAAAGTGAAGGGGGCAGGGGGATTGTGAAAACTAAAAATGTGAACAAAAGTTCTTTTAAAATTCCACAAACAAAAAGTTATGTGGGTGCTAACCACCTGCCCCCCTCCCGTTATTAATAAAAAATCAAAATTATATTATCTATTGGTAGAGGAGAGTTTAATTATGTGTAAATCAGAAGCTTCAATATATGAATATCAAAATCTGCTAGACGTTTTAGCAGAGATGGTTACAGAATACCTTGCAGATACATCTAAAGGAGAAGAATCCAATGAATGATAAGAATAAAGTTGTTCAACGAAACCAACCTAGGTTAGTAGTCTATACAAGACATACATCTCAAAATCAACTTGCGGGATATCAAGTCAATCGGAGTATCCAGAAACTGAAAGATGAGTGTCAGCTAGCAGGGTATAATGTTACCAACGTCTATTTAGAGGAAAGTCGGCAACCCTCATACAGAGCAAGACCAGTACTTAAGCAAATGTTAAAGGATGCTTTTAATGGTTCTTTCGAAGTTGTAATGATAGCGGATGCTTTTACATTGTCTTCCGATGGAGAAGAACGACAGCAATTAGAAATAGAGCTAGCAGGATATAACATCGTCCTCTATTCCGAGTCTGATTATATCGCCGACTCGCCAGAAGAAGGAATGAGGTTATTTGAATATATGCGCAAGCTAATCAATACTAAGCATTTGAGGTTAGCAGCTCTGCAAGGCATTTCGTTGTCCCAAGTAGCCAGGTGGATGATTGAAGATGACTGCAAAGGAGGTGAAACTATTGTCAAACCATGCGAGAAAATATAACAATCTGGCTGCCCCATTCGGGCAACCTGAAACGCAGAAAAGAGCTGCTATATATGCCAGGGTTTCCACTACCGAACAAGCAGAAGAAGGTTACAGTATTGATGAGCAAATTCGTGTTCTAAACGAATACTGTGAGCAGCATGACTACATCGTATACGAGCAGTATGTCGATCGGGGTATTAGCGGTAAAAACATCACGGGGCGTCCAGCAGTACAACGACTCTTACAGGATGCAGAGCTGAAGAAATTTGATGTTGTTTTCGTATGGAAGATGAATCGCTTAGCAAGAAAAAGTCTAGATTTGATGACCATTGTGGACCGGCTAAATAGCAAGAACATCGCATTCAGATCTTACACCGAGAGCTATGAGACGGAAACTTCAAGTGGCAAACTACAGTTTCAAATGATGGCTGCCATTGCCGAGTACGAACGGAATAACATCGCTGAAAACGTAAAGATGGGTATGATTGCTAGGGCAAAAGAGGGCCGATGGAATGGCGGACAAGTATTAGGCTACGATATCGTAGAAACACCAAGTATGAATAAAAAGCGAAAAGATACGCATCTAGTCATCAACGAAAAAGAAGCAAATCTTATTCGATTAATTTTTGATCTCTACACTACGGGAAATGGCTACAGATCAATCGCTAACTATACCAATAAAAAAGGGTATCTCACTAAAAAGGGCAAAACGTTTTCATTGGCTGCCATTAAAACGATTGTTACCAATCCCGTGTATGCCGGATTGATCCGCTATAACGTTCGCAGGGATTGGAATGAGAAGCGACGCAACAACATCAATCCAGAGCCAATCATTCAACAAGGCCAACATGAACCGATTATCTCAATGGAAATTTGGGAGATTGCCAAAAATGTATTCGAAAGTCGGGCTGGCAAACCAAACCGTGTACATGATGGGGAGTTCCCCCTAACAGGTATCATGCGGTGTCCAGTTTGTAATGCAGGCATGGTAATTGGCCGAACAACTAATCGCACAAAGGATGGTACAAAAAAAGTCCTCGAATACTATGTATGTGGAGCATGGAAAAACAAAGGGACAATGGTTTGCCGCTCGAATGGTGTCCGAACTGACTACGCGGATCCTTTTGTGTTAGATAAATTACAACGCTTAATGAGAAGCGATAAGCTCATTAAAGACTTAGTAAATAAGGTGAACAGTCGAAATGAATCCACGTTTGCCCCCTTGCAACGTGAGTACGATATCTATGAAAAGCAGGTGATTGATTTAGAGCAGAAACTCTCTAAAACGTTCGATGCTTATACAGATGAACTAATATCCAAAGCGATGTATTTAGACAAAGCTAGACAGCTTGAAGAACAGATTCGTCAGTTGAAAGAACACATGGAACCGTTAAGAAAGCAGGTAGAGGGGAATACCGTTGAAAATGTTTCGTATGAAGTCATCAAAGGTGTGCTATCGAATTTTTTAGTAGCATTTAAAAAGTCCTTGACCAGAGAACAGCGAAAACGGTTATTCCATCTACTTATTCACAAAATTTCCATTGGGGAAGACAGAAAAATCGAAAGCATCCAGCTAATGTTGAACGATGAAATACTTAAAGCACTAAACATAGAAGCAGATAACTTATCTAACGATGAGTTATCTGCTTCTTTTTCTATTTTAATCGCAATTTAATGGAGGTGATTAAGCAGGCCGAATAGTTCTATAAATTTATTAATCAAAAAGGAGCAAAATGAAATGAGTATTGTTAAAGTGTTTAGAAATTACATGGAAGCCTATCACCCATACCTAGCAGACAAGGACTGGAAAGTGGACGTTCAGACTCTTTTGGTGAGTGATATAAGGCATGAAGAGGTTAAGGCTCTTATTCCAGCCGAATACAAACAGGAACTGACCTGCTGGATATTCTTCTATGATGGCGGTGCATCAACCCTGGTTTACTTGTTCCAGGATAAGCGAGGGCTGAAAAATATCGGCATCTGTCTTTTAAAAGACGATAAGCCTGTTAAGCCTATTAGCTTGATGTGAAGTTTCTCCGGATTGAAAGATAGCACAACTGAATATGTTAACAAGTCGAGGGAGGCTAGCTCTGAAAGGGTGATTGTCTCTTTTTCATATCCAAATTTAAATGGAGGGCGGTGAAGTCATGGCTCCAATTGACCTATTTAAAGCTGGGGTAGCATTTGGTGTATCGATTTATGTATATGTGAAGAAGAACATTTACTTTGAAAAATAAGGGAGGAATAAGCATGCAATATTTTTTCTTAGGAACAGTCATTGGAATTGTAGTTTCTTTAGCAATGGAATTTATGCAAAAACCCTATAAAAATTATAGGAATGACAAAATGATAGGATTTAGATGAACCATGAATAACTTACCACCAGCATTATAACAGTTCTTTTCTAGTGACATAGAAACTGAAAATTGAATAATGTATACTAGGATAAGGTAAATATTACATGTTGGTGTGAGAGGTGAGTATCGTGAAAATCCTAAATAATATCAATTCGAATCATTACAGTGATATTAAAGATATTCTTGTAAATGCAGATGAACTTAAAATCGTGAGTCCTTTCTTAATGGAATCATTCGACGATTTCTTTGCTCAATTAAACGGTACGGATATTAGACATGTTTCGTTGACAACTACTTTAAAGGATAATGATACTGATTTAATGAAAAAATCAAATTCACTTTATTCTTTTTGCTTGAATTGCAAAAAGAATAATATCACTTACAGTGTTTATGTTGATAACGATTTACACGGGAAGATATATATAGCTTCAAAATCAGGAAAGCCCCTACAAGGCATAGTTACTTCTGCTAATTTTACTAATGCGGGATTGAAAACCAATCACGAATGGGGAATTTTAATTGACGATAGTAATCAATTGTTGCAATTGATTAAGGAAGTTCAAAGTGTACAGAAAAGCAGCTTATCTACTAACGAATTAGAAGAAGTAATAAAAAAAATAGATGCTTTTTCAAAAATGTATCCCGTTCAGAAAGAGCCGGAAATAAGTTTGACTGTCAGTGATATCTTTAGTAAAAGAATTCATGCAGTCACTTCTGACAAGCGATACTTTATTAAGCCTGTTGGCGTATCGGACGATCCTTTCACTGAAAAAAGAAGGCTATCGACAGATATACAGGAGCTTCATTTTTCTAAGAAAAGACCCGCTTCTGTAAGGGCGGGGGATATTCTTATCTGCTATGGTGTAGGATCGACCAAGTTGTTAGGTTACTTCGAGGTTGTGGAAGGTCCATATTATTTGGAAGGAACGTCTAGTAGGTGGCCATGGGAAGTTAAAGGGAAAAATTTGTGTCCAGCTTACAGCCAAAGGTGGAATACTTTTGATAACACACTTTCAAGTATACAAGCTTCTTACGGCGCTAAAGCCCCAATCACAAAAAATAACAACGGAATCAACCTCAATGGTTTAAAATACGGCTCAGATAAAATTCAATTAACAGAAGAATTTGCCAGCCATGTGATAAGTATAATGGAAGATTCGATATAAACGTTGGGTAGAGGATTACTCGTTTTCTTAGAGAACACTCCCTGTAATTAACTTGAAAGCTTATTCCTCTTAACCTGAATACTTGTTAACGGTTATAGAGTAGTGGAATATCTCAATATCCTGATCAATAAATCCTCTTCTTTGAGCTCCTTTCAAAGTATGAAACATATTATCACGGCCTGGCCCATTATCAGTGTGTATATAGATTTTATTCACACGATAACCTTTTTCGCAGAAAATTTTCACCAAATCATAACCGGTCGGGAGGAGATTTCCTTGTTCATCCTCTCCTAGATCATGATCCAGAGAAAGCGTCTGGACCGTATAATTCTCTAAGTAAGAAATGGCTTCTTCTACATTTCTCGCTACTACAAAACCGTCGGGACAATCTCTCAAGTCATCAACGTATAAATTGATTTCTTTGGGCAATTGAAATACCTCCATTCAGAACTATCAAACTAAAATATGCACGGCAAAGGAGCAGAGCTAATGAAATTTGTTTATTTTAATGATACCGGAAGAGAAGTAGGAATACATTCTGCAACCGAAATCCATGGTACTACTGGTGATATGAGCACTATTCAACCACTAGAAGAACGAATTTTCTATTTGCCGCCAAATACGTATCCATGGGTCAAGATGTGGGATTACGGAGAAGAGCGTGGATTGAGTATATTGGTTTCTCCGAGAAAAAACGAAGCAGAGTAAGAGTAGTGAGAGGCGAATAAAAATAAGATTCTGCCCATTCCTTAAGCGAGTAACGAACAATTCAGCAAAAAATGGAGATTAAAGGGATGGAGAGTGACAAAACTTAATATAAATCCAGAATAGATTACCAGCGCCCCGGTAGCAGACCAACAGTTTTAAATGGTTTTAAAATAGTCTACATTTAAGGAGTAAAAGATGAGCTCGAATTTCAAACAAAATTTATTAAATCTAAGTGGGGATTTCGATGAATTCTTCAATATATTACAGAAAAGTTATAGTGATGAGAAGTTAGCTCCATGGTTGCCTACTTTACTGATAGCACCTTTCACTAAAAAGAATTTCTGGAGTCTTATAAAATCTTTATTTCCTTTTATTCTCGGTATTTTTATTAACCTTGGACTAATATTTTTACCTGAAACTTCTATGATGGTTAAAGTAATTAGTGGAATTTCAACTCTGCTTGTTGCACTCCTTCTCACATACGTTTTGCATTTTTTTAAAATGATTAACCCTAAAGATGCTACTAATTTTCATATAGGAGCTTATAGGGTTGCTAAAAAACAAGAGTATGAACTGTTTGTAAAATATTTACCGTATAATTTTTCGTTCAATGGCCTTTATGATGAAGTTGTTACCCATAATCCGAGTAGACAGGAACTATTAATAAAAGAACAACAGGTCAGTTTACAAAAGGAACAACATGAAAAATATGTTAAAGAAGCCGAAAAGAATTATATGGAGCTTAAACAAGAATTTAAAGATTTACAGGAACAAAACTTGTTGGTTGTTGAACTGTTTAAGGAAATAGTAACGGTATTTTATCAATTTCTTAATGGTTATTTCCATGTCTATTCACTTAAATTCTTCTCTGGATTTACTATTTATGAGGTGGATAATGCTACAAGAAATGATCTTTATAAGATAGCTGATATTGGGACCTCAGGGCACTCACCCGAAAAAATTCCCATACCCCAGGAGATTACCGAAAGTAGTTATGCTGTTTTAAGAGCTTTAAAGCCAAGAGAAGACAGGTATGAACCGGAGTTTGATACACCATACAAAAATCGTTTTATTGTATCACTCAGTATGAAAATGAATAATAATAATACATGGGTATTTAATTTTCACGCAGATGAAGATAATACGAAGGCTTTGTTTTTTCTTCTTACAGACAGTATAATGGAAACAAGAGAAGTATATCGTTTAATTCACTCTCTTTGTTTAAATTTAGAACAAAGAAAGGGGCAAAGAATATGTGGAGAGAAGTTGCATTAGATAAAATTAAAAGCAGAAGTGGTAGCCTTTCCTTTAAAACACAACGAGAAATTAACTTAGATCAAGAAAAAAAGTTAGAAGAATTTGATGAGAAGTTATCTAGATTGCGTGACTTAAATATAAAATTTCATGAGATATCAATTAATGAAATGCCTACTAGAGAAGAAGTGAGAGTAAACTAATTGTTTACTCTCTTTTTTATATCAAAAACCTCATTTAGACATAATACGGAGAACCGTACCATAAGTAGTTTTAAAAGGGCTGATGTTAGTGCATGTGCACTAACATCAGCCCTTATTTTTTTACGATTTTAATAGTGGCTGCAGCATCAATTCATTCAACAATACATCAAGCAATCTAGATGAGAAAAATTAAATTTTCCAATTAATCGGCGGACACCTACTATTATGTAAATACTTATTTTAAAAATGCATCTCCTTCTCTTTACTCATTGTCATAAAGTATTTATTTTATAATCGAAGAAAGAAGCGAAGCCTATAAATATTCAGTAGATGATCAGTTATATTTCATGCTATTTACAAAGAATTTTGTAGGGAAAACAGCTTCTTGATTTCAAATAGCAATCTGAAAAATATAAAATAAATTTTAAAACCGTTAAATTTTTTATATTCCGAAAATTAAATTTATGTGAAGCTATATTATATATGTGGAGAAGTATATAAATTTGGAGGTGTATTTAAATTTGGAAGCAATAAACAAAGTTCAATTTGCTGCATATTTAGAGGATTTAAAGTCGTTAATTGCCATCCCAAGTGTGAAGGGACCAGCAAAAGACTTTGCTCCTTATGGTGAGGAGGTAAAAAAAGCGCTGGATTACTACTTGAGCCGAGCACAGGATCTAGGTTTGAACACTTTTGAGATCGATCACAAAGTTGGTGTAGTGGAGTTTGGAAGTGGAGAAGAAGAAGTGGCTATTTTCGTCCATATTGACGTAGTGCCAGCAGAAGATGCAGAGAACTGGAGATTCCCTCCATTTACAGCAACCGAATATGAAGGGAGCTTGTATGGCAGAGGAACATTAGATGATAAAGGTCCGGCGCTTGCTGTTTTATATGCGCTTGCTGCCCTACAACAAAAGAATTTTCAACCAAAGAGACGAGTTCGAATTGTGATCGGTGGTGACGAAGAGAGCGGGATGGATTGCATCGCTACATATAAAAAAATGGAAAAGCCTCCTACTATCGGCTTTACGCCAGATGGCTATTTTCCTGTGACATACAGCGAGAAAGGCATTTTGGTAAAGGAAGTGACGATGGCTCTTTCTGAGCAAGCAGGCCGGTTAGAATTATACTCGGGCAAAGCACAAAATGTTGAACCAAGCCAAGCGAGTGGCTCACTAGTGATGAGGAAAGAACCAGCCGGGGGTGCAAGTGTGAGCCAAACTGAAAAAGGTAATTGGGAACATAGTTTTTCGATAAAAAAACAGAACGAAGATGACCGTGTTATTTTCCGCCTTCTAAAAGAGGTTGCAGTTTGCCTTAATGAACCCGAAATGATTAAAAAGATTCAACATGCCATTACTTTATTGGCAGATGAATCTGGCATGGCACTGGGCATTGAAACAATGGATGAACATTCAGGTGCTTTGACGATGCAAGCGACGAAATTAAGATTCGATCAAGGCATCCTGAAATTTACATTGAATATCCGCTATCCTTCATCAGCAGATGCTGAGGAGATGGAAGCCAAAGTGATAGAGGCTTTGAAAGCACAAGGATTTGAGACTAAAACAATTGATTCTAAAGCGCCGATTTATTTTGATCCCGAGAAACCTTTTATTAAATCTATGACTAAAATTTATCGGGACACGACAAACCGTGACGATGAGCCGATGGCAATTTCAGGTGGCACATACGCAAGAGCTTACCCGGACAGAGTCGTCGCATTTGGTGCACTTTTTCCTACTGAGCCATTGAACGCACATGCAGTAAACGAGCATGTCAAATTGTCCGTGATGGAAGAATGGCTTCATGTTTACGAAATAGCGATTGAACAATTAGCAAATGAGAATATTACACCATAAAATTTTAGAGGAGTGATCAAATGCAACATTCATTTCAACCAAACCATCAAGCGGCAATCTTGCCTTTAGCTTCGAGAGAACAAGTTCAGGATGAGTGGTTAGCGGATAGATTGGAAAAAATCATTAAAGAGGCGATGATAAAGGCCGAGCTGGATTGTTGGATTACGATAAGCCGTGAATATAACGAAGATCCGCTGACGAAGACGCTGACTCCATCGAAACATGATGAAACACGGCGAATCGGCATAATTGTTTATTATTTAGACGATAAATTGACCCGGTATTGGATTGGCCTGCCGATTCCGTCCATTGAAAGTTATTACACATGTATTTGGGATCGAAAAAAAGAAACAGAGTGGGAGTGTCTAAAGGAGTTGATTGATCGTCTTGATCCCCAGTCGATTGGAATCAATCAATCAGACGATATTCCCGTGGCAGATGGTTTATCCAGTTCTCTTTTACGCAAACTGACTGAAACATTGAGTAAACAATATATTTCTCGCCTTTGCAGCTCAGAAGCAGCAGTTGTCCATTGGTTTTTAAAGCGCAGCGAGAAAGAGATGAGGGTTCTGCCGTTTTTGACGGATTTGACCCAACAGATCACTCGCACTGCTTTATCGAATGAAGTAATCACACCAGGTGTTACGAAGTGTGAAGATGTCGTCGCCTGGATGCGGCAGCGCGTACTCGAATTGGGTCTTGAAACCTCGTTTTATCCAACAATCGATGTTCAACGACAAGGAGAAGAGATGGACCGCTTGAACAATACTACGATTCAGCCGGGTGACATTGTGCATAGTGATTTTGGAATAACTTATTTGGGACTCTCTACTGATATGCAGCAACTGGGCTATGTTTTGAAGCCAAATCAATCAGATGCCCCAGAAGGATTAAAGGCTTTATTAGCAAAAGGAAAAATGTTTGCAAATATGGTTATGAAAGAATTCAAGACGGGACGGTCAGGTAATGATATTTTCGAAAAAAGTATAGAGAGAGCGAGAGAAAAAAAACTGCAAGTGATGCTCTACTCTCATCCAATTGGTGTACATTGTCACGAAGCAGGTCCGACGATTGGAATGTTTGATCGCCAGGAAAGGATTCCTCATAAGGGGGAATTTAGAGTTGTGAACCAGTCCGCATACGCGTTGGAGTTTAACGTGAAAGACTACATTCCTGAATGGGGACACGAAACGTATGCATTCTTAGAGCAGCCCATTGCGGTTTATGAAAATGAGTCAATCTATCTGGCACCAATGCAGGAGGACTTCTATTTAATTCGATAGTCTGTGAGTGGAGGTTTAAAATGAATAAAATGTCAATAAGTTGGAAAGGTTATATTCCTGCAATTACATTACCATTTGATGAGCAACAACGCATTGATTGGAATGCCTATAAAAAGCTGTTGAATTGGTTGGTAGACGAGGGGATGCACGGTATTGTCATCAATGGAACGACAGGTGAGTGGTTTAGCTTAACCGACGAAGAGGTCCGTGAAGTTTTTGCATTTGTCGGAAAAACGATTGATAACAGAATTCCAGTCATTGCAGGGTGCACTGGCTATACGGCAAAACAAGCTTCAAGATTTGCACAATGGGCGAAAGAAGCAGATTTGGACGGTGTGTTAATTGCACCACCGCCATACATGGTACCGAATGATGAGGAATTATTTCAGCATTATCAACAAATCAGTCAGTCTGTAAGCTTGCCCATATGCGTTTATAACTGGCCGAGAGGAACGCAGGTTGATATATCGCCAGCATTGATGAAGCGCCTTGCAACTATCGAACATGTTGTGGCCGTTAAAAACTCTACAACTGATATGGCAAACTTCATTCAAATGCTGTTAGAGGTTGGCCAAGATGTGCGTTATTTTGGCGCACCGATGAATGCACTCGGCATAAGTTTGCTGAAGCATCATCAAGCGGATGGTCTCATGGGCGCTGGTGCAGTGTTAGGGCGGATACACCCACAATTTTTTGAATATCTGTGGGCAGGTGAAGAGGAAAAAGCTCTCGAATGTGGGAAAAAGGATCAATTGTTATTCAAACAGTTTTTTAACCCGGATTTTTCTGTGAAATTCGGTTCACAGCAAGCGATTCTTAAAACTGCACTGAATCTGCAGGGGTTGCCGGGCGGCCATGTGCGCCAGCCATTGATCGACCTTACACCTGACGAAGAGGAAAAGGTGAAGAGTGTATTGAATGAGGCTTTGAAATGAATTCACATACCGAAACTCTTGTGATTGGCGGCGGTCTTGTCGGAGCTGCGACAACTTACTATCTTTCAAAGAAAGGCCATGACGTTACTTTAGTCGAACGAGGACAATTAAATCGCCAGTCTTCTGGTCAAAATGCGGGAAGTCTCCACTTCCAGTTGGAGTATCGGATGATAGCGTTTTGGGATCAGCTTCAGAACGAACTGTCCCAATTAATTCCGTTCTCCAAAGCATCCGAGCTTGTTTGGCGGGAGTTGGAAACCGAGCTGCAAATGGATTTGGAAGTGGTGCAGCATGGCGGGTTAATGGTTGCTGAAACCACAGAAGAATGGCAGCTTCTAAAGAAAAAATTCGACCTGGAAAAGCGGCTTGACTTAAATACAGAACTTCTCTCAAAATCTGAAACACTCAGACTTGCACCATATTTATCAAAATCAGTGGTCGGTGCTGCTTATTGTCCAGATGAAGGCCATGCCAACCCTCGTGAAGTAACACCGGCATTTGCCAGACGTGCAATTGAAAACGGTGCAAAAGTTCACATTAACACCCTTATTCAATCGATTGAAAAATACAACGGCAAATGGCATGTTCAGTTGAATGCGGACGAAGTCATCATTGCAGAGAATCTGGTAGTCGCTTCTGGTGCATGGACTGCGGAGGTCGGCCGAATGCTTGGGATTCATCTTCCTGTTTACCCTGTTCCTCTTTTAATGAATGTCACGGAACAAGCGGCCCCCTTTCTAACTCATATGGTGCAACATGTTGGGCAACGGTTAACGATGAAACAAGTTCGAGATGGAAATATATTAATCGGAGGCGGCTGGCAAAGTTATTTTCAAAAAACAGCTGGTAAAGTGCGTTATGACATACCACCTATTGTAGATCCAAGGCTCGTGATCGAAAATGTTAAACTTGCCGCTTCTGTGGTGCCGGCACTCAACGATCTCCGCCTTATTCGTTCATGGACCGGAGTAACGGGAATTACTCACGATCAACTGCCATTGTTAGGGGAATTGGCTGAAAGAGAGAATGTTTACTTGGCAGTTGGAGGATCTGGTTTTACATTCGGTCCGCTTTATGCAAAAATTTTGTCCGATTTGATTACTGAAAACAAGACAGAATTTGATATGCGCGCGTTTTCACCTCAAAAACTTGCACACCTTAATCTTTTCATGAGGTAGTGAAGAAAGTGTGAAGTAAATGATCCATATAAATATTGATGGGGAAAAACATCAAGTTCCTGCGGGCTGGTCAGTGGCAACTGCAGTTTCTCATGTAAAAGGGATTGAAAATTATCGTCTCACTGAACAGAATCACCGCCGGGCACCTATGTGTCACATGGGGGTTTGCTATGAGTGCAGTTTACACGTTTCAGGACAAGGTAATGTTAGAGGATGTATGGTGCAGGCAACTGAGGGCATGGAAATAAGGACACTTCATGCTGAAGCGTTGGATTGGAAAGAGTCCGAGCGTGAAATATTATCGGAGAACGACCATATTTATGACGTCGCTATCATCGGAGCAGGACCTGCGGGAATGGGTGCAGCCGATGAGTTGGCTAAATCTGAAAAAGATGTGCTGCTGATCGATGAACAATTGAGAGCAGGAGGGCAAATTTACAAGCAGCCATTTGCCGGACGTCAACCTCCTCATCAATTAATTTTGACAGTCGATCAACTGGTAACAATTGATCGCTTATTTGGTCATGCTGTTTGGTCCATACAATCTTATACTGCTTCGGATCAAATTACGGCAGATCCGAAATCGCGAGCGTTTTTTCGTGTATTTCTCGAAAATCATTCACCAATCCGTGCGAAAAAGATTCTACTGGCGACCGGTGCCTATGACCGGATCCATCCTGTAAGAGGCTGGACGCTTCCGGGAGTAATGAGTGCCGGTGGCATTCAAGTGCAATTAAAGACACAAAACTATGCAGCAGGTCAGTCGGTTGTATTAACAGGCAGCCATCCGTTTATTCTTATAGTTGGAAAATTACTATGTGAATCGGGTGTCGAAGTCAAAGGAATCGCAATTGCCCAGTCGCTTAAAACCTTGTTAAAAATGAGTAAACATGCTGGTACGATGCGTCATCACCGTGCAAAATTGAACGAATTAAAGAATGCTATTCAAATTTTGCGTAAAAATCAAGTGCCGATCTGGTTTAATGCAATGCCGACCGAAATAGCTGGTGAAGAAAAAGTGAGGGCGGTGACGATTAAACAGTCGAAAGCAGCAGTCCCGCTCATACGCACCATCCCTTGTGAAGTCGTTGGGATGTGTTACGGCTTCACTCCTGTGCTGGACTTGGCAAAGCAAGCAGGGTGTCACATTGAACGTACGGCTCATGGAACAAGGAAAGTCGTTATCAATGAACAGAATGAAACCTCAATTCAAGGGATTTTTGCTGCTGGAGAATTAATTAGAGTAGGTGGAGCTGAGCGCTCGGAGGCGGAAGGGAGACTTGTCGGGCGAAATTTGGGTGGCACTGATCAAGGAATTGAAAAGCAAAGTTTGAAGAAGGCTATGGAAAAATGGAATCGCTTTGCGGAAGTTCTTGCTGAGGTGGAACTTGAAGCATGGAGATTAACCGATTTTCAAACGTTTGAAGAAAATCTGGTCTTATGCAAATGTGAAAACGTTACCGTTCAAGACATCCATAACACCTTAATGCAGCCTTCGCCACCAACCGACTTGAATTCAATCAAACTTCAAACCAGGTGCGGTATGGGGTTGTGTCAAGGAAAGTATTGTGAAGAAAGTCTGTATCGAGTAGCCTGTGGAACTCTCAGTGAGCCGCCTCTGACCGATACATTTAACGGTCAATCGCCTGCTAAGGCAATCGCGATCCGCAATTTGTAACTTCCCTGGAATCTGTTTGGGATACGTTTAAAGTGAAGGTTGTCACTTAAACTGTCACTTTAAGAGATAATTTGCATCAATTTCAAGCTTTATTTTGCATAGGATTTTAAAGACCAGTAACCTTAATGCAGAGGTTACTGGTCTTTGAATTTTTCCTCCATATTATAAAAACTTCTGCCCTTTTAGTTTTAGGTAATATTTAATTCGTAAGTCTGTTGTCGATTTTCACTTTAATTTTCTTTATTACTTCTAAAACTAATGGCATTCCTCTAATGTTTATACTTAAGTTGTATGAAGCATTAATTCAATAAGAATTAAATTAATATTTTCAAAAAAATCCAGAAAGGGAAATTATTCATAATTTTATTTAGTGGATTGTCTATATCTTTCTACTTGATTGGATTTTGAATAGTTCGGTAATAATCATGAAAAAAATTCTGAACAAAAAAACCATGTTTATCTCGTTTGTCACTTTAGGTTTAGTAGTCATTCTGAGCTTCTCTATCTTTTTTATTTGGTCTCAAAATACATTTGAAGCGATAGATGCTGATCAAATAGAAATAGAGGAAGTTATAAAATCCGAAGATGGGTGGTATATCTATAGAGCAGAAAATGCAGATAAAGGTTTGATCCTCTATCCTGGCGCAAAAGTCGATCCTGAAGCATATGCCTATTTAGCACAAGAATTATCAAAGCAAAATATCACAGTTGCTATCCCTTCAGTCAGATTAAATTTATCAATTCTAGATGTTTCAAAAGCGGATGAAATAATAGAGAAGGATGACAGTCTCGAGTGGTATGTGTCTGGCCATTCAATGGGAGGCGCAGCAGCAGCTATGTATGCAGATCAACATTTAGATAGCATAAACGGGCTAATATTGCTTGGGGCATACGCAGCAAGCAATGATTATTTAAGTGAATCCAACTTACCCGTTTTATCCATAAGCGGTTCAGAAGATGGATTAAGTACTCCTGAAAAAATTATCGAAAACAGCTCGAACTTACCAGAAACAACAGATTTCATTGAAATTCCTGGCGGGAACCACGCTTATTTTGGCGTATATGGCAGTCAGTCCGGCGACAATGAGGCTCAGATAACAGTTAGTGAACAACAAGAAATCATCATAGATTTAATTGTTGATTGGTTAGAAAATAATCCTTCCTCCTCAAGGTGAATCATGAAAATTTATGAACTCTATTGAATAGAGGATTGTATTTGATATAGGCACTGGAGAAAGAAAGATCCTATCGATGAGGCGGAAACGAATAGCTGAACTGAAAATATCTTCAATTATTGGAAAGTAAACTCCTCAATATAAAAAACTCGCACCAGCAATGAAGCTGGTGCGAGTTTTTTATGGTGTACTATTCAATTGAAGTATCGCCGAAAAGGTAGTAACCGTTACCTGAAACGCTGAACCCTTGTACGGAATCATTCACGCCAAGCAAGAATTCAGTGTGATTTACAAACATCATAGGGGATTTCTGGATTAACATTTCAGAAGCTTCAGAGTAAAGCTGTACGCGCGTATCCAAGTCGCCCTCTCTACGAGCTTCATCCAGAATTTCATCGACTTCAGCATCATCGAAGAAAGTCATGTTTCCGGCCATTCCGTGGTTGTCTGAATGGAAGAGTTGATAAGTTGAATAATCTCCATCCATTGTCGGAGTTGACCAGCCAAGAATGAACATTTCTGTCTGTCCGCTTGCTGCATCTTCAATGAATGCACCAAATTCCATTGCTTCGATCTTAACAGTGATATTTAAACTTGAGAGTGCACTCTCTACATACGTTGCCATATTCATACGTTGTGAATTGTCACTATTTGTTTTCAGGCTGATTTCGAATCCGTCGCCATAGCCAGCTTCTTCAAGCAATGCTTTCGCTCCTTCAACATCAAAATCCAAACCTTCAATACTATCATCGTATCCTAATACTCCTGGAGGAATTGGCCCTGTTGCTGGAATGCTTGTACCGCCATAGATACCATCGATAATTTGTGATTTATCAATTGCCATTGAAATCGCACGGCGTACACGCTCATCATTTAATGGCTCCACTTGAGTGTTGTAGGCGATAAAGTTCAGGGAGGTTGAACTTTGTTGAAGTACCGATGCGTTTTCAATCTCTTCTACACGGTTAATGTTATCCGCCTCAATTGCATCTACAATATGAACTGCACCTGTTTCGAGCTCTGCAAGGCGAGTTCCTGTTTCTGGAATTGTTCTAAATGTAATTGATTCTAAATCTGGAGCTTCATTCCAATAATCTTCGTTGCGCATAAGTGTGATCTGGTCGCCTGGCGTATATGCTTCGAACATAAATGGACCAGTACCTATCGGATTTGAGTTAATGTATTGATCCACTTCATCACCTGATTCTACTCCTTCGGCATCCGCCTGGATAACTTCCGAAGACATTAGTGCTGTATTGTTGTGTGCCAAGTGGTTCAAGATCGGTGCAAATGCGAATTGCAGCTTGACTTGAACTGTGTAATCCCCTGTTACTTCTACGCTTTCAATTGCGCTGACAATTGAAGCGCCTTGTGAACCGATATCTGGATCCATAAGCCGGTCAAAGTTGGCTTTAACCACTTCAGCATTCAGTTCCGATCCATCATGGAAGGTAACACCTTCACGAATCATAAATTCCCATGTCGTGTCATCTACTTGACTCCACTCTGTTGCAAGATTCGGCTGAGGATTTCCGTCAGCGTCAAGTGTTATCAACGTTTCATAAATATTGGCACGGACATTGCCTGAAGGAACGTCATTTGAACCATGGGCTGATAATGAAGACAACTCAGCAGGAACTGCAATGATTAAATTCTGATCACTGCTTCCACTAGCTTCTACATCTTCAGATGACACATCGTCATCCCCTTCATCACTCTGGTTTGCATTGGTATCCGTACCACCTTCTCCTGCACAGGCAACTAGCAGTAGTCCAAGCACTAGCACTAGCATCATTAACCATAAAATTTTTCTCAAGCTCATAAATTATACCCCCAATATTTTTTTAACCGTCGCAACAATCTGTTATAAATTGTTAGAATATTGCGAGATTATTATAAAATATAAGGGAGATATACATATAAAACTATAAAAAATTTTACAAAGTGAAAAATGTCTTTTCGATTCCTTTTATAAAATCATGGTGAATATTATTGGGTAAAACTATATTCCGTTCTTATAGAAAGAATGAGCAGCGTTAAATCTTTATGTGACTTTGTAAAAAATTATATAGTTTGCGTTAAATACTAATGATAATATTTTGAATAATAATTAGGAAAATTCAAACAAATCAATTTAGAAGTAATGGAGGAATTCACATGGCCAATTCTCATGAAGAAGTAGTGAAATCAGACGCACCTTATGTAACTCTGAAATCAAACCCACGGCTTAGGAGCTTAAGGGATTTTTACCGTAAACTGAAACGAAATAAGGCTGCCTTAGTCGGCGGTTACCTCATTATCTTTTTAATGATAGTGGCAGCAATCGGTCCATATTTTTTGAGCCATGGGATCAATGATGTGGATTACACTGTGCGCCTTCAGCCACCGAGTGCAGAATTTTGGTTGGGGACTGACCATAACGGCCGGGATATATTCTCACGCATTATCTATGGCGCACAAATCACATTATTGGTCGGTTTTCTATCCGTTGTATTAGGAGGAGTCGCGGGAGTTGCAATCGGAATTGTATCAGGTTTTTACGGTGGAAAGATTGATGCGGTAATCATGCGGATTATGGATGTCCTGCTTGCTTTTCCAGGAATCCTGTTAGCGCTTGCGATTGTCAGCATTCTAGGTCCAAGTATTATCAACGTAGTATTTGCGGTAGCGATCAATTCGATTCCAGCATTTGCAAGAATTGTCCGTGGTTCCACACTCGTGACAAAAAGGCTTGAATATGTAGACGCATCCCGAGCACTCGGAGCAAGTGATTTTCGTTTGATTTTTATAAATATCCTTCCAAACGTTCTATCGCCATTAATTGTTCAAGCGACTTTATCGATTGCGACAGCTATTTTGACGGCGAGTGGATTATCATTCCTGGGGCTTGGGGCTCAACCGCCTTCTCCAGAGTGGGGAGCCATGCTGAATGAAGGAAGAGGTTATATGCATGATTCAGGGTATATTGCTTTGGTCCCTGGACTTGCTATTGTAATCGCCGTGCTCGCGTTTAATTTATTTGGAGACGGAGTTAGAGATGCATTAGATCCGAAATCGAAATAATCAAGAGGGATGTGTTGGAATGTTTAAATTTGTAATACGCCGATTGCTTCAGTTGATTCCAGTACTTTTGGGAGTCACATTACTCATATTTTTAATGTTACATATTACTCCAGGTAACCCGGCCGCAATCTTGGCAGGAGAAGGGGCAGACAGGGAAACGATTAACAATGTAGCAAACCGTCTCGGGCTTAATGACCCTTTATACATGCAATATGCAAACTTTTTATGGGATGCTATGCGATTTGATTTTGGAACATCATGGAGATCCGGGATTCCAGTCGGAGATGAAATTTCGTCCAGATTTTGGGTCACAGTCGAGCTCGCAGTGTATAGCACAATACTGAGCATATTTCTCGGGATTATTGCTGGGGTAATTTCAGCGATGAAACGTTATTCTTTTGCTGATGTCGGCATAATGTTGGTTGCATTATTCGGTCTGTCAATGCCGAACTTTTGGCTGGGGTTAATGTTGATGCAGTGGTTTGCAGTCGAACTTCGTTGGCTGCCGGCATCCGGATGGGGGAGTCCTGAACAAGTTATACTTCCAGTCATTGCTTTAGGAACAGCAGGAGCAGCGATTATTGCCCGGATGACACGATCAAGTATGCTGGAGGTTATCTCTCAAGACTACATTCGGACAGCCAGAGCAAAAGGGGTAAAGGAACGCCTTGTTATTTATCGTCATGCACTGCAAAACGCACTGATTCCTGTCGTCACGGTCATCGGCCTTCAATTCGGTTATCTACTTGGGGGCGCCGTGTTAACAGAAACTGTATTTGCTATTAATGGGCTTGGAAGGCTTGTAGTAGATCGTATTTCGTCCAGGGATTTCCCAGTGATTCAAGCTTCAATTCTCATCATAGCGACGTTGTTCGTGCTAGTGAATTTCTTTGTGGATATCTCATATCGGATATTGAACAAGCGGATTGATTTGGAATAAGGAAAGAGAGGGAACAAAATGGGCAATGAAAATATTTTAGAAATTAAAGAGCTGAGAACGCACTTTCCAACCGGAAAAGGCAGTGTGGTAAAAGCGGTTGATGGTGTCTCTTTTGTTGTTCAAAAAGGCAAAACACTCGGGATCGTAGGAGAATCCGGATCCGGAAAAAGTATCACTGCACTGAGTGTGCTGCGTTTAGTGGATGAGCCAGGTGAGATTGTTGGGGGAGAAATTTTATTTAAAGGAGAAAACTTACTCGATCAGAAGATTTCTAAAATGCGAAAAATTAGAGGGAATCAAATCTCGATGATTTTTCAAGAGCCGATGACATCGCTAAACCCGGTCCACTCAATTGGGAAGCAAATTAGGGAAACTTTAGAAATACATGAAGATTTAACTAAAAAAGAGAGTAATAAGCGAGCGCTTGATTTATTGAAGATGGTGGGAATCCCATCACCTGAAAAGAGACTGACCCAGTATCCTTTCGAATTATCGGGCGGGATGAGGCAGAGGGTGATGATCGCTATTGCGCTTGCGTGTAATCCGGATTTATTAATTGCGGATGAGCCAACAACGGCATTGGATGTAACGATTCAAGCACAGATTCTGGAACTCATTAAAGAATCGCAAGTAGAAATGAATATGTCTGTCATGTTGATCACACACGATCTTGGTGTTGTAGCTGAGACGTGTGATTACGTTGCGGTAATGTACGCCGGACAAGTTGTTGAATACGCGGATGTTGAGACCTTGTTTGAAGAGCCGAAACATCCCTATACTGCAGGACTTTTGAAGTCACTGCCTCGACACGATATAAAAATGGAAGAATTGACACCAATTCAGGGGATGGTTCCGAGTCCATTTGATATGCCCCCAGGATGCAGGTTTGCTCCACGTTGTCCATTTGCGACAGAACTTTGCAATCAAAAATTACCTGACTTGATTGACCTGCCGGATGGACATGAGGTTAGATGTTGGATTTATTCGGATGAATGGGACGGAAAAGAGGGAGTGGAAGTCTATGAGACAAGCTCAATTACTTAAAGTCGAAGGGTTAAAGCAATATTTCCCGATTTATGGTGGGTTTCTAGGAGCGCAAGTCAACAATGTAAAGGCTGTTGATGATATTAGTTTCGTTGTTAATCGGGGTGAAGCGGTTTCGATTGTTGGAGAATCAGGCTGTGGAAAATCAACGACAGGCCGTGCTATTCTCCGGCTGGATGAGCCGACAGCAGGATCCATCGAGCTTGACGGAGTTGACTTGCTCTCACTGAACCGGGGAGAAATGAAAGATACACGGAAAGAAATTCAGATAATTTTTCAAGATCCATACGCTTCTTTGAATCCCCGATTAACTGTTCGGCAGATTCTTTACGAATCGATGAATATTCAAAAGCATATTAAGCGGAAAGACCGTGAAGCGAGAATGTACGAATTGTTAGATCTTGTCGGGTTGCAGCGAGATCAAGCAGAGCGATTCCCACATGAATTCTCCGGTGGTCAAAGACAACGTATCGGCATAGCACGTGCTCTGTCGGTTGACCCTAAGTTGATTGTATGTGATGAAGCAGTATCGGCATTGGATGTATCCATTCAAGCCCAGGTGTTAAATTTATTGAAAAAATTACAGAGGGAAATGGGTCTGACGTATTTGTTTATATCACATGATTTAGGCGTAGTGAGACATATTTCTAATCGAATCATCGTGATGTATTTAGGGAAAATTGTGGAAATCGGAGATAATGATTCGATTTTTGAAAATCCGAAGCATCCCTATACTCAGGCGTTGCTATCGGCCATCCCTGTACCAAACCCGAAAAAGAAAAGTAAGCGAATTCTACTAAAGGGCGATGTGCCTTCGCCAATCGATCCGCCACAAGGATGTCGCTTCCATACCCGTTGCCCTTTTGCAACAGACCTTTGCAAAGAAGAAACACCGCAGCTAAGAACCGTCGACAAAATGGCAGAAGGACACCAGGCGGCTTGCCATTATATTAATGAAGTCAGCTTTGATAATTTAAAAATAGAACAGGAGTTAGTCAAAGTTGAAAGTCTGCAAAGTGAGGATGCGTCATATGAAAGAGTTAAGTGATGAAGCGCTGAAAGCACTGCAGCAACTCATTGCGATAGACACGAGTTATCCAAATACGGAATGGGAAGCACTGCTGTTTTTAGAGTCGACGGCAAAAAAAGAAGGGCTTTTTACCAGACTTCGTGAAACTGCACCGGGTCGTGGAAATCTCGATATTTATCTAAATAAAAAAAATGCACCAAAGTTGATTTTGTTGTCACACGTGGATGTCGTACCTGCTGTTAAAGAAGAGTGGACATATCCTCCGTTCTCTGGAGAAATTCACAACGACTGGATGTGGGGACGTGGCACAATCGATACTAAACAATTGTCAATCATCCACCTTTTCACACTCATTCATTTTAAACGTACAGGCGTTGATCGGCCAATACAGATGCTGGTGACATCTGATGAAGAACGTGGGAGTAAAGAAGGGCTGCTTCGTTACATTGAAGAGGAGCCGGATGTTTTTCAAGGAATGCCCGTCCTGAACGAGGGAGGAGGATTCCCGATTGTGATTAATGGTAATGTCTTTCATCTCGTAGAGCTTGGTCAAAAAGGCGTTGCCCGGATCCGCATTCGAATTTCTAATTATCCATCTGCCAATCCATATATGCCAAATCATGAAGCACTCTTTGAGATGACAGAAGCACTTAGACGATTAGATCGTATGAAGGAAAGTGAACTTTTACCCGAAACGGTCAGTCAAATGTTCAAAATCATTGCAGAAGTTTCACAGTCTGCTTTTGAACCTTCTGAGCCAGGAAAATTTATTGACACTCAGATGCCGAAATCCCTGAAGCGAATGATGCGTGCGATGACGAAAACGACATTTTCAGTCACTCAGCTGCGTGCAGGAAAGCAGTTGGATGTTCTGGAGGGCGGGTATGAGGTAATGATAGATTGTCGTATGCTGCCAGCGGTTACATACGATGTGTTGGAATCACATTTGGAAACGGTAATGGAGGGATTGAACGGCTCTTGCGAGATTCTCTCATTCTCTGGAGGGTACGAATCTAAAATCGAAGAAACAAAATTAGAGATAGTAGAAAAAGTGCTTCAGGAAGATTGTCCCTCGCACCGAATTGTTCCATATTTATCGATCGGCAGCAGTGATGGAAGACATATCGCGCCTCTCGGTGCACAGGTCTTGGGATATTGTCCAGTAGATACAGATATGCCATTTGATGAAGTAATCAAGCTCGTGCACGGCGTTGATGAACGCATTTCAATACATTCTTTTGAACTAGGCCTTAAACAAATGACCAAACTCTTAAAAAAATTGGTATAGGAAGTGACTGATATGCAACTGGGAGATCCGGAAATCTCGAAACAAAAACTAAAACAAGCAACTCAATATATGACTGAAGACGGTATTGATACGTGGTTGATTTTAACTCGGGAAGGGACCGATCCTTCTTGCCCACTGCTGATCAGTATCCGCTCTGTTCACCTTGCTGCCGTGTTTATTCGGGCAGATGGCAAACATAAAGTTCTTACTTCAGCAAGTGACTTTGGAAACTATGAAAGCATTGGATTGTTTGATGAAGTAATTCAATATGAGTCTAGTATTGAGTCTGACTTCCAACAGTTATTTAATTCGCTGGGCATAAAAAAACTCGCCCTGAACATATCTGAAACAGATCATTTGTGTGACGGCTTAACAGCCGGGTTGTTTGAGTGGCTGCAGGACACTATAGGACATGAGCAGCTTGATTCAGTCATGATCAGCAGTGAACCGTTATTGAAACAAATTCGGAGTATTAAATCAGACAAAGAGCTTGTATTAATTGAAGAAGCTGTGCGTCTTACGGATGAAATATATGAGACCGTTTTTACAAAAATCGGGCCGGGTATGACCGAGATTGAAATGGGACAATTATTTGTGGAAGAAATGAAAAAGAACGGTGTATCCAATGGACTTGGAAATGCATTCGATCCGCCCATGGTCTGTTGTGTTCGAAACGGACTTGCACACCGGAAACCAGCTGATTTCGTCATACTTCCCGGTGATATTGTGATTTTTGACTTTAGTTTGAAATACCAGAATTATGTTTCTGATATCGCCCGCACTGTCTATTTCTTAAAGCCGGATGAAGATGAAGCACCGCACGATATCCAACATGCTTTTGATACGGCTAAGAAAGCGATTCACACGACCATTAATTCTATGAAAATTGGTCAGAAAGGGTATGAAGTCGATTCGGTGGGAAGAAAAGTCATCGAAGAGGGAGGCTATCCAACCATTCGCCACTCAGTGGGCCATCAGGTTGGGCGGGATACTCACGATGGGGGAACGATTCTTGGACCGCAGCGTACACCAAAGCGCCCTCAAGTAGAAGGGAAACTTCAAATGGATGAAATATATGCGATTGAACCGACTGTAATTCAGGATAACGGCCTTCCGTGCATACTTGTGGAGGAGAACCTTGTGATGACGACTTCAGGTGCCCGCTTGCTGAGTCGCCCACAGCTTGAGCTTATATTGGTCGGGTCTGAACGAGCGGGGTGAGTACTATAATGGAAGCAAAAAAGTTATTCATCCAATTAATTCAAGCTAAGACCGTAAATGACGATCAGAGCGAATGGGCAGGAATTAACGTTCTGGAAAATTGGATGAACGAGTGCGGGCTTGAGTACCAGGTTTTCGAAAGCCCCCAAAGGAGGCCGAACCTGGTGGCAAAACTACTTGGAACCTCAGGTGATTCAGAAAAACCGCCGCTTATTTTACTTTCACATATAGATGTAGTGGCAGCGGCTGAAGAGGAATGGACTTATCCGCCATTTAGCGGGATGGAAGCAGAAAATGCGATATGGGGCAGAGGTACACTCGATACCAAGCAGCTAACGGCCATGCATGCCCACGCATATTACCTTCTTTCGAAACAGAAACAGCGCTCAAGGGATGTCTATTTTATTGTGACATCAGATGAAGAAAACGGAAGCACCGAGGGAATGGAATTTCTGGTTAAAGAACAACCCCATTTATTTGAACAAGCAACAGTTTTCAGTGAGGGTGGTGGTTTTTTGATCGAAGACCAGGACAATGAAACATCTTACATGCTATACGCAAACAGCGAAAAAGGAGTCGCAACAGTTCGCTTGTCTGCAAAAATGGAAGGCGGTCATGCAGCTGCACCACCGGATGAATCATTGATTCTCATACTATTAGAAACAACCAGTCAAATCGCTTCATCAATAAAACCAGCTCACGTCAATCAGGATTTGGTAGATTTCCAATCTAAAATGAACGGCATGCTTGAGTCGAAACGAGATTCAAACGACCATCAAGACTTGGTACAAAGATTTGTTGACTATATGGGACAGCCTTCAATTAAAATTCCAGACTTTGAAATTGGAAGCAGCAGCATAAATGTACTGCCTGCCAAAGGCGAAGTGACTCTGGAGATCCGTGTTTTGCCACAGATGACAGAAGGGCAAATAAGGGATCAGCTGAATCACGTTGTCAGTCACCCGAAGGTTTTGTGGGAATTGACATCGTTTGAACCAGGTTATCAAAACACACAAGATGATCTGCTTATTGAAATTTTCAAGTCCACAGCAGAAGACCTTGGTTTTTATGGAGAGTGGGTCCCTTTTACTGCGCTTGGGAGAACGGATGGTCGCTGGGTTGCTGATTCAGCAGCAAGTATCTATGGGATCTCTCCAACATTGACTAATTTTACAGAGGTATTGAAGAGAGTACACCAGAAAGACGAGCGAATAGAAATAGACTCGTTCGAATTCGGATCGAAATGGATGGATAAAGCAGTAGCAAAAATATGCGAATGAAAGAGGTGGAAACATGTATGAAACGCAGAAAGAAAAAATGAATCAGGCTATTCGCTATTTAAATGAAGAAAAAATTGATGCATGGATAATTTACACCAGCGAAGGAAGTGATCCCTGTTTGCCATTGGTAACAGGCGTGAAAACGGTAGGACCTGGTGCATTCCTTTTTCACAAATCGGGGAATAAAGTCGCTATTACAAGCTCGATCGATGCCCAGGACGCAAGGGAGTCCAAACTGTTCGATCAAGTATTAACCTACAATAATGGTTTGGCAGAGGAACTTTCCAAGGTTATCAGTGAATGGAATCCGAAAACAATTGCACTGAATAAGTCCAGATACGAGCACTTAGCGGACGGTCTCACAGCTGGCCGAATGCTGTGGCTGAAATCAACATTAAAAGATGTCTTTGAAGGGGAATACGTTAGTGCAGCACCTTTTCTAAATAAACTGAGAAGTATCAAAACAGCAGCAGAAATAGAGAAGATTCAGACGGCTATTAATATAACTCATGATATTTATCAAGAGGTTTTTCACAAGATTCATGCTGGTATGACCGAAAAAGAGATGGGGCAGCTTTTCGTTAAAGCTATGGAAGAACGCGGGTTAGTAAACGGAATTGACCGGACCTTGTCGATGCCGATCGTAATGAAAGATAATATTGCCCATCGTGGACCAAGTGATCGCAAAGTTGAGAAAGGAGATCTCGTTATTTTTGACTTCAGCGTCGATTATGAAGGTTACGTTTCAGACATAGCGAGAACCGTTTATTTTCTAAAGGATGGAGAAAAGTATGCACCTGAAAAGATTCAAAAAACGTTTGATACGATTCACGAAGCAATTACGCTGACAGGTAAACAGATGAAGCCGGGCATCACGGGCAATGAAATCGATCAAGTTGCGAGAGAGCACTTAGTGAAAAATGGTTATCCGGAAATAGAACATGCAACTGGACACCAGATTGGTCAGGCTGTTCATGATGGAGGAGCGCTTTTAGGTCCTAGTTGGGAACGCTATGGTAACGCTCCAAATGAACCGTTAGAAAGAGGAAATGTGTTTACGATTGAACCGACTGTATTCTTGAGGGATGAAGGGATTCATTTTATTGTCGAAGAGAATGTGGTCGTGACTGACGATGGAATCGACTATTTAAGCATACGTCAAAATGAACTGATACTGATCGATTAAATAAGAGGAGGTTTCAAGATGACACGTTATGATGGAATAATAGTAGGTGCAGGAATTATTGGAGTATCGATTGCCTACCACTTAAGTAGATTGGGCTACGAAAAATTACTGGTCGTGGACAAAGGCGGTGTAGCTTCTGGTGTGACGGGGATTTGTCCTGGTGGTATTCGCCAGCAATGGGGAACAGAAATCAACTGTCGAATGGCAAAAGCTGCGGTCAATTTCTATGAGAATATTAATGACCACCTGGAGCCGGATGAGCCAATCGGCTACAAAAGTGTTGGCTACATGTATACGTTTCACTCAGATGAAGCAATTGAAAACTATAAGAAACATATAGAGTTACAAAATCGCCTTGGAATACCAACTGAATTTCTAACACCGGAAGAAGCAGCGAAAATTGTACCGGGAATTGACCAAAGCGCTTTCAAAGTCGCTTCTTTTTGCAAAACAGACGGCTTCGTTGATGATGCTTATCATGTGACGCAGAGCTTTGCTGAAGCGGCCAAAAAAAGAGGTACGACAATTATCAATGACGAAGTAAAGCAAATTTTGATGGAAGGCGATCGAGTAACTGGAGTCGAAATGACTAAACGCGGAAAGATTCATGCTGATTTTGTCGTAAATGCTGCAGGATTGGGAGCGAAAGATTTAGCAGCCACTGCAGGTATCGATTTGCCGATTTCTTATGAGACTCGCCGCATTCTTTATACAAACCGTGTTGAAAAAAGATTAATTGAACCATTGTTGATTTCATTTGAAAAAGGTTTTGCTGCAAAACAATTGTCTGATGGTGTTCTATATATGAGCTACCTCGGAGAGAGTGATAAGAAATTATCAATGTTTGAGTTTCAAATGAAAGTTGCAGAAATCGGTATGGAGATTTTTCCGCCCCTTGAACAAGTGGAGTTCCGATCTCATGCGGATGGCGTATATGACAGTACACCTGATCACCAGGCGATTATCGGTGACGTTGAGGGGGTAGAGGGTTATTATCAGGCAGTGGGAATGAGTGGTCACGGTTTTATGATGGCCCCACCAATCGGTGAGACTCTAGCTGATCTGATTGCAGGGAATGAACCATCAATCAATGTTCAGCCATTGCATTTTAATCGATTCAAAGAAAACCGTTTGTTATTCGAACCAAGCGTCGTATAAATTAAAATTGTAAAATAGTGAAAGGTGAGATGTTAATGAACTACTTTGTAATTGAATTTCCTGATTTCAATGAAAGCATCCAATTCGATTTATTGACAGATAAAGCCCCGAATACATGTAGAGCTTTTTGGGAAGTGATCGATGAACCAGTTGAAATTATTGTGAAACACGCAATGTATACAGGGAAAGAAATCTCTGCCCAACTCCCGCCAGAGGGGAAAGCAAAGGATGAACTTTATAATCCCAAGCCCGAAAATCTAACTTGCTTTCCGTTGCCGGGAGATATATTGTTTACGTTCATGCCTGAGTATGCGTTTGGTGGTGCACCAGTTCCCATTTTCGATATAGGCATCTTTTATGGAAGAGATGCGCGCACCTTTTTTCCTATGGGATGGCTGCCTGGGCACTTGATGGCGCAGGTTCATTCTGCAGAAGAACTCGTACGTTTACAAACAATTGGCCAAAAGGTTCATTCAGAAGGACAACAACGCATGATTATTCGGAGAGGTGAATAGAGCAGCTGAATTTCAGGATTAATAGTAGCTTAATTCGATGAGAGCATCTAAATCTTTAATGATGTAATGTCTGCCTTCTTTTCGGATATACGACTCATTAAGCAGCCATTTGATATTATTGGCAATCGTGACACGGGTCATTCCAAGCAAGTTCGCCATTTCCTGATGAGTAAAAGAGATCGTTAATTTGATTTCTTTTTCTTCAACGGACTGCCCATACTCTTTTGCAAGATGAATGAAAGTTGCGCATACCCTAGTAAATGCTTTCGTATAGCTTAGCTCCATTGATTGCATACAAAGCAGCTGATACTTTTTTGTAATCAAATTCAGAAGATGATCATACGTTTCAGGGTGTGAATGTATATGGTTTATGAAGTCCTGACGCTCTACCTTCACTAAATCGCATTTTGATGCGCTGATTGCATTCGTTGCATATTTCATTTCGCTATTCAAGCTGCATTCACCTAATAAACCATTCACACCTATAATAGCGAGTGCTTTTTCCTCACCATTTTGTGAAATCAGACTAAGACGGACCCGTCCCTTTCTCACAATATATATGTAGTCTCCCTCGTCATTCTGATTAAATATGGTCTCGTTTTTCAGGAAGCTAATTGGAATTCCAACCTGATAAAGCGATTCCCAATCATAATTTAAATTTTCCAGCCAAGGGTTTATAAAGCTAAACGCTGTCTCTGAATGACTCATTTTATCACTCCGTGTGAATATAATGAAAGGAAGGTGGAACATGAAAATGATGAAATTACCAGTGGAAAGAAGCGATTTTCCTACTTTACAAAATAAAATTATGCTATCGAGTTGTTCTCAAAGTGCTCCGCCGCAAGCTGTAATAGATGCATTAGATGCTTATAAGTATAGCTTAATTGAGTCCGGAATGGAATGGGGGGAGTGGATTGAGCACGTCGAAGGTGCCAGGAAAAATTTTGCTGAACTCATTTCCTGTGACCCGGAAGAAGTAGCGATTCTTTCATCTGTTTCAGATGCTGTATCATCAGTTGTGAATTCGCTGGATTTTAAAGACGATGAAGGTATCTGTGTAACAGAAATTGACTTTCCTTGCATCGGACAAGTCTCATTATCTAAAAAACTCAAGCAAGGTGTGCCTGTTACCTTTATTCCCCATCAAAATCATATGATGAAGAAAGAGGATTATGAAGCGGCGATTAATGAAAACACAAAGCTTACATGTGTTCCACACATTAGCTATTACAATGGATTCAAACAAGATATAAAAATGATTTCTGATATCGCTAAACGAAATGATTCATTGTTACTCGTAGATGCTTATCAGTCGGCCGGGTCAGTTCCAATTAATGTGAAAGAGATGGGGGTGGATATATTAGTGGCAGGTCTGCAAAAATATTTGATGGGCATACCAGGAATAACATTCCTCTACATTAAGAAAGAGATTTCAGCGGAAATGATCCCTGCCGTTACAGGATGGTTTGGCCAATCAAATCCTTTTGCATTTGACCTGAAATCAACTGATTACGCAGACTCCACCAGGCGATTCAATACAGGTACCCCACCCATTGTAAACGCTTACGCAGCTGAAGCTGCTCTCAAATATATCCTTAATATCGGTGTTGATAACATCCAAGCCTACCTGCAGGAATTATCAAGTTATACAATAGAATACGCAGAACAGCTTGGCATGAAGGTGGCCAGCCCAAGAAATTCCGCTGAAAAAGGTGCAACAACTGCCATTTACGTTGAACATGCTGATAAAGCGGAGACAAAATTAAAAGAAGAAGGAATAGTCGTGTCGGCCCGTAAAGATATTATTCGAATAGCCCCACATGTATATAATACAAAGCAGGATATTAAGCGAGCTTTAGATCATCTAAAAGAATGGACCTGAGCCAAACAGAAACCCTATATTTGAGTGTTGGATAACGCTAAAAATTCTTTATTTCTTATTTAAGCAGAATTCTTATGTCAATTTGATAATTAGAAGCAGCTATCAAACAATCATGCATAATTGGCAGATAAGTGCTGAATTTACATTAACGGGAAAAGTATTTATAAGAGTTTGTGAAGAGAAACCATCTGTAAATGGTTGTATGGCTGAGAAAATCAGATATCATTGCAGAGTGATTTCAATAGATCATAACCGTTGAAAAAGACTACCACCCCCCGGTAGTCTTTTTTAATTTTTCAAATACTTTACATCAATTAATTGTTATTAACGCCTGATTTCATTGAGAAATCTAAAGAAGACATAGAGTGTATACTAATAACTTGCTTCGATAGAGAAGATTTTATTAATGAAGTTAGCAGTATAGCTGGTGTAGAACGACTCGTATATGCCGGAATAAAAGTAAATACACTGCAGGACTTGCATACATGGCCCTATACATTCAATAAAGAAACAATAACTATGGATTCAGCTAACTTTACCTTCAAGGGTTTTTATAAGAACCATGATTTTGGAGTGCTGATGGAGAACGAAATAATCTTTGCGCAAGAGTATAGTCAATACTTCGAAAAATTGCTTCTGATATCATTGATTCAGGTAACTGGGGGTCACTTCTTCTATTGTTGAAGAAGAGAAAAACATATGCAATAAAATAATTGGTGAACGAGCAATTGCTCAAAAAAATCCCGGGAAAAATGTATCACCACTTGTTATACTGCCGAATCCTAAAAAATGTGGGCGGTACTTTCTAGTGACATCTCTAATGAAGATACAGAAGTACCCGCTAATGAACAGTAATATCTTTTCAGATGAAATATTTAAATATCGATTGCGTCATTTAATTAAAAAATATTTAAATGCAGCTTAGTTCTTCAAATTCTTAAAAAATAAAGACTAGAAAGTTCATTTCTATTAATGTCCAAAGATTAAAAACCTCATTTAAATGTAATACTGAGAGCCATACCACAAGTAAAGGCAAAATATTAAGGGACTCTAGCAGCTTCCTTTTATATTTATTAGGTGAAATAGAGCTTATTGATCAAATATTTAGCTGCTGTTCGAGCGCTATTCTAAAGTCAAAGCCAATCATAGTAGCATGAACAAGGGGCCAGGGGCTTTGTCTTAAGACAAAGCCCCTGGCCTCTTAAATTTCATTATTTTAACGAGTAGCCGCCATCTACGACTATTTCTGCACCGTTTATATAGGATGCTTTGTCTGAAGCTAAGAATAGAACGACTTCTGCAATCTCACTTGGTTTCCCGTAACTTCCTCTAGGATGTCCCTGTGATTGTTTTTCATAATTCTCTTTTCCGCCATATGCATTAATGGCCAGGTCGGTTTCTGTAGGGCCGGGGGATATGCAATTTACTCGGATTCCTTGGTTAGCAAAGCGAAGTGCCGTGCTTTGGGTCATCGCGACAACCGCTGCTTTGGTCCCGCTGTAAGCTGGCAGCATAGGATTAACCTTATCGTTTCCAAGGATGGCTGCGTTATTGATGATGACTCCATTTTTTTGCTTACTCATCACGAGTAAAGAATATTTCATGTAGGCAAAGATAGCCGTTTGATTGACAGCAATTAAATGATTCCAGTCATCTAGCTTTACTCGCGACAATGGCCCCATTCCTGTAGACAGAATACCAGCATTGTTGAATAGAATATCAACATTATGCCCATCATTTTCAAGCGCTTTAAAAAAACTTTCGATTTCTTCCACGTTTTCGTTATGGACTTGGTAAAAATGAGCCTTGCCGTCGCATTCACTCTCTACCTGAGAGCCTTTGGTACGATCTCTTCCAGTAAAATGAACAGTAGCCCCTTCTTTACAAAAGAAACGAACCACTTCCTTGCCAATTCCATCCGTTCCACCATTAACAATCACTACTTTGTTTTCGAACATCGTCTGATCTCCTCCAAACACCATAGTAAAGTCATAAAGAATGTGTAATCAGTATATAACATTCGTATCACCATAGGAAATTTAGGTATTCACCACTTAAGGAGACATGGACGTTCCCTTATATGAAGGATTCGCCCCTCTTTTCCCTTCATCTATTTAACTAAAATAATTATGCTTCAAGCTGTATCACAATTTTCGTGAAGCCTTTAAAATCCCGACTTATTGACCTGCAATTTAAGCAAGCTCCCCTGCCAATATATACCGTTCGTATGAGGATAACTGCTGCTTACTAAAAACAGCTAAATCAATGTCGCTATCAGCTCGATTTGCTTCTTTTACTATTAATTCCACTCCTTACAGACAGTTGCGGACACAAAATAAGCTTCATTCATCGTAAAAGATTTTTGGAATGCTTTGAAAGCTTGAAATTTACCGTTATAAATTATTTGAAAATAAAGAAATTTATCCGTATACTTAGTTCGGGGTATATACAAAGTAAAATGAGAAAAAATTTTATCTGCGCAATTCAAGAAATATAGAATATCTTGTCTTACTGATCAGAAAATGGAGGGGTTAGATTGAAAAAGATAGTCGTAACAGGCGGAAGTGGCCTGCTTGGCCGTGAGGTTATAAAAGAATTTTTAGAGCATGGCTATGAAGTGGTCAATGCAGACATCAAGCATCCCAAAGAAGTTCTTTGCAGAACAGTCATAACCGATTTAACGAATCTGGGTGAAGTGTATGGTGTACTGGCTGGTGCGGATGCAGTTGTCCATCTGGCGGCGATTCCGGTGGCATATTCACATCCAAACGAAGTGACTTTCCAGAATAATGTCATGTCCACTTATAACATTTTAGAAGCCGCTGGAAGCTTAGGGATTAAAAAGGCTGTAATTTCATCCAGTGAGTCGTCTTACGGTATTTGTTTTTCAAAGCAGGATCTGCAACCGTTATATGTACCGATAGATGAGGATCATCCGCGACTGCCTGAGGAAAGTTACGGTTTATCCAAGATAGTAAATGAAAACACCGCTGATATGATCCACCGCAGAACGGATATGCAGGTGGTTTCCTTCAGATTGGGAAATGTCATTGCACCTGAAATGTATCAGAGTTTCCCTGGCTTCATACACGATCCTGAACAGCGAAAAACGATTTTATGGAGTTACATTGATACACGCGATGCGGCTGCTGCTTACCGATTGGCTGTTGAAACTGATGGACTCGGTTCTGTTGCCCTTAATATCGGAGCGGACGAAACCAGTATGGATATCGAGAGCAAACAACTGATGGAAACGTGCTACCCGGACGTAAAAGATTTCCGCAAAGAACTTACAGGCTTTGAGCCGTTATTAAACAGCGAAAAGGCGAAGAAACTGCTGAATTGGAAACCTGTTCATAAGTGGAGAAATTACGTAAGCCTGTAATGCCGTGTATTGAAATTTTATAAAAGGAGTGAGCAGTATGTTGAATCATATTCAAAGTACAACCACCTTACATAATGGTGTGAAAATGCCTTGGCTCGGCCTGGGTGTCTTTAAGGTCGAAGACGGGGAAGAAGTGAGGAATTCGGTAAAAGCCGCGCTTGACGCCGGCTACAGAAGTATTGATACGGCCGCCATCTATGGCAATGAAGAAGGAGTCGGCAAAGCGATCGCTGAATCCAGTGTACCCCGAGAAGAATTATTCATTACGACAAAAGTTTGGAACGCCGATCATGGCTATGAAGAGACCCTTGCTGCTTTTCATACTAGTATGAAGAAACTGGGCTTAGACTATTTGGACCTTTATTTAATTCACTGGCCGTTTCCTCTTCAAGGGAAATCGCTGGAAACCTGGAAAGCGCTTGAGAAGCTTTATAAGGACGGACGTGTCCGGGCTATTGGGGTGAGTAACTTTAAGGTTCATCATCTTGAAGAAATTATTGCAGATGCCGAAATAGTGCCGATGGTCAATCAAGTGGAATATCATCCCCGGTTCAAACAACAGGAATTGCATGATTTCTGTAAAGCGCACAAAATTCAGCTTGAAGCGTGGTCTCCATTAATGCAGGGAGGATTGCTTGATGATCCGGTTTTGATGGACATTGCTGCAAAATATAATAAATCCACTGCCCAAATTATTATCCGCTGGGATATGCAAACGGGAGTAGTGACGATACCGAAGTCAGTAAAACTGCATCGTATTGCTGAAAATGCGGATGTGTTCGATTTTGAACTTTCCCCGGAAGATATAGACAAAATTAATACCCTGAATAAGGATCAGCGAATGTTTGCAGATCCGGATGAGTTTGACCGGGTATAGATGCTGTATGAAGACTTAAATCTTCATGGATTTCGCGGTCCATGGGAAATGGGTTTATAGTGAAAAAACGGACTCAGCTGGAACACCTGAGTTGCCACTTTGCACAATCAAACATTGTTATACTAAAGGAGCACCAGAAGCTGCGTAACAGCACTGGCTGCTCTTTTTTTACATATAATATTCTTTAGTCAGAGAAGGAGTGAGCAATATGGCTTTTAGCGAGACCGTTTATATCGATGCACCTATTGAAACCGTATTTAAAATCACAACGGATTTTGAACAGGCTCCGATGATTATGGAAAATGTAATAAAAGCTGAAAAGCTGACAGAAGGACCTCTGCAAGTAGGGGCCCAAGTTAAAGAAACCAGAAATGTAAGGGCCAATGAAATAGTTACTGTCCTTCATGTCATTGAATTTATTCCAAATCAAAAGTATTCAGTGAAAAGCGAGAGTGGCGGTATGACGGTGATATATCAGTATCAGTTCCTGGCCAACGAGGATGGAACGACCGTTAATTTTACTGGAACGATAAAGTCAAAAGGATTGAAAAATGCTTTTATCAGGCCTTTTTTCGAAAAGATCTTAAAAAAAGAAGATGAGAATCATTTGGTGAAATTAAAGGATTATATTGAGCAGCAAAAAACGGAGTGAATCCAATGAAAAACAATAATTTATAAGGAGGACTCAAAAATGATCACCAAAACAGATTTGCAGCATTTGCGGCGTTGTGTGAAATTGGCGGAAACGGCTTTGGAAAAAGGGGACGAGCCGTTCGGTTCCGTCCTTGTTTCAGCTGCCGGGGAAGTGCTTTTTGAAGACCATAACCACGTGGCGGGAGGCGACCATACGCAACATCCGGAGTTTGCGATTGCGCGTTGGGCGGCAAACCACCTGACGCCTGAAGAAAGAAGCAAGGCGACGGTTTATACATCAGGGGAACATTGCCCGATGTGTGCGGCGGCTCACGGCTGGGTCGGCCTGGGCAGGATCGTCTACGCAAGTTCATCGGAGCAGTTGGCCGGGTGGTTGAGTGAATTGGATGCTCCGCCAGCGCGCGTCCGCAATCTGTCCATCGAAGATATCATTGTGGATGCAGAAGTGGACGGCCCTGTTCCTGAACTGGCCGAATTGGTTCACCAACTTCATCGGCGTTTGCATGAGACGAAACGGTAAACAGCCGAATTCTTTTAATTTAAGTGCTGTCTACCCACCGTCATCCATCCCAATAGTTGTTATAATGTAAGAGCATCAAAAGCTGATCGAAGCTTTGGCTGCTCTTTTTTTTGCAAACAACACAGATTTTACTTGCCAGGGAGTTGGAAATAGAAATGAATAAAAAAGACATAGCAGAGATCCGCAAAAACTTTAAGATGGAAACGGATTTGCTGAAAATTGCTGATATTTATAATGTGTATGTCCAGAAGGAAAGCACGGAAATCTTCCATGAGGAGAGCCGCTCCTTTTCGTTATTGGACCAGGAGCAGCAGGAGCTGTTTCTGGCCAATTTCAAAAAGGTTTTGGGCGGGAAACTGGATCAGAAACTGTTTGAAGTCAAGTTTCAGCCGCAGGAAGAAGGACAGAAGGACCATACCCAACACTTGCTATATGAAGGACTCGAAACAGAAGAGACAGCGGAATGGAAAGAACATATGCAAGGGATTGCCCTGAAGATGATTCAGGAAGGCAAATACGAAAAAGACCTGGTCGTCACGTTTATTCGCGGAAAATATTCCAAAACGACAAAACGCCAGCCGGATGAAACGGAAATCGACATGCGGGATGAAGTGTATTCCACACCGTTTATCCTGTGCAGCATGAATCAGACCGAGCTGCCGAAAAGTTCGCTGGTGTTCGATTTTGTCGAGAAAGAGTTCAAGTCGAATCTGGTGACGGATCCCGTCATTAAATTGGCGTCACCGATTGGCGGATTCCTGTTCCCGAGCTTCACGGACAACGCCGCAGATATCCATCACATCCTATATTCGGCAAGCAAAGCGAACAAACCGGATTTCCAGTTTATCGAGCATGTTCTGAATGGCACTGAAATCATAACAGCAGAGGAAGACAAAGCGGTGTTTGAGGAAATTGTCAAAGCGGTCATCGGGGATGAAGTCAATTCGAAAACGCTCGCCAACGTCTACGATGAAATCAACGCCATGCTGGTGGTGGATGAGGAATATGATGACGAAGATGAAGAGACGCCGACTTTGGACGCGAAAGAAGTTGAACGTGTGCTGAAAGCCAGCGGTGTGCAGGACCTGAGCACTGAAAAAGTGGAGCGGGCCTTTCAGCAAGTGGTGGAAGACAGAGCGTACGAGATGAAAGCGAGCCATATCGTGCCAAGTTACGCCTCCAAATCCATCAAAATCAGCACCAAAGTCGCAGATATCAAGATCAGCCCACAAGACTTACGTTACGTCAAAGAAGTCAATTACAACGGCAAACGCTGTCTGTTGATCGAAGTGGAAGAAGATACAATCATTGAAGGATTCAAGCTGATTGCGGAAGAAGAGTTGGAGTAGAGATTTTGGGATCCTTTAGCTAAAAGGGGAAGGCAAGAAGGGGGTATGGAGCAGCTTGTGGAACTGAACATTCCCTCTTCCGGTGTGTCTTGTGCTTGTTTATCCACGAGGGTTATTTTACTGCTGAATGCAGTGTATTTGGCTGCCTTGCATATTTTTTAATCGGTCAACGAAACCCAGGAAATTCTCTAAGCCAGAGAATTTCCTGGGTTTTCGCTTACAAATTTTGCCCAACTCTACCTTTTCGATGGAGAGAGCTTTTTTAGTCGCAATCAATAACCACTCAACCGCCCATTATCATCCCACTGGCCATACATTTTATTTTCTCGTGTATTTTCAATGAACTTATCCAAACGCTTCTCGTAAATTTCGGGGTCGTACTCCTTATAGCCCTGGATATTATCAATCCGGATTCTCCGGTACAGCTCAGGGAAATTCAAAAAATTCCGGTAGGCTTGGGGGTCTTCTTGGAGACGGTCCAGAATATCGGGATCGATGGTAAATGATTCTGGCCGCATATCGGGAAGAATTTTCATTCCTTGCTCTTTCATCAAACCCAATTTTTCCAGCCTTCTGACCCGCTCTTTGTTCAATTCGGTCCAATTGCTCTTTTTCTTTCGGGGTGACAGCCTCTGAGCCGTTTCCGAGGGAGATATTTTCTTCATGATTCCGTCAATCCAGCCAAAACACAATGCTTCTTCGACCGCATCCAAATACATAATTACCCCTGGCTGTTCCGTGACGCTGACGACCACCCAGCAGCATTTTTCCGTCGTTGAATGTTCTTCAAGCCACCTCCTTAATTCCTGCCTGGATGCAGCACCGAGCAAATTCTCAATCTCCATTTTGAACAACGCCTTTCTACAGAAGATAGGGACTTGGACGAATAAGTTATAAAATCGACTAATTTATTTTAAATATTCAGATAATAAAATACAATTAGTGTATGATGAAGTTGACATAAAAACTGGAAGAAGCCGTGACCAGCCGAAGCAATTCACTAAAAGGAGGAGAAACCATGGTAAGGGAAGATCGATTACGAAAAGAGAACGAGATAAATCCATTTACCGATATTTGGCTTCGAACACGCGAAACCGTCCGTAACGTCATTGAATACAAAACAACTAAATACATTATCCTGCTCATTGTTCTGACAGGCTTTGCATCCGGCCTGATCGGGCTCATGAACACCCGCAATGCGGACAGGGAACCGTGGGCAGCCGTTCTTCAGGCACTGATTACCGGTCCGATCGGGAGTGCCTTTGGCTTTTTCATTGGCGCAGCGATATTAGTGCTGGTCGGGCGGCTGTTCAAAGGGACTGCGACCTATCCTGAAATGTTCAAAGCGCTGGTTACAGCGCAGATACCGCAAATTTGGCTCCTGCCGCTGCTGATCATCTGGGCGTTTGCAGCACCGGCCACTTTTTTTGCGGATCGCATGGATGTGGAAGGCGATCCAATAGTGGTAATTATGTCCATAGTGATGGCGGTGGTTTCCATTTGGACATTCGTCATCGTCTGCAAAGCGGTGGGCGAAGCGCATCAAGTATCATCCTGGAAAGGTTTTTTTATCGTTGTGATACCAGGCATCATTATTACGATTTTTGTCCTGATCATTGTCTTTGTGCTGTTCGCCTCGTTTTTTAACCAGTTCAATTAAGAGGAGAAAATTTGGTCGACATAAATGTTATTTCGCGGATAAAGCCGGATCTCCTCTTTGCCGGGCAAGAATTATTTAGTGATTGAGCTCTGATAAAGCGTATGCTGCAGCTGAAGCGGGTGGCATACGCTTTTTTATGATCTCCAAGCGGCCGCATCAATGTAAGTTCCACCCCCGCAAAATCCATTGCCAAAGAGCATTTCTCAATTCGGTCCCCACTTGAAAAGATTTGTCCCTGTTTTCCAGCCATATTACTGTTCAGTGCACCGCTAGTTTAGTATAATTCTAATGTAAGAATTATTATCTGCCGTCAACTACGTCCGGCAACAATAGTTTTAGACAATAGTTTACTATTTTTCATTATTAATTAGGAGGGTTTAGAGAATGGGAAACAATGAGCATGAAAACAACGATCAAAAACGCCACACTGCGGCTTCAGATGCACAATGTCCATTTACAGGGGGGCAAGCAGCAAGCGGCCAGACAGGCGGCCACGCTGACAGCGCAATCACAACTTCGAATAAACCAGGTAAAACGCAAAACAAAGACTGGTGGCCGAATATGCTTAATGTTAATATTCTGCATCAGCATGATACAAAATCGAACCCTCTAGGGGAAGATTTTGATTATAAAGCAGAATTCGAGAAACTGGATTACGATGCCCTTAAGCAGGATCTTCACGACTTGATGACGAACAGCCAGGACTGGTGGCCGGCTGACTACGGCCATTACGGCGGATTGTTCATCCGTATGTCATGGCATGCTGCAGGTACTTACCGTACGACTGACGGCCGCGGAGGCGGTTCTACAGGAAATCAGCGTTTCGCACCGCTTAACAGCTGGCCGGATAACGTCAACCTGGACAAAGCGCGCCGCTTGCTTTGGCCGATCAAGAAAAAATACGGCAACAAAATTTCATGGGCTGATTTGCTTGTCTTGACGGGCAATGTGGCACTTGAATCCATGGGCTTCAAAACATTCGGATTCGGCGCAGGCCGTGAAGATATTTGGGCACCTGAAGAAGACGTTTATTGGGGCAATGAAAAAGAATGGTTGTCGGATAACCGTTACTCAGGAGATCGCGAATTAGAGGAACCTCTTGCTGCAGTTGTAATGGGCTTGATCTACGTCGATCCGGAAGGCCCGAATGGCAAACCGGATCCGCTTGCAAGTGCATTTGATATCCGCGAAACATTTGGGCGCATGGGAATGAACGACGAAGAAACCGTTGCGTTGATCGCAGGCGGACACACCTTTGGTAAAGCCCACGGCGCTGGAGATGCTTCCAACGTCGGTGACGATCCGGAGGCTTCACTTGTGGAAAACCAAGGAATCGGCTGGAAGAGCACGTACGGTTCAGGAAAAGGCCGCGATACAATTACAAGCGGTATCGAAGGCGCTTGGACTGCCAACCCGACACAATGGGATAACGGCTTCTTCGAGCAATTGCTGGGCTACGAGTGGGAACTGACGAAATCTCCTGCCGGCGCTTACCAATGGACGGCAAAAGATTTGTCGGAAGAGCAGATGGCACCGGATGCGGAAGATTCTTCGATCAAAGTGAAAACAATGATGACGACAGCGGATATGGCGCTTCGCACGGATCCGGCGTATGAAAAGATTTCCCGCCGCTATTACGAAAACATGGAAGAGTTCCAGGATGCGTTTGCGCGTGCATGGTTCAAACTTCTTCACCGCGACATGGGTCCGATCGAACGCTACTGGGGACCGGAAGTTCCTTCGGAAGTATTGATCTGGCAAGATCCGGTACCGGCAGCACCAGCTCCATTAAAAACCAAGGAATTGGATGAGCTGAAAGTGAAAATTCTGGAAAGCGGATTAAACCCGCAGGAATTGATCAAAGCTGCTTGGGCATCAGCCAGCACATACCGCGATTCAGACAAGCGCGGCGGTGCAAACGGAGCTCGCATCCGATTCGCTCCACAACGCGGATGGGCAGCGAACGAGCCGGAAGAATTGGAAAAAGTGCTTTATTTCTATGAACACTTGAAAGCCGAAACTGGCGATAAAATCAGCATCGCTGACCTGATCGTGCTTGGAGGAAATGCAGCAATCGAACAAGCGGTGAAAGCAGCTGGATTCGATCTTGAAGTGCCATTTGCCCAAGGACGGGGAGATGCATTCGAAGAACATACAGATGCAGAAAGCTTTGACGTGCTGGAGCCGATTTCTGACGGTTTCAGAAACTACCAAAAGAAAGAGTATGCAACAAGCCCGGAAGAAATGCTGCTTGATAAAGCACAATTGCTTGGTTTGACAGCACCGGAAATGACAGCACTTGTCGGCGGGATGCGCGCACTTGGCGCAAACTACGCAGGGGCAACTGAAGGAGTCTTCACTGACAGAGTTGGTGTTTTGACAAATGATTTCTTCGTCAACTTGTTGGATATGAACATCGAGTGGACACCAAAAGAGTTCAATAAATACGAAGGCAAAAACAGTGCAACAGGCGAAACAGTCTACACTGCCAGCCGTTTTGACCTTGTATTCGGCTCTAACTCCATTCTTCGTGCAGTTGCAGAAGTGTATGCACAGGACGATAACAAAGAGAAATTCGCCCGCGACTTCATCAAAGCCTGGAACAAAGTGATGAACGCTGACCGCTTTGATCTGAAAAAATAAATAAAAATTCCTGCTCAGCATTACGCTGAGCAGGAGTCTTTTGCCGCAAGCACTCTGTTCGATTGGAGTGTTTGCGGTTTTTTGCGTTAAGATACCAGAATGCAATCAGTTTAAGTTTTCCGCTGCTCAGGGCGGCAGAACACATTTATTTTATTGCAGAGGCATGTATCTATGATCACTCCTGGAGTAGAATGGAACTAGCAGAATCTGCCACAGGAAAGTATCATCAACAGACAATAATACTTATTGGGAGGCAGCCCAATAGATAAAATTATCCACGGCAAGCTATTGGTTATAGATTAGGTATTTTTACTAATAAAAACCAGGAGATGACATTATGAGAGAATATTTAAAAGAACTCATGACAAAAAAACCTATTGTATATGCAAGGTTATTTTTGAGTTTAATACCTCTCTATGCTGTCGCATATACACTGCTGCCAGAGTCAAGCATGCAACTAAATAATCACGAGTCCGGATTTTTCAGTTTTTTTTATTTTAGTGTTATAACAATTACTACATTAGGCTATGGTGATATCACACCTGTCGGACCTTTTGGCCAATTACTTGCTGCTTCTGAATCCCTTTTGGGAATAATTTTAATAGGTCTTTTTCTAAACTCTTTATCTTATCACCATGGAATTGAAGTTCAGGAAAATGAAAAACGGATACAACATAAAAGAGATGAAAAGCAGGAAATAGAGAGATTCGCAGCTTTCAATCAATTGATCGAATTAAATATAAACAGATACAAAGTGTATTCATTTACAATAACGACGCCTGTGAGTGAAAGAAAATATGTTACGGCTTTTAAAGAAAACTTCAACTTTAACGACATGAAAGATCTGTTTGAACCAACAACCAGGCTCTCGGATCATCATTTTACTCCCGCCATAGCATATTACTTTGAAAGTCTGAAAGAATTGGTGGCCTCCCTTGAAGAGTTAGTAAAATTGGGATACATTCAGCGATGGCCAGAAATTGAAAATTTATGCATGGAGTTTATAAAAGATTCAAAGGAACTGGACTTTAGTTCATATATATTAAATCAGCCGAATGTGGATATCGGCGAACAAAACGCTGCGGAATATGACGCGGAAATGATAAAAAATCATGAAGGAGAAGCCCTATTTCTTCCAAGTAATGCCCTGAATGCTTATGTTGCTCTTTACCATCTTATCCATAAAAGTTATAACTTCATAAGAACCTACAAGAAAATAGTTACAGAAATTACAGAAGCAAAACCAGATTTCGAACAATAATAAGATAAACCGGCAATCGATGTAATGTTTTCTTTGGAGGGAAGAGTCTTTTTAGTTTAGTCGTGATCGTTTAACCGTCATTTTCGCCTCCTATCCCATATAGAAGTATTTATTGGCCTAACTCTCTATTTTCAGGGCTGCCACTGATAAAATAGGCAGCTTTTCTTTATTGCAGGCGGATAATGGTATATAATTATCAGTTAGAAGTAGAACTATTTACTTTAGGGCAAGTGCCAATAGATTTTACGAAAAACTGAGGCAAAGGGATGCGTTCCGGAAGTCCTGCCTGAGATCGAATGGGACAGGGTGACCGGCATTTTTTTGCAAATATATAATAGGATAAGGACGGGTATAATGAGCAGCGTACCAAAGAAAACAGATGTTATCTTAATCGGAGCCGGCGTGATGAGCGCGACATTGGGTGCAATGTTGAAAGAAGTGGCACCGGACTGGGAAATCAAAGTATTTGAGAAGCTCGAAAAAGCCGGCGCGGAAAGCTCCAATGAGTGGAATAATGCAGGTACAGGACACGCTGCATTATGCGAATTGAACTATACGCCGCAAAAAGCTGACGGCACGGTTGAAATTGACAAAGCGATCAAGATCAACGAACAATTCCATCTTTCAAGACAGTTTTGGTCGTTCCTGGTGAATAAAAAACGGATCAGCAACCCACAGGACTTCATCATGCCGATTCCTCATTTGAGTATGGTGCAAGGTGCGGACAACGTGGACTTCCTGAGAAAACGGTTTGAAGCATTGACGCAAGTTCCGTTATTCAACGGCATGGAATTTTCGGATTCGCCTGACACGTTGAAGAAATGGATTCCGTTGATCATGGAAGGCCGTACTTCCACTGAACCGATTGCAGCAACCAAAATCGACTCAGGAACGGACGTCAATTTCGGCGCGTTGACTGAAATGCTGTTTACGCATCTTCAGGAAGAAAATGTCGAAGTGAATTACGAGCATACCGTCAAAAACATCAAAAGGTTGAGCGACGGCACGTGGGAAGTTAAAGTCCACGACCTGAAAAATGATAAAATCGAATACCATACATCGAAATTCGTCTTTATCGGCGGCGGTGGCGGAAGCTTGCCTTTATTGCAGAAAACAGGCATTCCGGAATCCAAACAGATCGGCGGATTCCCGGTAAGCGGGCTGTTCCTGGTCTGCAACGATCCCGAGCTCGTCAACCAGCACCACGGCAAAGTCTACGGCAAGGCGAAAGTCGGTGCACCACCGATGTCCGTGCCACACTTGGACACACGTTATATCGACAATAAAAAATCCTTATTGTTCGGACCGTTTGCAGGCTTCTCACCGAAGTTCCTGAAAACCGGCTCGAACATGGATCTGATCGGCTCTGTGAAACCAAGCAACGTATTCACGATGCTGGCAGCAGGGGCAAAAGAAATGGGCTTGACGAAATACCTCGTCCAGCAGGTTATGCTGTCAGACGAAAAGCGCGTGGAAGAATTGCGCGAATTCATCCCGACGGCAAAACTTGAAGACTGGGATGTGGTCGTAGCCGGCCAACGCGTCCAGGTCATCAAAGACACGGACGAAAAAGGCAAAGGCACACTTCAATTCGGTACGGAAATCGTAACGGCTGAAGACGGCTCGATTGCTGCACTTCTCGGCGCATCTCCAGGTGCTTCCACAGCAGTCCATGCAATGCTCGAGATTTTCGACAAATGTTTCCCGGAACACAAAGAAGCATGGGAGCCGAAAATCAGAGAAATGGTTCCATCCTACGGCGTATCTCTCGTGGACAACCCTGAATTGTTCAAGGAAATCCATGAAATGACTGACAGAGCGCTGGCTTTGAACGAAACTGAGTACGCTACGACTGCAACAGCTGGAGCAGATGATAAATCAGTGAAAGAAAGAGTGTAAATAATAGAAGGAGAAGGCCTCGGATGATGAGGCTTTCTCCTTTTCTGTGTTTATGCGCGCTGGGAGAGATTTGTGTGCGATAAATGAGATTTGTGTGCGATAAATGAAAATTGTGTGCGATAAATGAGATTTGTGTGCGGAAAATAGAAAATATGCGCGCAGCGCCAATTATATATAGATTTTATCGATTTTCCACCATCCTCAAAGTTCAAAAGCCCTGTGCGGAGATTTTTCGCCATGCGAAAAATCTCCAATCCCTTAAGGAAGCTTTCGACTGCGCGAAAGCTTATCATTAATTCAATACCGATAAACTCAAAAAAGCGCAAAATTCAGAAGCGAATTTTGCGCTTTTTGTATGGTTGAAAATCTTACAAACCTCTCTTAAAAAACGGCACTTTCTTCAACGCAATAACTGCCGGGATAGCTACGAGCAGGCCGACGCCGTTCTGGACGAGGTTGCCTGGAATCGATGCTGCCGGAATGATGAAGCTGCCGAAGATGATCGCTTCGCCGATATAGTAGACCCCGAGCATCACCGGCACCGATGCGATGGCTGCGATGATGTTGAAAGTTTTGCTGTTACCCATGCGTCCGGCATACCAGGCGATGTAGCCGACAATAAAGCCCTGCAGACCACGTGCAACGATTGTAATCGGGGCCCATAGCGTCCAGCCGGAAACGAGGTCGAACAGCCCCATGCCGACAGCGCCGGCAATGGCGGCTTTCTTCGGTCCGAATAGCATGGCGATGATGAACAGCATCGCAGTGCCGAGGTGGACCAGGCCGCCGTTTGCCGCAATCGGCAAGCGGATATTCAATAACAGGGTAGCGACAAATACCAGCGCGATGGCCATGGAAGTGAGGATCAGGTTGAATGTGCGTCTGTTGGGAACAGAAGTTGTTGCTGTGGCAGTTTTTTGCATAAAGATTACCTTCCTTTTTCAATTCAATTTATTGGAACAGGCAATAAAATCAAAAGAGTCCTTGCCGTTATCCCGTTTGCTATTGTATTCTCGCTAACAATAGCAAATCAGTGACCCAGTTAAAAGTGTCAATTCGGGTTAATTCTTAGGGGTCAGATAAGTTGCTTATCTTAATGGACGTATAGAAGCGGCTTTTTTGGTAGAATGGACGATATGGCAATCAGCAGGAGCATCAACGTATATCAACTAAGATAATAATTGCAGAATGTTTAATTTCCGAAGGTAAAAGGGTTTACAACAATTGCTGTGGTAAGAACGGAGAATGTCTTTATGGAAAATGAACAGTCGCGCTATTCGAGGCTTGCGCATATAACGCAGATCATCAACACAGAACTGGACTTGCGGGAAGTGCTGCAGCAAGTGACAACGGCGATCTCCGAGGAAATCGTCCAGTGCAGTTCAGTCGGTATTTATTTGCCGCAGGCAGATGGGACATATCGTGGTTATGTGGGAAAACCGGAGATTATGAGCGGGGCGATGCTGCAGTCGCAAATTATCAATCCGGCAAGGGATCCACTGGCAGCGGAGTTGATCGAGACCAGAAAGACCATCTACATAGCGGATACTGCAGAAGACAGCCGGCCGAATCCCGGTTCTGTAGAAGCATTCCAGATTAAATCATTATTGGCACTGCCGATTTCATATAAAAAAGAATTATTTGGCATGGTGTTCCTGTTCGATTACGGCGCACCGATGAATTTAACAAAATCCGAAATTGAGAGCGTTGAAGCCTATGTGAACATGGCGGCGGTGGCGATTCAAAACGCCAAAACTTTCAAACAGAAGGAAAAGTTGTTGGAAGAGAAGCAATTATTGCTCGACCTGACCCGTGAACTATCTTTCTGTTCGACAATCGGCGAAAGCCTGAAAGTTTGCTTCGCCTATTTGAAACGGGCGTTTGGCGGGAATGAATTTGCGGCGCACATCATAAAACCTTCGAACACGCCTAACAGCAATCCGATGAATTTCCTGGCCGAAAGCGGAATGTCTGAAGGAGCATGGAAGGACCATCTTGCAGAAATGGGTTTAGTGGAAAGTTATGAGGATCTCCTTTCTACTTCGATTTCTAAGCGGACAAAAATCCGTGCGGTTTTGGAAGAGCGGACGAGTGAACTGTATGCGGCTAACAATCGGGTAAAGAGTGTCATTGAAAGCATTACGGACGGATTCTTTGCGCTCAATAAAGGCTGGGAGTACGTCTATCTCAATAAGCATCAGTTTTTGCCGCAAGGAAAGCGTGCGGACGATGTGATGGGTAAAAATATATGGGAAGTTTTCCCTGAAACTGTTGATACAGCCATTTATACGGAGTTCCATCGTGCAATGGAGGAAAGGATCACAGTGCGCTTTGAAACACTATCCGAAGAAGATGATTATTGGTATGAAGTTACTGCGTATCCGTTCGACGATGGAATCTGCTGTATGCTGAAAAATATCAAAGAAAAGAAAAAGTATGAAAAAGAACTGAAACGGCTGGCAAATCTGGATTTAATTGGCCAGATGGCAGCTGGAATCAGCCATGAAATAAGAAATCCAATGACGACTGTGCGAGGTTTTCTCCAATTGTTGAAATCCGATGAGCAATTGGTGCAGCATGCAGCACACTTCAATTTGATGATCGATGAACTGGACCGCGCAAATGCAATCATCACTGAGTTCCTGTCGATCGGCAATACACGGACTTCCGAGATGAAAATGATGAATCTGAACACGATCATTCAGGACATTTCGCCATTGATAAAAATTGATACCTTTAACCAGAACAAACAGATTCAGATTTATACGCAGGAAATTCCGGACCTGATGTTAAATCATAATGAAATCAGGCAATTAATCATCAATCTTTATCGCAATGGCCTGGAAGCTATGGAAGAAGGACGCGCGCTGACAATCGGCACATATACGGAAAACGGCAATTGTGTGGTGCTGGCGATACAAGACCAGGGCAAAGGGATTGCCCCGGAAATTATCGAGAAAATCGGTACGCCTTTCTACACGACAAAGGATGAAGGAACGGGTCTTGGTCTGGGCATCTGCTATGCGGTTGCGGCTCGGCATAATGCCACCATCGAAATTGAATCAGGAACGGAAGGCACGATCTTTTTCACAAGGTTTACGATGGATGAGGACGAATGAAAAAAACGCTGAACTAAAGGGGAGTTTCGATGAGACAGCTTTATATGAAGCAGAAGGTATTCAGTTTGAGTGGCAAATTTACGGTGACAGACGAGCAGCAGCAGGATATTTATTTTATTGAAGGCAGCTTTCTGCAAATTCCGAAGACATTTACAATTATGGATTCGTCCCGTAAGGAAGTAGCGCTGATCACGAAAAAAACATTCAGCTTTTTGCCGAAATTCTTTGTGGAAGTGGACGGCCGTGAAGAGCTGACGATCAAGAAGGAATTCACCTTTTTCAAAGCGCGCTATACGATTGACGCTGCCGGAGTCGAGGTGCGGGGCAATTGGTGGGACATGAATTTCGAGGTGATGAAAGACGGCAAAGTCATCGGTTCCGTGAGCAAGCAATGGCTCACCTGGGGCGACACTTACGAAATGCAGGTTCTGGACGACGACATGGAACACCTGATTATAGCGCTTGTTGTGGCCATCGATTGCGTAAAGGCAGATGAAGCGGCCGGGGCCGGAGGCGGGGCTTCTGCGGGCACATGATAGTTTATGCATTGACTTATTTTTCAATAGGGCTTATTGTTAGAGACGCGATGAGCTCATTTGCGTAAGACGCACAAGCATTCCTATAGGGGAACACGTTGTGGAGCGTGGCTTGGACGCCGCAAATATCGATGCACCCTGCCTTTTGGCAGGGTGTTTTTTGGTGGGTGGAAATGTTGGCATTTTCCCCCTAACACTTTTATTATTGAGATCCGTTGAAAAATGATTTTACACATCATCTATTTCCTCGTTTAAGCTGGAGAAATGTAATATACCAGTTTCTTTAAACAGAAAAACCCCAAATGGGTTCACTTTTTTTAAGTGTCTACCATTGATAGTCAAAATTGGCCGTCTTCTCAAGAAAAGATGCTGAGAACTAAACTAACAATAAATAGGTGCCTGAATCTCTAGGACCTGCAATGCTAAACCTACCTTTCTAACGTACCCGTTATTTTGGGATAAACCGCTTTTTTCTAATGTAACCGCTTCATCAGCTTTTTTACCTTTTTCATTACCTGCGTATTGCAAGAATTAGAAAAAACGATGAAAAATACTGGAATTATCTCTATGGGGAAAAGAATCTGAAATAAGAAATGATGAATTCATTAAACACCTGTATAACTGACAATCAAGAGGGATTAACAAAAGATTTTGTAGTGGAACTTATTGGGGAATCGGTTTACGTATTATGACGTTAGCGGAAGCTGCACAAATACAAAAGGGAAAGAAGAGCCTGATTCAGGCACACTTTCTCTCCCTTTGTTAATTGTTTCCTAAAAAGTACATTTACGACCATATAGTGTTACAACGCACTCATTTATTCCCTAATCTGTTACTGAAGTTGGCTCCACATTAGAGAAAACACATCTTCGTTCATTTCAAAATACACACCCATAAACCCGTAATAGATATACCCGTCTTTGAAAAGAGTAAGGCTGATTCTGGAACCGTCATCCAAGTGAATGATCAGCTCCTTGAATTCCTCGTTGTTTCGGGACTCTCCGATCGGGTCGGAGTTTTGTGCACATGGAATGATGAAAACAATTCAAAAGTTATTGAAATAAATAATGAAAAAATTAAAGCACCTAACGAAAGTGGCATATATGTATATCATGTAATAGCTGACTGGAACCAGGGCGATGGAAATTATGCCTTTTTGATAGAGGTAGAATAAATTATCACTCTTTTTAATTTATTCTATGTTTTTTTGAATCATAATTGTAAATAAAATGAAAAAATGCTTAATTTAGTATTGGAAAGTGTTCAAAATTTTTAATTTTGCCGGGGGGTAATTGAATAAATTCTGATTTACATATGAGGGCTTACCGGAAGAAGGAACTACATTTGAAGTTCCATCTCTTTTTCGTTTGTGAAACTGTACTCCTATGAACAATTTCACTACATTAATATGAGATTTATTACAGTTATAACCGGGATTTCTAAGGGTGTATTTTACTAATTTTAAAAATTTGTCCAAAATGTGATCTAAACTTATCTCGCTTACGTAGTTGTAGTAGAACGATCGGAAAAAAGCAGGAACACAAAACCTAGGAGGAATTTTATTATGAATTGGAAAAATGCAAAGAGAACAGTGATCGCGGTCCCATTAAGCGCAGCGTTATTGGCAACAGGAGCTGGAGCAGTTAGTGCCTCTGGCGGGAACAACGCTGATGTACCTGAGAAAGTGGCAGCACCGACAGTTGAAACACCCGCTGCACAATTGAGAGCGGATTTGAGTCAGCTACTATCAACTCACTTCATCTATCAATCAGAAGTGGCATTGCAGGCTTATCATAAAGCTGAAGAAGGTGGGCCGACTGGTGACGGACTCGAGCAAGCGCAATCACAGCTTGAGGTGAACGGTGAACAACTTACAGCAGCAGTGAAATCCGTATACGGACAAGAAGCAGCCGATGCATTCGATAAAATCTTCGATACCCAATATGAAGACAGTGCAGGATACGGTACTGCTGTTGCAAACGGCAACCAGGAAGAAATCGATCAAGTCAAAAAAGAATTGCTTACGGTATTCCCGACAGACCTCGGAACTCTTTTAAGCCAGGCGACAGGTGGAAACCTGCCGAAGGATACAGCGATTTCAGTTCTTCAGGAACATGAAAAAGACGTTATGCAATTCCTTGATCATTCCATTGCGGGCGATTTTGAAGCAGCCTACGCGGAATTCAATGAAGGCTACGAGCGCATGTTCACAGTCGGCACGGCATTATCAAGTGCAATTGTGACACAAATGCCAGAGAAGTTTGAAAACACGAAAGCTGTAACACCAGCATCAGATTTAAGAGCCACTTTCAGCCAATTGCTTGGTGCTCACTTCTATTATCAAACAGCTACATCAGTAGAGGCGTATGAAGCTGCTAAAGGTGAAGGCGGGGAAGCATTCGAAGCCGTCAGCGAAATGCAGGAAGCGAACGCTGAACAGATGAAAGCGGCCGTGAAATCACTTTACGGACAAGAAGCTGCCGATGCATTTGGCGAAATCTTCTCTACACAGTATGAAGACAGTGAAGCACTTGGAGAAGCGTTAGCTAATGGAGAGACAGAAAAAGTGAATGAAATCACAGATCAATTGCTGAACACTTTCGCTGTTGATCTTGGAACTTTGTTAAGTGAAGCAACAGGTGGAGAACTGCCGAAAGAAACAGCAATCAGTGTTCTTCAGCAACATGAACAGAGCACAATTGACATCTTAAACAGCTATGCAGAAGGCGATTACGAAACGGTTTATAACACGTTTACTGAAGGTCATGCATTGATGTTCACAATCGGCCAAGCATTGTCAGGAGCAATTGTTAATCAGAATCCCGAAAAATTTGCAGCTGCACCAGGAATGCCGGAAACAGGTATGGGTGGCATGGCGGATTCAGGAAATATGAACTGGATCTTGTTCACATTCCCATTATTGGCCCTTGCAGGAGCTCTAGTATTCACAAGAAGAAAAGCGTTACAAGAATAAGCAGATGAAAAAGGGGAGATCTATTCTCCCCTTTTTTATCAATTTATAATGATGCTGGACTTTCTTATGTAGAAAAATTCTATCATTAGCTCTAAACTGAATTTGGAATAGGCATACTTTTTTTAGTGTTTCTATTCGTGCTTCAGTTAAGGAAATGAATGCTTCTTATATTTATCTGTTAATTAATAGTATTTATTAAAAGGTGCGCTATATTCTATTTTAGATAAGGAGTGAAATGTGTGAATTCATTTATCAAAAAAGCTGGTCTTATATATATCCTGTTTCTTTTTACGACCCTCAGTGGAAACCCGATCCAAGCGACCAATAATTCACAAACGGAAATAGATCATGACTTTATACAAATAGAACAACGCTTTACACAGGAAATTGTGGTGCAGAAAAATACAGTAGAAGAAGAAGTTTTGGAAAAAGTCTCTTCCTTGAGTTCAACTTTCGCTGGTGAAGATAAAAGCATAGAAGAAAAACAAGTCGGCGTGACGCCGGTTCAGATTGAAATCCCAGCAATTGATGAAAAAGCGGAAATCATAGAAGTCGGCCAAACGCCGGAGGGCAATATGGAGGCGCCAGCTGATGTCCATACAATCGGGTGGTATGAGCCGGGAACGAAGCCTGGAAATAAGGGGAATGCAGTACTCGCTGGACATGTTGACGGTCTTTCGCAGCCTGGCACTTTCTTTAACTTAAAAAAATTAGAACCGGGCGATTTGATTCACGTTACCGGAACAGATGGTACAGAGTTGACGTTCACTGTAACGGACAAGCAAGCTTATGCACCGGAAGATGCTCCGTTGAATGACATTTTTGGTTCCAGCTCAAAACCGAAGTTGAATTTGATTACGTGCACTGGAACTTTTGATACTGAAAGCGGCCATTACGAAGAGCGGTTAGTCGTTTATGCTGAATTGACTGACTACTAGTCAAGAATGGCAAAAATAGAATGAACAAATGTAAAAGGGAGAGACCATAAAACGGTGGTCTCTTTTGTCTTTTGAGGTTTAGACAGTGACAAATAGCTGAACGTGAATGAATCACTTGTATTAAATTGCAGTATAATGAGGTTAAGAACGAAGAACTAGAGGCTGGTATGGCCAACTTTTTACTTTAGGGAGAATGTAAAATGATGTTGAAGTACTATAAAAAACGCTATGAAGTAATAATGCAGGGGAAGTATCCTGCCAACAGAAAAAAGATAATGTCAGCTAACCTGGCACATGAAATGGAAACGGCGTTTAACATACCTATGCAAAGTAACCCTGGATGGGAACAGGAAAATAAAGAGATTTTTGCACTCTATCGCCAGGTTTCTGTTAGTAGAAATTTTTGAAATCAGTTTTTTCAGCAAGTAATTTAAAGAAAGATAATTTAATAGCCTCACTTATCCTAAGGAAAGAAGCTCAAATACGAGCTTTTTTTCGTTAAATTGATATTTTGCGAACAATTAAAGTTCATGAAGAAGTAGCCTAATCCCGTTAAGTTACTATAATACTTCTGCAAATTTAATATTTGTTAATTTCAAAATTAAATTATGCCAATCGCAGTTAGCACATGAGCGATTACCGCAAATTCACATAATTTATATGCTAAAAATGATAAGCGAAAAATTTCCTTTTTGTTCTGACGGATTGGTAAGATGCTTGATTATCTGCGAAGGTGGTTTGCGCAGCATTCAAAAATAAATTTGTGATTTTTCAGACATTGTGATAATCTTTGGGGGAACAACTGAATACATGCACCACTGGGGGAGCCGGTTAACGGCTGAGACGAGCAACGCTCGGACCCTTGGAACCTGATCTGGATCATACCAGCGGAGGGAAGTGGGCGAGAGTATGCCGGATTTCTCTATTCCTATGCGTATAATTGCCGCTTTCCTTTACTGGAAAGCGGTATTTTATTTTGCCTGAAAGGGGATGGAGAAGATGAAATTAACACAGGAAATGCGACAGGAATGTGCTGGATTATGGCAGGCGAGTTTCGATCATCCGTTTGTGAAAGGGATTGCGGACGGCAGTTTACCGGTAGAGGTGTTCCGCTATTACGTCATGCAGGATGCCTATTACCTGACAAATTTTGCGAAGATGCAGGCGGTCGGCGCACTCAAGGCGCCGGACCTCGCGACAACCAAGAGTTTCGCGCATCATGCGGAGCAAACGTGCGCAGCAGAAATGGCGCTTCACGAATCGTTCATGGGGATGCTCGGAGTGACGGACGAAGATTGGCGGCAATTCGAACCGTCACCGGGTGCTTATGCCTATGTATCGCATATGTACCGCGCAATGGAAGGGGATCTGGCGGATGTGCTCGCGACGATTCTACCGTGTTACTGGCTTTATTATGAAATTGGGGAACGATTGAAAGATGCGGAGCCTGGCCATCCGATATACGACCGGTGGATCGAGACTTATGGTTCCGAGTGGTTTGGCGAACTGGTGCAGGAGCAGATCGGCCGGATGGATTCTTTGGCGGAAAGTTTGTCGGCGGAACGGCGGCAGGAGCTGAAGGACCGCTTCCGGCGGAGCAGTTATTACGAATGGAATTTCTGGCAGCAGGCGTGGACGATGGAAACCTGGGAATTGCCCGCGGCAATAAAGGCTGGTGTCTGACATGATCAATAAAATTCGAAATGAAAATCCCGTAATCCATTGCATCACCAATCATGTCGTATCGAACTTTCAGGCGAATGGATTATTGGCAATCGGCGCATCACCGATCATGGGCGAGGCACAAGAGGAAGTGGAAGAACTTGTCGCCATTTCACGCGCGTTGTCATTGAATATCGGAACCTTGAATAAAGACACGTTTAACAGCATGATGCTCGCCGGAAAAAGAGCGAATAAGGAAAAGATCCCGGTGATTCTGGATCCGGTGGGAGCAGGAGCGACCGCTTTTCGGAAAGAGGCCGTCCAAAAGATTTTAACGGAAATCGATGTCAGTGTGCTGCGCTGCAACGCGGGAGAACTAGCCGCAATTGGCGGCGTGGAATGGGCGTCAAAAGGCGTCGATGCCGGTGAAGGCAATATCGACCTGGATAAACTGGCGAAGCGAGTGGCAAAAGAATACAGCTTGGTGGTGGCAGTGACAGGCAAGACCGATATTGTGGCCGATGGTTCGCGGGTAGAGAAGATTACAGGCGGTGACCGTATGATGAGTTCAGTAACCGGCATGGGCTGCCTGCTCAGTGCTGTAACAGCCGCTTTCACGGCAGTGTCTCCTGAAGATCCTACAGCTGCGGCAATTGAAGCTCTCAAGTTTTACGGGGCGGCCGGTGAACAAGCTGCGGCAACTTCGGAAGGACCCGGCAGTTTCCGCGACACGTTCCTGGATGTTTTATTCGGCATGGAGATTGATGACGATGGCTTCGACTTTGAAAAAGGGGAAGGAGTAGATGTACTGTGGCAGCGATCAAACAGGTATTGACGATTGCCGGTTCGGATTCCGGCGGTGGAGCGGGCATACAAGCGGATATAAAGACTTTCCAGGAGCTCGGCGTTTTCGGTACATCGGCCATTACAGCGGTAACGGCGCAGAATACATGCGGCGTGCACGGCGTTTATCCGATGCCTGCCGCAGCGGTAAAAGCGCAAATCGATGCAATCGGAGCGGATTTTACCATTGCCGCTGTGAAAACGGGGATGCTCTTTGACGCTGAAATCATCGCTGAAACGGCAGCGGGAATCGAAAGACACGGCTGGCGTAATCTTGTCGTGGATCCGGTGATGATCGCAAAGGGAGGCGCAACTTTGATGCAGGAAGAAGCACTCCAGGCAATGCGGACATTACTATTGCCATTGGCGGCGGTCATCACACCGAATATCCCGGAAGCGGAAATGCTGAGCGGCATGGAAATCCATGATGCAACAGACAGGAAAAAAGCGGCCGAACAAATTCTCGCTTTTGGAGCGAAAGCCGTTGTCATCAAAGGAGGACATGCCAACAATCCTCTGATTGCCGAAGATTATTGTCTCGATCAGAACGGTGAATCATTTGTGCTCCGTTCTGCGCGTATCCATACGCAGCAGACGCATGGCACCGGTTGTACATTTTCAGCTGCTTTGACCGCTGAATTGGCAAAAGGGCAGATATTGCCGGATGCTTTGGTGACGGCAAAACGGTTCATCCAGGCGGCACTTAAGCATCAATTGCATATTGGTGCGGGACACGGCCCGACAAACCATGCCGCTTTCCGCCAATTTGCAATGGAAGGGGATGTGCAATTTGTTCAATAAACCCTCTGTTTATTTCATCATGGGAACGCAGAATGCTTCAGGAAAAGATCCTTTAAAAGTATTGGAAGAAGCTTTAAAAGGAGGCATCACCCATTTCCAGCTTCGTGAAAAAGGAACGGGAGCTTTGCAGGGGCAAGACTTGGTCGAGTTTGCGGAAAAGTGCCAGGAATTATGTACCCAATATCAAATTCCTTTCTTAATCAATGATGATGTCGACTTGGCGTTAGCAGTCGGTGCTGATGGTATTCATATCGGACAGGAAGATATGGATTGCGACCAGGCGAGGGCGCTGATCGGCAAAGAAAAAATGCTCGGTGTTTCCGTGCATTCACTCGAAGAAGCAAGGGTTGCCATCGATGCCGGTGCGGATTATTTCGGTATGGGTCCCGTGTACGGCACACGGTCGAAAGCGGATGCCAAACGTCCGGCAGGTACAGCCGGCATCGAAGAAGTCATCAGCCATTTTCCGGATATACCAGTCTTCGGCATTGGTGGGATCTCACCGCAAAATGCTGGAGCTGTCTGGCAGGCCGGTGCGTGCGGTGTTGCCGTTATTTCGGCGCTGTCAGGAGCCGATGATATCGCTTTGCAAATCGCGCATTTCAAAAATTCATATAAAGGGGTATTGATATGAAAAAAAAAAAAGCTTGTCGTAATGTCAATGTTCGTGGCACTGGCGGTTGCAGGTTCGGCGTTTGTGTCGTTTCCGGCAGGAATAGCACGCGCCTATCCGATTCAGCACGCTATTAATGTCATAGCGGCTGTGCTTTTCGGGCCAATCCCTGCCGTAACGATAGCCTTTGTGACCGGTGTCGTACGGGTGCTGACAGGCACAGGATCGTTATTGGCGTTTCCGGGAGGCATGATCGGCGCATTGCTTGCCGGTGTACTATATAAAATGTCAGGGCGCATCGGACTTGCGGCAGTTGGTGAGATCGTCGGTACCGGCATCATCGCATCATTGATTGCGGTGCCGTATGCCAAATTGTTGATGGGCACTGAAACCGCAGCGCTATTCTTCATGCCGCCGTTTCTTGTATCGAGTATCAGCGGTGCGATATTAGGTGTAGTGCTGGTATACAGATTGGAAAAAACGAAAGCGAAGGAATTATTGTATTGAACAGATGTAATACTAACGAGCCGGCAGGTCCTTTCCAGGTCTCAGCCGGTTTTCTAATTGTAATAAAAAGGTGAATTTAAAACGGAGAAAATCGGGTAAACAGGAGGAAAATACGCAAATAAATCATGTGATAGCTTAACCATCACAGAAGAGGTGAAGAGCGATGGATCTGCAGAGAATTATACAGAACCAGAAAGCGCATAAGCATATTTCGCAGGATGAAACAGCTGCTGCGAAATACGGTATGGCGGCGAGTGCGATAAAAGAAGCGACGGAAATTGGGGAACAGGTACTCGAAGACGGCGGCAATGCAATTGATGCCATTATCGCCATCCAATTTGCGCTGTCTGTAGTCGAAGGGATGAATACCGGTATCGCAGCGGGTGGTTTCCTGATTCATTACGACAGTGAAAGCAAGAAAACAATCATCATCGATGGTCATAGCCAAGCACCTTCCGAAGTGACACCGGAACTTTTCGTCAATGAAGAGGGCGAAGCAGTTCCTTTTGATGAACGTTCCACCAGTGCCAAGGCTGTAGGAGTGCCGGGCATCATGAAGATGATGAACGAAGCGCATGAAAGATATGGATCGATGCCGTTGGAACGGCTGGTGGACCCTGCCATCGAGCTGGCTGAAAATGAATATGAGGTAAATTCGTTATGGGAAAGAACGATTGAGCAGTTTAAAGACAGAATGGGTGAAGAGACGAAGAAAGTCTTCATGCCAAACGGCAAGCCGTTGAAAGAGGGAGACAAAATCCGTCAGCCTGATTTGGCGAAAACCTTGAAAATTATAAAAGAGCATGGCTTTAACACCGTTTATGAAGGCGAAATTGCGGATGCCATGCTTGAAACAATTGAAAGCCATGGCGGCCTGATGACAAAAGAAGATATGCAGAATTACAAAGTGGCTATTCGAGAGCCGCTTTGGAGTACGTACAAAGAACTTGATCTTGCCTTTCCGCCGCCTCCGAATGTCGGTGGATTCACCATTGCACAAATGCTGAAAATACTGGAGCCATTTAAAATTGAAAAATATCATCCCCATTCCTGGGAAAAATATCATCTTTTAAGCGAAGTCATGCGGCTGACTTTAGCGGACAAAGAAGCGTATATGGGTGATCCGGAATTTATTGATATTCCCATGGAAGGGCTTTTCCATCCGAAATATATAGAAGAACGCAGAAACCGGATCAGTTTTGATGAACGTTTGAAAAAGGTGAAAGAAGGCGATCCGTGGGATTACGAGGAGAAGGATTCCACCAATAAACTGCATGGTGGGCATTACGAGGAAGGAATGGAAACAACGCATTTCACAGCGGTTGACCACTGGGGTAATATAGCGGCCTGCACATCGTCGATTGAGCGGATTTTCGGTTCAGGCATTATGGTGCCGGGCTACGGATTCCTATTGAATAACGATTTGACCGATTTTAATCCTGAACCTGGAACGAAAAATGAACCGAATGCGAAGAAGTATGCCATCAGCTCCAAAGCGCCCACCATTGTTTTCCATGAAGGCAAGCCATTCTTTACACTTGGCTCGCCAGGCGCGACAACGATTGTCGCATCCGTTCTTCAGGTGTTATTAAATGTTGTGGAATACAAAATGGATTTGAAAGAGGCAATCGAGGAACCGCGAATTTACATTACTCCGGATTTGAAAATCCAATGGGAAGACGGGATTAATGATGAAGCGATGGAGAAATTGACGGAACTTGGTTATGAGTTGGACAGAAGCTATAAGGAAGTGACGGCAGATACCCGAGTGGGGGATGTTCAGGCCATTTTGATCGATCCGGAAACAGGACATACGTATGGAGCTGCTGATTCCCCTCGGCCGGGTGAAGCGGCAGGGCCGGATGAGCCGCCTGAAGAGTGAAATATGGATTAATCGTGGGAAGGCTTGGGAGTTAAGGTATTGGCTCTCAAGCTTTTTTGTGTTTGGTTGAGACGTTATGGGCGATTAAATTAAAATGTGGGCGATTAGCGTTCAATACGGACGTTCCAGCAGAAATTGCGCCAAAAAAGAGCTTAAGCGGGATTTCGCTTAAGCTCTTCTAACGATAAAGCCCATATGTCGGCCGCTTTTTTTATCTTCGCGATAGGAAAACCCTTCAGGATTCATATACGTACATGTCTGATCGATTGAAATATTACCCGTGGGAATACCCGCCAGCTCACATTGTTTTTTGACGGTCAGCTGGTTATCGATATGGTATTTGCCGGTTTCCGCGTTATGGTACATGAATTCATCCGCATAACCGAGCGTTTTGAATTTCAAATAGACGTCTTCATCCACCTCGAATTTTTCCTGGCTCAATGCAGCACCAATCTGGACATGGAAATCTTCCGGATTACAATCTTCCACTTCCTTCAGATGTGCGAAAAGCTTCCCGGTGACTTCTTTGATGGTGCCTTGCCATCCGGAATGTACGGCTCCGATGAGTCCTTTGGTTTCATTGTACAAAAGGACCGGCACGCAATCGGCTGCGAATGTACACAAAAGAATATCGGTTTCGTAGCTGTAAAGCGCATCGGTATCCGCTATTGCATGGCCAGTGTCAGTTGAACCGCGACCTTTATCTTCCGCTTCGACACGGTAAAAATTCGCACTGTGGGTCTGATTGGCACAGACGAAATCGGTCAGCTTCAAACGGAGGAAATCTGCCATCTTCCGCCGGTTTTCCACAATCAGCGAAGGATCTTCGCTGGCATGGAGCGCCATATTATTCAGTTCAAATTCCTCTGTATCCTTCATCGTAAGACCGGCAGTCAGATTCGCCGAATTGACATATAATTTTGTTTTCATATCATCACCTGTTTCTACTATATAAGAGCTGATTTTCATTGTATAGAAAAATCCATAAGAAAAAGGAGGGCACTTTGCCCTCCGTTTCCCTGTTACACAATAAGCGCTTACGAATTGTTGCCGCCGCTGTGGCTATTTTTTCCGCCTTTACGGCCGGCTTCTTCGCGGCTCATCTTGTTGCCCCCGGAATTATTGCCTCCGGAGTTGTTGCCGCCACTGTTGCTGTTCTCTCCACCTTTGGAACCGATTTCTTCATAGAAATCGCTGCCTTGGTTTTGGGAAGTGGCTTCTCCACCTTTTTGGCCAATGTCTTCATAGAACCCTTTATCGTGGTTCTGGGAAGTGGCTTCTCCACCTTTTTCCCCAATTTCTTCGTAGAATTCCTGTCCATGGCTCTTGGATGTAGATTCTCCTCCAAGACGACCAGCTTCTTCGCGACTCATCTTGTTGTTTTTGTTCTTGTCTGCCATTTCTAACTCCTCCTTAAAGTATATTGGGTGTTACAGTAAGTGTTTTTCCCAGACTACAATCATTTAAACACTTCTCCTCCTTTTGTAAAGTACTTGTAATATTTCCCACCTTATATCAAGTAATTAAGCTTTACAGCAATAAAAAACTACCTGCAAAGCAGGCGGTAGGGGATTAATTTTGTATTTTCTTGACGGGTTCCAACATGAAGACAACATAGCCGATGTCATTGGAAAAATTCCAGTCCAGGAATATTTCGGTAATAGGGCAGCCTAATACTTTTTCCGGGTGTGCATCGTAAAGCAGCCTGCGCTCCAGTGGTCTTTTTGCCAACTTCAGAATTTCAGCATAGCCTTCAGCTATCAATTCCATCTCTATGCCGACCAGGATCTGGTTGCGTTTAACCAGCAACGTCCGGTCGTTCAGCCAATAGCTTTCCATCGATCCCGGTTTTTTCTCAGCTTTTTCACTGGCATTTGCCACTTTTGATTCGAATGCTTTTTTATCGATAGTGTCCGGCCATTCAAAATCCTCAAGTTGAACATCATCTGTCATGATTCCAATAAGCATGCCGGTTTCCGAATCAAGATTCCAGTCTGCATAAAATTCCTGGACATCCAGATTTGCGATGCTGCGCAGATTTTCCTTGATTTCACCTTTTAACTCATCAATTAATAGATCTCTGGTTTCCAGCACCCGTTTCGATTCCTTCTTTTTCAGCAGGACCTTTTCCATCGGTGCTAAGAAGCCTCGGAGATGGATGAGGATATACGGTTTTTTTATCGTGACATAAACGGACGTGGGACCTTTTCCGAAATGGCTCCTCAGCAATGCTGAGATATATCCGCTGACTTCAGACTGGATGGTCTTTTCTTTGGACATATAAGTTCCCCCTTTTACTCTGAGGTATCCCTGGCCGATATATGAGAACGAAATACCTTTGTCGATTTTTCTGGTTGTTTTAAGTATAGGGTGAATAACACAAAAATGCGAGGATGCCTCGGTATCGGGACGAATATGATAAATTTCTCTGTACCAGGGGGTGGATACATCTGAAATCCATTAAAAATAATCGCTTAATATTAGTATATTATTCCTGGTAATTCCTGATAAAATGAGAATAAAGGACATAAATCTTTAACGAAAGGGGGGAATTCGTGGAAAAGTCATATCCAATCGGGTTGGATTACGAATACTGGGCCAAAAAAATCCTGTATTTTTATGGGCTGCTTTCGATTGTTGCCATCGGGGGACAATTGGTCGGACTGATTGTCACATTTTATTATTATTACTATTATGTTGAGGAATACATATCATTACGGATGATGTGGCCGACAAGCCTGATATTAGCAATCATGCTCATTTCCTGGATTATGGTCAAAGGTATGAAGATTTACAATCCCTATATCCTTTTTTTTCGCGGGTTCCCTCCTGGCGGTGGTCATGATACTTGCAAATCCGGGTTTGCCGGGCTTGCAGATGACCTTGCTTTTGCCGATGGCGATTTCGCTGATCTATCTCAGTAAACTCAAGTTGACCATCAGTTTCCTGATTAATTTCACATGCCTTCTTGTTATTTATTTTATGAGTGAAGCCAGTCGGGCCGACATGACGCCGTATGAATATTTTGCCTACCTGTTTATTATTGTTGCCGGTTATATCGTCTATCTGGCGGTCATCGAAAGAGGTGCAGAAGTTCTTTCAACTCTACGGCAGGCAGCAGAAAAGGAAGAAGATCTGCTCATACAGAACCGGGTCATGGAACGGTTGTCAAAGACCGATGCACTGACAGGGCTCTACAACCATAAGACTTTCCAAAATACCCTGGATACGTTCGTCCAACGGGCGGACCAATCAGCGATGCAGCTTCAACTTGCAGTGCTGGATATCGACAATTTCAAAAGCATCAATGACAATTTCGGACATAGCGCTGGTGATTCCGTGCTGAAGCATGTAGTAAAAGTCATTTTGGAAAAATCCGCATCCAATGACGTGGTGGCGCGTTATGGCGGAGAGGAATTTGCAATCGTCTTTACGGAAAAAAACTTCGACCAGGCATTAGCATCTCTGGAAGAAATGCGCCGGGCAATTGCCGAATTGAGACATCCCGAAATCGGTGGTGGCACTGTCACCATCAGTGCCGGGTTGCAGAATTATTATGGCAGCCTGTCGAAAAGTGAGTTTTTCAAAAAGGCGGATACCTATTTATATGATGCGAAAAACAATGGTAAAAACCAGGTCCAGCACAGCCGCAGTTATAATTATTTTGTCTAGCAGCAAGCTCACCGTTTTGCCAATTGGCGAAACGGTGTTTTTATTGTCCAGCCGCCCGAGTCCCTTCAATCCTTTCGCATTTCTTAAATAGTTCGTCGGTTTGATTGTACCCTGCCACTTAATTAGCGATAATGGAGAATAAAAGCAGACGTATACGGGAAAGGGAATTTTCATGAAAATAGCAGTGAACGATTTCCGGATCAAAAAACTATGCGGCATGGCCGCTTATCGAAAAGGGAAGGCTTATTTTGACACGGGCAAAGTGGAATTGCTGCCGGTCAGTGAAAATGCGTCCGTTATCAGAGCAGAGGTTCGAACGAACGGAATCTTCGAAGTGTCGGTACGGGAAGAAACGGACGGCAGCATTCAGGCATCCTGCAGCTGTCCGCCTGTCGGATTTGTCAGCACTTATTGCCAGCACATTGCGGCCACTCTTTTGGCGATCAATGAACTCCAGCAGCAGGAGCTGCAAAAAGCGCAGCGGCTGATGAATTTATTTGGCGACCGAAACATTCGCCCCAGTGCCAAGCAGCTACACTTTGATGACCGTCCGGTGCTGGAAATCAGTTTCTTGCTGCATTCGACAGAAGCGGATGACGGAGAGCGCATTTTTTCGGCCAAATTGAGCGCAGGAATGGAAGGTGCGGTGCCGATTCGCGATACTGGTGCATTCCTGCAGGCGGTCGAACGGGGTGCCAGCTACCCGATTTCATTCGATTTGCAGTATTCACGGGAAAATTTCAGCTTTACGCCGGAGACTGATGGAGTGTTGCGCGAAATGATGAAGATCAACGGCAATGTTTCGGGCCGGGGCCGTATCCTCATTCCCGCTTCCGCGTGGGATCTGCTCGTGAAATTATTGTCGGAAATTCCGTCAGTCAATATCGGACATAGAGGAAGAATCTATAGAGGATTGCGTTTTGAAGAGGAATTGCCGTTAGTATTTCGTTTTAAAGCAGCTGGAAATGATGGTTACCTGCTGAAAGTGGAAGGATTGGACGGGATTACGGTAATGAAATCCTATGGACTCGCAGTGAGCGGCGGAGCGTTCGTGAAATTGCCACCGGACGATTGTCGCCGGCTGGAAGAATTAAAGAGTCTAATGGAAGGCGCGGCGGAGCTCGAGATATCGGCAGCGCAGGGTGGCCATTTCATGGATAGCGTGATTCCGGGACTGGAACGGCTCGGGGAAGTACATATGGCGGCCGCTGTCACCCGGCGCCAGGAAGAAACGCCGCTATCGGCGAAGCTGTTTCTCGACCGCATCCGCAACCGCTTGCTTGCCGGCGTGGAATTTCATTACGGCCAGCTGGTCATCAACCCTTGCGAGGAAGCCGATGATGAAATCCGTCATTTGCCCGGCATTCGCCGGCAGCGCGGCAAAGAAGAGCAGATTATGGAATTAATGAAAAACAGCCTGTTCACGCAAACAGATGGCGGGTTTTATATGCAGGACGAGGAAGCGGAATACGATTTTCTGTTCCACACCATCCCGCAGCTCGAAGAATTGATGCAGGTCTATGCCACAACAGCTGTGAAAATGCGTGTACAGAAAAATTATACCGGCCCGAAAGTGAAAGTGGAGTTGAAGGAACGGACGGACTGGCTGGCGTTCAAATTGGAACCGGGTGAAATTCCGGAAGCGGAAATCCGACTGGTACTCGCTGCACTGAAGGAAAAACGGAAGTATTACCGAATCCCTAACGGTACGTTAGTGTCGCTGGAAACAGAAGAATTTATTGCGCTGAATGATTTGTTGCTTGAACTTGGCAATGAAGAAGAATGGTTTGGCGATGAAATCCGGCTGCCGCTGATTCAGGGGCTGCAATTGGTGGCGAATCTGGAGGACGGCGAATTGCTCGATCCGGGTGCGGATTTTGCGAAGCTTTTGCAGAATCTAAGCAATCCGGAGGAAGTGGGTTTCGAAGTGCCGGAACCGCTCGCCGACGTGCTGCGTGACTACCAAAAAGCGGGATTCAACTGGCTGAAGGCGTTGGCAAAATATCGTTTCGGTGGAATTCTCGCGGATGATATGGGCCTCGGAAAGACTTTGCAGAGCCTCGCATTTATCCAGTCAGAGTTGTCGGAGATCCGACGGCGCAAGCAGCCGGTGCTGATTGTGGCGCCTTCTTCGCTGACCTATAATTGGCTCAGTGAGTTTGAAAAGTTCACGCCTGACATTAAAGCCATCATCGTTGATGGCAATAAAACCAGAAGGACGAAGCGGTTTGCCGAAGGGGCAGAGGCAGATGTCATCATCACGTCCTATCCGTCGCTGCGCATGGACGGCGCTTTATACAAAGGGAAAACTTTTCATACCTTGTTTCTGGATGAAGCACAGGCATTTAAAAATCCGGTGACCCAAACGGCTAAAGCTGTCAAAGCGATTGAAGCGGATTACCGTTTTGCTCTGACCGGCACGCCGATTGAGAATTCTCTGGATGAACTTTGGTCGATTTTCCACGTCGTATTTCCGGAACTGCTGCCGAATCGTATGCGTTTTGCCGAGATGCGTCGCGCAAGCATCGCCAAACGGGTGCGCCCGTTCATCCTGCGGCGCATCAAACAGGATGTGCTGAAGGAATTGCCGGACAAAGTGGAAACGCTGCAATTCTCCGAACTATATCCGGCGCAGAAAAAGTATTATGCCGCGTATCTCGCCGAACTCAAACAGGAAGCGCTGAAGCATCTCAATAAAGACAGCCTGCAAAAAAACCGCATCAAAATTTTGGCGGGCCTGACTCGGCTGCGGCAATTATGCTGCCACCCGTCGCTGTTCGTCGAAAATTACGAAGGCGGATCGGCGAAATTCGATCAATTGATGGAAATCGTCGAAAGCAGCCGTATGGCCGGACGCCGCGTGCTCGTGTTTTCCCAGTTTACACAAATGCTGCAATTGATCGGCAACCGGCTGACGCGTGAAAGGCGCCCGTATTTTTACCTCGACGGCCAGACCCCGCCACAGGACCGCGTCGAACTGTGCAACCGCTTTAACGAAGGTGAAGGGGACTTATTCCTGATTTCACTCAAAGCGGGCGGCACCGGGCTCAACCTGACCGGAGCAGATACCGTTATCCTTTACGATCTGTGGTGGAATCCGGCAGTCGAACAACAGGCAGCGAGCCGCGCGCATCGCATGGGCCAGCAGCATACCGTCCAGGTCATTCGGATGGTTGCCAAAGGAACGATTGAAGAAAAAATCACCGAACTGCAGGAGAAGAAAAGAAACCTCATCGACGAAGTCATCCAATCCGGCCAGGAGCCACTGGCTGCGATGACGGAGGATGATATACGGGAATTGTTGATGATTTGAGGTGCATATCAATCGATATTCCGCAAAACACCTCGCTTGCGGGCCCACAGGATGTGGGTCATGCAGTCGGCGCGACAGGACGTCGCGACGCCTACTGCCGGGGGCTAACTCAAAACCCTATGCTCCTGCATCGCTTCGCTGCTTCGTCGCAAAGAGTCGCCCTCGCAGGCTTCGGTCAACTCTTCGCTGTTTTGCGGAATATCGGTTGAAAATTGTTATTCAAGTCATATCCATTTCATTCCCAGAAAAGCTTTTAGAAGGATGGTTTGCTAGAATAGAAGGAAAGGAAACGGAGGTGACGATATGGATCCGAAAAGTTTGGTGGACAAAGTGAAAGACCGGATACCGGAAGTGATGGACAATAAGAGCTTTTCGAAATTTGCCATTCTTCTGCCGCTGATTGAAAAAGACGGTGAAATCCATATCCTCTTCGAAGTCCGTTCCCATCAAATGAGAAGCCAGCCTGGTGAAATCTGTTTTCCGGGCGGAAGAATCGACAAGCAGGACGAGTCGGAAGAAGATGCCGCCGTCCGGGAAACGATGGAAGAGCTGGGGATTCAGCGCAGGCAGATTTCCGATATTTTCCCACTCGACTATATCGTTTCCCCTTTCGGCATGATTGTTTACAGTTTTGCGGGAATCATCGATCCTGATGTCGAATTCCGGCCGAACCCGCCAGAAGTGGACAGCCTGTTTACAGTGCCTTTATCGTTTTTCCTCGAAAAAGATCCGAAAGTTTACCGGATCAATTTCGACATCCAGCCGGAAGAAAGTTTCCCTTATGACCTCATAGCAGGCGGCGAAAATTACAATTGGCGTACCCGGCAAGTCGATGAATTTTTCTATATTTACGAAGACAAAGTCATATGGGGCCTCACCGCTAAAATACTGATGCATTTCATGGAGATCATTCGCTGAATGGTCTTTTTTTTATATTTTTTTAAAAAAGATGGGACCCTTACATCCATAAGGCTTTGACAGCCAATGAAACCCTTTAAAAACTGGAGGGAATTTGGAAATAAAATTTATGTGTGTTAACATAACAACTTATTCTTTTGTTTGAATGTCCTTAATCATCAACATTTAAACAATACCGAACGGTGCAAAGCGCTGGTGGGAAAATGCTTAGATTTGTCGAGAAGACCTTTGTGACGGTTTTGGGATCTACGCAAGATTATACGCTCATCATTTTATTTTAATATTATAAAACTCTTTTTCACAGCGTTAATTCGGTCTATGAAGTTAAATAAAAACTCGTAACAGCGTATAGTCTGATCATTGGATTGAATACAATCTTGAATTGGAAAAAATGCCACGGAGACGACGTTTTTCCGTCTTAAGAGAAGGAAGAACTTTTTTATTTAAAATGGGAGTTGACTGTAAGTGACGAAGAAAAGAATTGTAGTGAAAATAGGCAGCAGTTCGTTGACCGATTCCAATGGGAAATTGTCAATCAGCAAACTGCGCGGCCATGTGGAAGCATTGGCGAGCTTGAAAAAACAGGGCCATGAAGTGATTCTGGTTTCATCAGGAGCAGTAGCGGCAGGGTTTAAGAGCATTGGCTACCTGTCCCGTCCAGATACAGTTGTCGATAAGCAATCGGCTGCAGCTGTAGGACAAGGGCTCCTGCTGCAGGCATATGCGGATGAATGCAAAAAACACGGCATCGTAGCAGCACAATTGCTGTTGACCAAAGATATGTACAAAAATGCAAACGACACGATATCCAACTTATTGGAGCGGGACGTATTGCCAATCATCAATGAGAATGACTCTATTTCTGTGGAAGCACTGACATTCGGAGACAATGATATGTTGTCCGCCTTAGTCAGCAGACTGGTGCACGCAGATTTCCTGATGATTATGACAGATATAAATGGAATCTATCGGGAAAATCCCAACAAGAATCCAAATGCAGAGAAATATACATTTCTTACTGAAATCCATTCTGAAATGGAAAATGCCGCAACCGCAGAAGGTTCTTCAGATGTTGGCACCGGCGGAATGAAATCAAAAGTGGAAGCTGCTAAAACAGCATTGGCTTCGGAAATCCAGGTATTTATCGGATCTGGAGACGGCAGTGAAAAATTGGTTGAGATTTTTGAAGGAAAAGGCGACGGAACTTATATCGGAACAATGGCAGAACCAAAAGTATTAGTGAACGCATAATTCGAAAGGAGACAAAGGATGACTGAACTTCTACAAGAAGAACAAGTTACAGAAACTGAATTGACTTTAAAAGCACAGGAAGCAAAAAAGGCGGCTTTCCAGTTAGCGAAAGCAACTACAGAAGAAAAAAATGAGGCATTGCGAATCATTTCAGCTCAATTGCTGGAAGAACAGGACTTCATTTTAAGTGAAAACGCGAAAGACATAGCGGCCGGAAAACAGGCAGGGATGAACGATTCGCTGGTGGATCGCCTGGCACTGGATGCACCCCGCTTAAAAGATATGGCAGATGCACTCATCCAATTAACCCGGTTAAATGACCCCATCGGAGAGACCCTCGAAAAATGGGAGCAGCCCAATGGACTGGCGATGACAAAAATCCGTGTACCTATCGGTGTCGTCGGAATGATCTATGAAGCGCGCCCTAACGTAACAGTTGATGCCTCAAGCCTGTGCCTGAAAACAGGAAATGCGATTGTACTGCGCGGCAGTTCAACAGCGATCAACTCCAATAAAGCGATTGTTCAAGTGATTCGCAGAGCGCTGGAAAAATCCAAATTGCCGGTTGAAGCGGTTCAATTGCTGGAAGATACACGCCGGGAAACGGCGTCCCAAATGTTCAAACTAAATGAGTATCTGGATGTTCTGATTCCGCGTGGCGGAGCGAAACTCATCCAGACGGTCGTTCAAAATGCGACAGTTCCGGTTCTGGAAACGGGAGCGGGAAATTGCCATATTTACATCGATAAAACAGCGGATGTGAAGATGGCGGTGGATATTGCGATCAATGCGAAAACTCAGCGTCCTTCCGTCTGCAATTCCTGCGAAACGATTCTTGTACAAAGGGATTGGGCCGCAGCACATCTGCCTGAACTTGTGACTGCTTTGCAGGCACAGGATGTAACAATTCACGGAGATGAAGCTGTGCAGCAAGGTTCTTCGAGTGTTGTCCCTGCTACAGATGAAGATTGGGCAACGGAGTATCTGGGCTTTGAAGTTGCCATAAGGGTTGTTGACACTGTCGATCAGGCCGTTCAACATATCAATCAGTATGGCACAAAACATTCAGAAGCCATTATTTCAACTGATGCTGCAAGCGTTGAACAATTCTTCAATGAAATCGATGCAGCTGCTGTTTATCACAATGCATCCACCCGTTTTACGGATGGATTCGAATTCGGCTTTGGCGCAGAAATCGGCATCAGCACGCAAAAGCTTCATGCCCGCGGTCCGATGGGATTGCCGGCTTTGACTTCAACGAAATACATTGTCCGAGGAAATGGACAAATAAAATAAAGCATGAGGGCTATCCAGAAAGTTGTGTAAGCGACTTTTGAGGATAGCCTTTTTTGTATTTTATTACTTTGAAAGTTCTGGTGAATTCCTGCTTTTCCAGTCAGTGAATATGGCCTTAGTAAGTAAGTTAGTTGAGGGGAATATTTAACACAAGGCTGTGTCTGGAGATGTTTAAGAATTAAATTGCAGGCTATTTATATAAGAGTAGACACATATCCATTTAAACCTCGTGATTGTCCATACGACAATGCCGGGCAAATCGAAAGGAGTCGACATTCATGAGTAAACTTGAAGAAACAGCAAAGCGATTCGGAGACATTCTGGGTGTAGAAGCGGAACCGGATTCCGATAAAGGAGTGGTGGAAGCACCAAAACCACGCGATTTGGACGTGACAGTTCAAGGACGGCCATTCAAAAGTGAATTATCGATGGAAATCCATTTTGAAGCACTTGAAGACGATGGCACTGCCCTGAACCATGCAGAAATTGTCTTGCTGCCGGAAGAAGTTCCTGACTTTACCCGTGCACTCGGGGAAAATAACCTTACTATCAGTGCTCTGCATAACCACTGGCTTTATGCAGAACCGGCAATCATGTACCTTCATGTTCAGTCAGTCGAAAAGCCGGAAGATTTTGCAACTAAATTGGCCGCTTCGTTTAGAGTATTGAAAAAATAGTCATCCAGGAAGCCCTCGAATTGTGATTCAATTCGAGGGCTTCCTTTGTAGGCTCTTAATGAATAGGGATGGTTTTTACATAAGTTTTTTTATTATCGATTTTCATAATAACTATTGAATTTATTTAAGTTACTAAGAGGATTATAGTAAGGATGAAAAGAGGTGATGGTGATGGATTTCATTCTTATGTTTTTCATTGGCTTAATCGCGACGACTTTGGGGACCCTTGCGGGAGGTGGAGGATTGATCAGCCTTCCGGCGATGCCGTCACTTACACATTGGCGGGCAATATCATCTGGCCATTGACGATTGCATTGGTGCTTGGTTCGATCACCGGCGCGCAGGCGGGGGTGAGAATTGCTGAAAAATTGAACCCGAAATTTGTGAAGCCTCTGCTGCGCGCTGTGACGGTGCTGCTGATTGCGCAAATCCTGTTTACGCGGGTCTTTTGAGAAAGTCTTAGCAGAGTGCAGAGACTTTTTCTTTAATTTAATGAAAAATGGAAATGTTGATATGCGAAGTTAAATAAAGGGAAAATCATCCGGGTTCGTGGTAGGCTAAAAAACAGCCATTTCATCTTTGACAATTGGGTTCAAGAAGAAATACATAAATGAAAAAAAGAAAGAAGGTTCCATACGAATGAAAAATTTAGCCGGGATGAAACGATCTCGTTTTGTTATTCTTCTAGGTGCGTTAACGGCCTTGATTCCTTTTACCATCGATATGTACCTTCCGGCGTTCCCGGCACTTACTGAAGTTTATCAGACCAATGCATCGACAGTGCAACTCAGTTTAACCGCCTGTTTGCTGGGTCTTGCCCTGGGCCAGCTGGTTACCGGGCCGCTCAGCGATTCACAAGGACGCAGAAAGCCGCTGATTATATTTTTGATCGTCTATGCGGTCGCTTCGATTGCCATTGTTTTCGCCCCGAACATCTACATATTCGTCGCTTTGCGCTTTGTACAGGGTTTTGCGGCTTCCGCAGGTCTCGTTATTTCCCGGGCAATAGTGCGGGATGTCAGCAGCGGAGCAGAATTGACCCGGCTTTTCGCTTTGCTCATGGTTGTCCATAACCTGGTGCCATTGCTGGCGCCTTCGGTCGGAAGCGCAATCCTTTTGTTTGCTGACTGGAGAGGGATTTTCCTGATTCTATCATTATTGGGGATCGTCCTGATGATGGTCAGTGCATGGCGTCTTGAAGAAACCTTGCCTCTAGAAAGAAGGGTGCCGGGAAATCTGACAGAAACCCTCAGTAATTTCAGTGTCATCATCAAGAACCGGAAATTTACCGGCTATGCACTGGCTCAAGGGTTATTGATCGGCGGCGTTTTTGCTTATGTGGCCGGCACACCTTTTATCTACCAGAATGTCTACGGTGTTTCTCCGCAAATGTTCAGCATCTTGTTCGGCATGAACGGCATCGGCCTGATTATCGGCAGTTATGCGGTTGGCCGCTTCAGCTATATCTGGTCGGAGAAGAAATTCCTGGAAGTTGCACTGTTCACAGCAACAGCAGCGGGTGCCATCTTGCTTGCCGTCGTCTTGATTGACGGACCGCTCTGGGCGGTCGTGATTCCCATATTCTTCTTTATTACTTCACTCGGCGTTGTCGGCACCGCTTCCTTTACCTTGGCGATGGAAGAACAAAGCCGCGTCGCAGGCAGCGCGTCTGCACTGCTTGGCCTTCTGCCATTCATCCTCGGTGCAGTTGCAGCTCCTTTGGTCGGTATTGCCGGAGAAGAAACTGCCGTACCGTTAGGGTTAATCATTTTCACCATGAGTCTGCTGGGCTTGCTTGCTTACTTGCTCCTTGTGAAACGGGTGGACAATGAAACAGCTTTCAGCTAAAAATTAATCGCAGGTAATTGCTCCATGACTAATTTGAGCTGCCGTATTTCCGGCAGCTCTTTTATTTGCCTTAAAATAAATCCCAATTTCATCCATATGAATGTTAAAATTAACTTATTACATAAAATACATAATGGGGTGTTTACATGAATTCGTCGCATGACACAATTCTTTCCATACAGGATCTGACGATGAGCTACGGTGGGAAACAGGTGCTGAACGGCATCAATCTGGAAGTGGCCAAAGGACAGATTATTGGCTATATCGGGCCAAACGGCGCAGGCAAAAGCACGACAGTCAAAATCATGCTCGGCCTGATTGATGATTACAAAGGAAAAATTACAATTTTCGGCCAGGATATTTCAAACGGCGACGTTTCCTATAAACGCCGTATCGGCTACGTGCCGGAGAATGCGGAGGCCTATGACAACCTGACCGCTTTGGAATATCTCGTGTTTACTGGAGAACTTTATGGTCTTGAACAAGCGTATGCGCAACAGAAAGCCGAGCAGCTGCTCCAGCAATTTGAATTGATCGGTGTCCGTCACGCTCGTCTGTCTTCATTTTCAAAAGGAATGAAGCAAAAAGTGCTGATCATTTCCAGTTTGCTCCACAATCCGGACCTGTTGTTCTGGGACGAACCGCTAAGCGGGCTCGACGCCAACAGCATGATGGTCATCCAGGAAATTCTGTCTCAGCTGGCCGCTGAAGGAAAGACCATTTTTTATTCGTCCCATATCATGGACCTTGTCGAAAAGATCAGCAATCGTATCGTGCTGCTGGTGAACGGAGAAGTTGTCGCAGATGGCAGTTTTGAGGAATTGCAGGAACAGAGCGAGGAAGGTTCGTTGTCCGGGATTTTCAACCAATTGACCGGCTTTACGGAACATCGCGAGAAAGCGGCCCATTTCGTTTCTGTCGTAAGGGGAGACCAAGACGATGCGTGAGTTCCAATCACTCAAATTCATCGCATTGTTCAAGGGTCTGTTCAAACGTTTCGGTGTTGATTACGAAGTTATGATGATGATCCTGAAAATCAAATTGACGATGGACGAACGTCGGGTGCCGACAGTGTTCAATGAAATCGGCAAGAAAAAAGAAGGCAATCAATTCCTGAAGTCGCTGTGGATTTATGGGCTATATAGTTTGTTGCTGTTGCCGTTCCTGTTTATCGGCGAAAACTATATCTACCAGATGAGCATACAGTTCGGTATGATCCTGTTCATCCTGATGACATCGATGATTGCAGATTTTTCAGCAGTACTGCTCGATGTCCGGGATAAAAACGTGCTGCAGACGAAGCCGATTGATAAAAAGACGATTACCGTTGCGAAAACGATACATATTCTCATCTATATGAGCTTCGTAACCGGTGCTTTTGTGGCGTTGCCGGTTTTTGTAAGTCTATTCCAGCACGGTCCTCTATTTTCTCTGATTTTCCTGGGGGAAATTGTATTGGCAATGCTGCTTGTCGTAGTGCTGACATCACTGCTTTACTTGTTTGTGCTCCGCTATTTTGACGGGGAACGTTTGAAGGACATCATCAATTACGTCCAGATTCTGCTGTCGTTAGTTATGGTTATCGGTTACCAAGTGCTGATCCGGGCATTCGAATTCACCAGTTTCGATATGAGTTACGCATTCAGCCCTTGGCATTTCCTGATTCCGCCGCTTTGGTACGGTGCGCCGTTTGAGTTGATATTGAACGGCAATACGAGCAGCTACATGATTGCTTTCACCGTACTCGCGGTGCTGGTGCCATTCCTCGCGATTTATATTTACAGCCGTTTGATGCCGTCGTTTGAACGGAATCTGGAAAAACTGCTGAGCGATACGAAGGGACGGAAACCGGGAAGGTATCTAATCGATGGGTTTTGGTCGAAACTGCTCTGCTGCAGCAAGGAAGAACGCGTTTTCTTCCGGTTTTCCGCAATGATGATGAAAAAGGAGAGGGAGTTCAAGCTGAAGGTGTTTCCGAATCTCGGCATGGCGCTCATTTTTCCGTTTTTATTTATCTTCAATGAATTGCGAATCCGAAGCCTGGAAGATATTTCAGAAGGCAATATGTATCTGTTTATCTATTTCTGTAATATCCTCATTCCGGGTACGATTTTTATGCTGAAATTCTCGGGCAGTTACAAAGGCGGATGGATTTTTAAGGCGGCGCCGCTCGCCAGGGAATCAGCTGCCTACAGGGCGGCCGTCAAAGTGTTTCTCGCCAAGCTCTATTTCCCTGTATTCCTGCTGATCGGCGTTGTATATGTCGGCATCTTCTCGGTCCGCATTGTGCCGGACCTCGGTGTTGTGCTGCTGAGCGCGATCCTGCAATCGTTGATTACATACAACATGATGAAGGAAGAGGAATTCCCGTATACGCGCTCCTTTGAATTCGCACAGGATGCAGGCACCTCCCGTATACTCCTGCTTACGCTGATCATCGGTGCCTTCGTCGGCGTCCATTTCATCGCCAGAATGTTCGATTATGGCATCTATATTTACATGGCGCTGCTGATTGCAGCGATTATCGTCGGATGGCGCAAAGTGTTTCCGGAAAATCGGAAGCAGGCCGATGTGAAGGTGGCGTCTAATGCCGAAGCTGGGATATAAGTGCAGGAGAAATTGTTTGGAATATTATGCAATAAATATTTCCGAAGACTGAAATAATGAAACAGAAAGTATTTGGAACGATTTGGAAAGTATTCAAGTCGTTTTGGAAAGTATTTCGTCCAAAACAGAAAGTATTTCAAGGTATTCAGCAATTATATCCAAATAAATGGAAATACCAGCTTTCTCAGACGCATGCTTCTAAAATAAAACACACTGAATTCATCGGATGGTGGCTGCACAGCGGCCACCATCCCCGGAACATTCGCCCAGGCGAATGTTTTTCCGTTCCAAAGAAAAAGTCCGAGACGGCTGTGGCCGTCCGGACTTTTTTACATACTATGAAGCAACCCGATTACTCGTGAGTGCGTGCGTATTGTCCTCAGTGTCCACAAAGAAGGCCATCCAGGTTTCGGCCGGACCATTTTTGACGACGCAATGGGGAGGTCCGCTGAACACAATACCGCGTGATTGGAAATCGGCATAGGCTTGCTGAATATCCGCCACCTCAAAATACAGGACCGAACTTGCGTATGCGAATTCTTCTTTTTCCGGCAGGCTCAGCATGAGGCGCAGCCCCTTGCAGTCGAAAAATGCCATCGAATCCGTATTGAACATTATGGGAAGCTCCAGTTGTGTTTCATAAAATTGGATGGCACGCGCAAGATCTTTCACCGGCACACCGATCTGATTAATTTTTTGGATGGTAGTTCTTGTCATTGACTTGTTCCTCCTTCTGAAACTTTTCAATTTCTGCCATGATTTCTTTCAGTATATCGATGGAAGCAAGGGTCTTCCCAGGGATCTCCAGACTATGGTCGGTGCCGGGCACCAATTGAAGCTCCATTTGCGGATTCGTTTTTATTTGATTACAGCGTTCGGCATCATAAACCGGATCTTCATCGCCAATAAACCCTAGTGAAGATTGCGGAAACGTGCGCATGGCGTCAAATACATCTGAACGTTGAATGAGCGGTGTCAGCCAGATGGCTTTAGCTTCACGAAACACCGGACGCTCCAATTCGGACGCCATCGCAATGGTGCCGAGCGATTTACCGATCAGGCAGAAATTCTCGTAAGAAAATTCAGCCGTCACCTTGTCGATGATTTTTGCCACATCAAAGCGGATCGCGTCGCTCAGTTCTTCCATCGAAAAGCCGTCGTAAAACGGTTCGTTGTAACTGTAATTTACGATCAGCACATCGGAGCCATGATGAAGATGAATATTCGTCGCGTAATGCAGCAGTGGCGCCTTTGCTGTGTAGCCCGCACCTGGCAACACCACCGAAAGCCGTGCAGAAACTTCCTCTTGCCGGATCAGCAGATAATTAACCGTATTGCTCTTAAACCCTTCAATCGTTCCTTTTTCCAGTTTCATTGTTGTACCCCCTATTATTTCCAGTATAGCGAAATTTCGGAATTTTGAAACCGGAATTTAAAATTCAGCCATTTAAAAACACCTCATCAGGAGCAGTTGCTCCTGATGAGGTGTTCACATCTTTAATTCGTCCGCGTACGGTTATACTTCATCATCATCAAACGGTAACGGAGCGTGCAGCCGATGCAATAACCCATCAGCGCAATTCCGGCGGCGGCCATAACCATGATGCTGAAGATATAACCAAGCAGCGGAAGTCCTGCGATGAAGAAGGCGATCGATAATCCGAGGCACACCGTGGCAATCCACTGATTGAACAATTGCTGATCGCGGTCTTCCTGGACATATTGATCGGCCGGTTTTTTCAACAGCCGCTTAGCAGCGAGAATAACCGGATTTTTCTTTGTGGCCAATGTATAGACACCCACTGCGAAAGGCAGCAGCAGGAAGAGTGGTGTGATCAGCAGTCCGGCGATAACGGACAACACAATAAAACTTTGATTTATTTGAACGAGCGGTTTTGGAATCGTCATCATACAGCCCCTTTATTCTTTTGTTCATTATACCAAGTAATTTAATAGGAATAAAGGGAATAGAATTGGTGATTCATTTTTACATCAATTGTGAGATGAAAACTGTGGCGATGCCGAAATAGATCAACAGCGAAAGAATATCGTTGATTGTCGTGATCAGTGGGCCGGAAGCGATGGCCGGGTCAATATCTAATTTAAACAGAATCAAGGGAATGATGGTGCCTGCGATCGTCCCGATAATCAGCGTCAGAAGCAGCGAGCTGCCGACAACGAAGCCGAGCACGAGGCTGCCCTGCCAGAAATAAGCGATGCCGGTAATCAGCACGGCGCAGATCACACCGATGATGATGCCGACCCATAATTCCCGGACGATCAGTTTGATGCTTTGTTTGAAATCGGGTTTCTGCGACACGAGCCCGCGGACGACAACCGCCAGTGACTGTGTGCCAGTGTTGCCGGTCATGCCCGCGATCATCGGCATGAAGAACGTCAGGGCGACCACAGTTTCGAGTGTCGCTTCGAAGCGGCTGATGATGCCGCCTGACAGCAAACCGATGAACAATAAAAGCACAAGCCATGGCAGGCGCCGATAAGCAGCGATGACCGGTTTCGTTTTGAAATCGATCGATTTACCGGAAGCGGATAGTTTCTCGATATCTTCATTGGCTTCCTGCATCACGACATCGATTACGTCATCGACTGTTACAACGCCGACGAGCCGGTTATCACCTTCCACAATCGGCAAGGAGACAAAATCGTAGCGGCTGATCAGGTTGGCGACTTCTTCCTGATCCGTCAGCACATCCGCTTTCACAACCCGGGAGTACATGACATTTTTAATTTCTTCGTCAAGTTCACCCAACAGCAGATCCTTATAGGACACAACTCCTTCGAGGCGTTTATTGTCATCGACGACGTACAGGTAGTTCAGGAATTCGGCATAATGAATAAAGTGCTTGATCTTATCGATCGCTTCGCGGATCGTGTAATGGCTGGGAATCCAGACATAGCGAGGGTTCATGATGCGCCCTGCAGTTTCAGGCGGATAATTCATCAGATTCTGGACGATCGACGATTCGTCGCTGTTCATGTTCGCGAGTAATTCCTCGGCACGATGGGGTTCGATATCCGCAAGCAGCGAAGCGAGATCATCGTTATCCATCCGGTCGAGAACTTTCCTGGATTCGTCTACGCCCAGTTTTTGCAGAATTTCAAGCTGCTCCTCGCTGTCCAGCTCATCCATCAGTTCCGTCAATTGTGAAGTTGTTAAGTAGAGAAGGAACTTCGTCCGGTGCTTGACCGGAATCCGGAGGTAATGCTGCGCCATATCATACGGCTGCAACTCATCCATGACATCCTGGAACTCCAGGATCCGGCCTTCTTTCAGTGACTGGACAATCGCCAGCGTAATTTCGTTTTCGGTCATCGATAATGTCATGGGAATCTCTCCTTGAATCTACAGAACTTCAGCCATTCCCGCTAGCGGAAACACTATGTTCATTATCATACAGTATTCCCGGAATGCACAGACTTGAAAAGTGGATTTAAATAAAATAAAAAACCGCAGCCAAGGCTACGGTTTATCTGTCATTTCAGCTCTGTACGCTTTCTTCCTGGTATACCGGCACCCAGCCTTCCGACGTAACGAAGATGCGGACGGCGACGACTTTGCGGTCATCGGACAACGTGAAATAATGCGTGATGTTTTCCGGTACGGAAATCAGATCGCCCGGCGTCAGGTGGACTTCAAAAAAGCGCTCGTCTTTGCCTTGAATGATGAACACGCCGTGGCCGCTGACGATATAGCGGACTTCGTCGTCTGTGTGGATATGCTTGCGCTGGAAGTTCTTCAATAATTCGTCGAGCTTCGGATTGGAATCGGACAGGGAAATCACGTCAGCCGCTTTGTAGCCGCGGCGCTCGGAAATGTCATCGATTTCCGCTTTGAACGCCTGAAGAATTTCTTCTTTCTCCTCATCGCTCAAATCGAATTTTTCACGGAGCGGTTCCGGCAATTTTTCGATATCCCAATGCTCATAGACAACTTCCTGCTGCTCCAAAAATGCTGCGACTTCGTTTTGTGCTTCAATTGTTTCGTCGGTACCTTGAATTTTGATGATTGCCATTAGTAATCTTCCTCTCTGATTGGGTTTTATTTTAATTGGAGAAGGGCGAGCTGGTATTGAAATAAAAACTCGCTCGCTTCCAGCAATTTCTTCGCTTCAAACGCATCTTTGCCCCACACGGTGATGCCGTGGTTGCGAATCAGCACGGCGCCTTTATCGGCGGACAGATGTTCTTCGAAATCTTCAGCCAGCCGCGGGATACTGGCGTGGTTGGTAATGATCGGTATGGACAGCACCGCATCTTCGTCCCACAGGCCAAATGCCTTGATGAGTTCCTGCCCTTTAAAATCGATTTTGCCGTCGCGCCCGTAAAGCTCCGACAGGACGTTGTTGGCAACGGTGTGGACATGCAGGCTGCAGCCGGCGCTTGTTTTATTGAATATGGCGCTGTGCAATAAAGTTTCGGCGGAAGGTTTCAGGTGAGTGGTTTCGACCGGTTCGCCGTCCGCGCCGACGAGGAGGAAATCCTCATCGGTCCGTTTAGATTTATCCTTGCCGCTCGCCGTGACCAGAAACTGGAGCGGCTCACTGTTCACTTTGATGGCAAGATTGCCGCTCGTGCCCATGAACCAGTCGCGGGCGGCCAGCACATCTTTGACGTCCGCCAGCTCCGACCATTTTTCCTGTAAATGGTTTAATGTCTGTTGAGTCATGACCGCACCCCCAACTTCGCCTCGATAATTTCCGTAACATCTCCGAAATTTTCAAAAGGTTCATAAGGAATGTTCAGCTCTTCGCATTTTTCAATGAGGAAATCTCGGGCGATGACCAGGTCGGCATACTTTGCCGCCTGCAGATCGGTGATGGAATCTCCGATGACGATGCTGGTCGCACCATCCGCAAGCAACTTCCGGATGATTGATGGCTTGCAGCAGCCACAGCCCTGGCTCGCACATTGTTCGTCGCAGCCGTGCGGGAAATCGATTCGGATCAAGTCGCCGGAAAAATTCGCTTCATTGCAATAAATGCCTGCGAACGGTCCGAACGGTTCGAGCAGCGGATAGACGAAAAAGTCGATGCCGCCGCTGACAATATAGAGCGGAATATTGTGCTGTCTGGTGTAAGCGACGAATTCCCCGAAGCCTTCCCGAATCTCTGCCTGTTTGAGCACATAGGCGATTACTTCATCCTCTTTGGAGGATGGCAGGAGAGAGAACATCCTTTGGACACCTTCACGTATGGAGATGGTTTGTGCGAGAATCTCATCTTTGATGGGTTCCCAGCCAGGTGGATCGAAATGCTTCATGATGGCGATTAAATTATCGTTTGTCGTGATTGTGCCATCAAAATCACAAAAGATGATTGGTTGTTTCATAACTTACCCCCATAATTCCAATGCTGTTTTCAATTCCGGCTGCTGTTGGCTGGCATTTTCCAGTGTTTGATCCTTCAGCACCGCATCGACCGCCTGGCGGAAAGCTTTGCCGCCGCCTGCAGCACCGTCCGGATGTCCGTGGACGCCGCCGCCTGCATTGATGATACTGTCGATTCCGAAATCATTGACGAGTAACGGCACGAGTCCGGGATGGATGCCGGCGGAAGGAACCGGAAACGTCGGTTGCAGCAGGCTTTCGTTCGTCAACTGCTCGCCGAGAGAGAGTGCCGCTGTCTTCTCCATGGCAACACTGCCGTAAGGGGAGGGAAACAGCGAGAAGTCGGCACCGGCGTAACGCGTCAGCTTGCCGAGTGCCAGCGGAGCCGCAACGCCGTAGAACGGGGAAGAAGTGAACGCGCCGCTGAATGCTGGGTGCGCCATCAGCGGCAAAGCGATGTCATCGTCTTCCGCCAATTCCTGTAGCACATCAAGTCCGTATGCATGAACATTGAAGAGTAGGGCATCGGCGCCGAGTTCGCGAGCGCGTCTCGCTTTATCGCGAAGCTGGGATGTGCGGCCAGAAAGGTTGACTGCGTATAACGTGCGATGGCCGGTTTGGGTGTAGACTTCATGCAATACTCCTTTCGCTTCGGTGATGCGCTGTTCAAAAGGAGTCAACGGATTGTCGAACAGGATTTCGTCGTCCTTGACGAGATCGACACCGCCGAGCGCCTGCTGTCGCAGTTGTGCCGTTAAATAATCAAGGTCCCGGCCAATCACACCTTTGAAGATGCTCATGACGAGCGGGCGGCCATGGACGTCGAGCAATCCACGGATGCCGTCGATGCCGAAGCGTGGTCCCGGGAATTTTTTGAGCAAACCTTCTTCAAAATCGAGATCCAGTAATTTCACTTCGCCGTCGAGTGACAGTTTGCCGAAAACGGTGGTCAGGATGGCCGGCAAATCCGCCGAGAAGTTTGCGCTTGGATAAGAGATTTTGATATGTGCTTTGATTGCATCCGGCTTCAGTGGATGAGGACTTTGTGGAAATTCCTCCACCGATACCACTTCGCCTTTATGCTGCTTCAATTGTTCCTGCTCGAGTAGCGGCAAGTCGGTCCAGGATCCGATCGTCAGTCCGAGGGCGATGCCTTCCGCTTTCTTTTCAAATGACCCCGCTTTGCCGTATACCTGGTAGCTTGCTGACAGTCTGCTCATATATTTGCACTCCTTTATATAAAAAATAAAAAAACCTCTTCAAATAAGAAGAGGTTAAGGGCGTTAACGACTTCTTATTTCTCAGCCATAGCTTCTGGCTGCAAGAATTAGCACCGTGTCCATCGCTGGACCGGTTGCCGGGCTTCGTAGGGCTTGTCCCTCCACCTGCTCTAAATAAGAATTGGATATTCGGTTGGGTTTGTTGCAATAAAGTAATTCTGATTATTCCATGTGTGAAGAATTCTGTCAACAAGGAATTGTGAGAAACTTCTTAAGGAGAGATGGCGATGGGGAAATTGCAAAGTTGGAAGTGAGTGGGTGCCGCTCATGATCCGGCAGTTGGTGCAGCAAACCCATTCGAAATCACTGAATTCCCTAGAATCGGCCGGCAGTAAACGCCATTATTCCTCAAACGTCGAACATTTTTAGAGAAAAGCAGATGAAACCTCGACCGAAACCAGACTCCCTTTAACAAGCCCGACGAAACTGCTCCATAACCATAAAACAAGAAATGAAAAGCCTTCGCCTCCAGCGAAGGCTCCCTTCAGACACTGGAGTTTTTCGCACAGCGAAAAACATCCGCTTAAAGGGCTTTGATTTTTATAGGAGTGAGTGGGCAAGTGCAGATCACTAATCAACATAAATTCTTCAAAAAAATTTCCGTACAAATTTATCCGTATTTCTTCTATAAAAGTCTCTAAATTGGGATGTTAAGGGTCTTCACAATTTCAAAAAATCTTGTTGACAGTCAATTCTGACTCGTGATAGGATTCAACTCATAACAAAACTTCATACAAATTTTAGTACTCTTATCAAGAGCAGGCAGAGGGAAATTGGCCCTATGACGCCCAGCAACCGACCGTAATACCTTCGTGAGAAGGGGCGCTTTAGCGCCGGGATGAACATCCCGCAAGGCACGGTGCTAATTCCATCAGAAATTTTATTTCTGAAAGATAAGAGGCATGGAACCTCTTTATTCTGCGCCTCTTTCTTTCGGGAAAGAGGCGTTTTTATATTGAATTTGAGAGGAAGATGACCATGACAACTACAGCAATTTCCACATATGAGCCTTTGACGGAAGCGGCAGCCATCGAATTGGCGGCAGGGCTTTTGACGGAAGGCGCAAATCTTGAATGCCGGGAAATCGGTGATGGCAATTTGAATTATGTCTTCCGCGTGAGCGACCGGGAAAGCGGCAGAGGCATCATCATCAAGCAGGCGCTGCCTTATGCCAAAGTGGTGGGCGAAAGCTGGCCGCTGACACTGAAGCGTGCCGCGATCGAAGCGGCGGCACTCCGGAAGCACGGCGAGTTTGCAGCCGGCCTGGTGCCGGCAGTGTACGGCACGGATGACAAATTGGCCTACACAGTGATGGAGGACCTTTCACATCTGACAATTGCCCGCGAAGGCCTGATTCAAGGGAAGAGCTATCCGAAACTTTCCGCTCATATCGGTGAATACCTGGCGCAGACTTTATTCCATACATCCGATTTCGCTTTACATCCATTTGAAAAGAAACGACTGGCGGCGGAATTTTCCAATCCGGAACTGTGCAAGATAACGGAAGACCTGGTGTTCACCGATCCATTTTTCGACTACGAGACGAACGATTTCGAACCGGAGCTTCGGCAGTCGGTTGAGGCGATCTGGAACAATGACAGCTTGAAGCTCGAAGCGGCGAAGTTGAAACGCAGCTTCTTGACGGAAGCGGAGGCATTGCTTCACGGCGATCTTCATACCGGCAGCATTTTTGCTGATGACAATGAAACCAAAGTCATCGATCCGGAATTCGCGTTTTACGGACCGATCGGCTTTGATGTCGGCTTATTCCTTGCGAACTTAATTGTGCAAGGCATTACGCGGAACAGAGAAGGACGGGAGACAATCGTGCGGCATATTGAAAATACCTGGGACGTGTTCGAAACGCGCTTCACTGAACTGTGGGAAAGCAAAGGCATTGAAGACTTTAGGGATGTTCCGGGTTACCGGCAATCGGTGCTCCAAAAAATCTTCCGGGATGCGCTTGGCTTTGCCGGCTGTGAGTTGATCCGTCGCACGATCGGCCTGGCTCATGTCAAAGATCTCGACGGCATCGAAGACGCTGGACAGCGCATCCAATTCAAAAAACAGGCTCTCCGACTCGGGGAGACATTAATCATAAAACGCAGCGAACTGACTTCCATTCAGGATGTGACGGCGCTGGTAGAGGAGCTGTAGCAAATGGCGATTCCCTTATCAATTCAATGGATCAACGGCCAGTTGATCATTCTGGATCAGCAGAAACTTCCGCACGAAACGGAATATATTGCACTCAATACGATTGAAGATGTATATGACGCCATTGTTACCTTGAAAGTCCGCGGCGCACCGGCCATCGGCATCACGGCGGCATACGGATTGGCGCTTGCCGTGCAGCGGCATGACACAGAAACATTGGAAGTTTTCCATCATTACGTCAAAAAGGATGCGGTTTATCTTGGTTCATCGCGTCCGACGGCAGTCAATCTGGTGTGGGCACTTGGCAGGCTGCAGCAATCGATTGGATCGGCGCAAACAGTGGCAGCGGCAAAAGCGCAAATTCTGGCGGAAGCAAAACGCATCCATGAGGAAGATGAAAAAGCATGCCGCACCATCGGCGGCCATGCACTGGATTTATTGGAAGGCCGCTCGAGAGTCATGACGATCTGCAACGCCGGTTCGATTGCAACGGCGAAATACGGCACAGCACTGGCGCCATTCCATCTTGGCAAGGAACTGGGGCGTGAGTTTGAAGTTTATGCCTGTGAAACGCGTCCGGTGTTTCAAGGGGCGCGGCTGACGGTGTGGGAGCTGCAGCAGGCAGGCGTTGATGTGACGCTTATCACAGACAGCATGGCCGCCCACACGATTGGTGCGAAAGGCATCGAAGCAATTATCGTCGGCGCTGACCGCATCGCGGCAAACGGTGATACAGCCAATAAAATCGGAACTCTCAATCTGGCCATCCTGGCCGCTGCCTACAACATTCCGTTCTATGTAGCGGCTCCGGTTTCGACATTCGATCTGCAGATTCCGGATGGCAAAAATATTCCGATTGAAGAACGGTCAGCAGAAGAGATCACCCATAGTGCCGGGCAGCCCATCGCACCGAATGGCACAAAAGTCTTTAATCCGGTATTTGATGTAACGCCGGCACAATACATCACAGCGATTATCACGGAAAAAGGCATCATCCATCCGGATTATGAGCGGAATATAATCGATGTTTTTACAACAGTTAGTGGAAAAGGAGAGAAATCATGAAAAAACAATCATTTTTAATTATTGCGGCTTTATTATTTATCAGTATTGTATTGGCGGCGTGCCAGCCGAAAGGCGAGACGGTGACAGAAGCGGAAACGGATTCAGGGGAGAAATCGGAAGCGTCGGACCATGAGCTGGCAGGCAAGAACGTGGCATTGATCCTGCAGCAGAATCTGGGAACATTTTCAGCACAATACATAGCAGGCGTTGAAGAGCAGGCTGAGAAATTCGAAGGCAGTGTGACGGTTTTCAATTCAGAAGGGGATTTGGCGAAAATGGCATCCAATTTGGATGCTGCCATTAACCAGGGAGCGGACGCGATTCTGATTGACCACGGCACGAAAGAAGCTTTGAATCAAGGCGTGGAAAAAGCGGTGGAACAAGGGATTCCGGTCGTGGCGTTTGATGCGGGAGTCGACGTGGAAGGCGTTGTGTCACTTGAACAAGGCGACCAGCTGATGGCGGAACAAACCTTGCAGAAATTGTCGGATGACCATGACGGCGAAGCGAATATCGTGAAAATCTGGACGGCCGGTTTTGCACCGATGGAACGTCGCCAGGTCGCTTATGAGCAATTCCTGCAAGATAACACAGGCATTAAAGAAGTAGCGGCTTTTGGCGCTGCTACTCAAAATACAGCGCTCGATACACAGTCGCAAATGGAAGCGATTTTGAAGCAATATCCGAACGAAGGCGATATCACAGCCGTTTGGGCAGCTTGGGATGAATTTGCGAAAGGCGCGGTCCGTGCCATTGAACAGGCGGGGCGCACTGACATTAAAGTTTACAGCATCGACATGAGCGATGAAGATTTACAGATGATCCAAAAAGACGGCAGCCCGTGGGTAGCTTCAGCGGCAGTTGACCCGGCGGATATCGGACGCATCCAGGTGCGTTACGCTTACCAATTGATCAACGGCGAACAGCCTGAAGAGAAAGTCGTGCTTGAGCCTGTGTTCATCGATGCGGAGCAGCTTCCGGAAGAATCGGTGACAACGGAGAGCTTGAGCGAATACATCGAAGGATGGGGAGCAAGCGAGCAGGGTTATACGGATGACTTGCGGGAATTGGAAGGGCAATAATAAAAACGCTATCGGAGCCGCCATCGGAAATGGTTGGCTCCTTTCGGTGAAAGGAGGATTGCAGCGATGCAGCATTTATTGACCATGCAGGCAATCAGCAAGCATTTCGGCAAAGTGACGGCATTGCAAAACGGCGAGTTAACTCTTACGAAAGGTGAGGTTCATGCTTTGCTCGGCGTCAATGGAGCCGGTAAGAGCACAATGATCAAAATTCTGTCAGGTGTTTACGGTCCGGACAGCGGCGAAATCAGGCTCGACGGCAAAGTCGTTTCGTTGCGCTCACCGAAACAGGCAAAAGAGCACGGCATCTATTGCGTCTATCAGGAAGTGGATACGGCCATCGTTGCGGAATTGACAGTGGCGGAAAATATCCTATTGGACAGTTTTGCATCGGGCGGCAGTTTTCTGCTGTCCAAAAAGAAAATAAACAAACAGGCGCAGGAGGCGCTGGCTAAACTGCAGTCGGAAGAAATCTCGGTCACCCGAAAAGCAGGAACGCTTACTTTGGCGGAAAAGCAGCTGGTGCTGATCGCCCGCGCTTTGGTGCATTCGGCAAAGATCATCATTTTCGATGAGCCGACTGCGCCTTTGTCGCTGACGGAATCGGATAAATTGTTTTCAGTGATTCGGAAACTGAGCAGTGACGGCGTCGGCTGCATCTTCATTTCCCACCGGCTGCCGGAGGTTTTTAACATCAGCCACAGGATTACGGTAATGCGGGAAGGGGAATGGGTCAACACTTTCGTTACGGAAGAGTCACAATCCGACCAGATTATCGAATCGATGCTGGGGGAAGTGTTGAGCCAGGAACTTGAAAACCAGCCGCATCCGACCGGCGAGAATTTGTTGGAAGTCAAAGGCTTATCGGATGGCGGCAAGCTGCAGGATGTTTCCTTGCAAGTCAAAACCGGAGAAATTGTCGGCATTGTCGGACTCGTCGGCGCCGGCAAAACGGAGCTCGCAAAAGCCCTTTTCGGGGCAACGAAGACAGTCAGCGGAACGGTCGAAATTGCCGGGAGAAAAACGCGTCTTCACCATCCGGGCGATGCGATCCGTGCGGGAATGGCGCTGGTTCCGGAAGAACGCCGGAAAGAAGGCTTGTTCGTCCACGAGACGCTGCGTGCCAATGCATCTTTTCCGAATCTCCCGAAATTTTCAAAGCGGCTGTTCATGAATAAAACGTCAGAAAACAAATTTGCGGAAGACATCATCGATAAATTAAAGATCAAAACCGGCAATACCGAAACGCCGCTCATCCACCTGAGCGGAGGCAATCAGCAGAAAGTGGCCATCGGCAAGTGGATGAGCCTCGACTCGCTGCTTTACCTGTTCGATGAACCGACAAAAGGTGTCGATATCGGGGCGAAAGTGGATATTTTCAAATTGATCCGGGAACTGGCCGGAAACGGCAAAGGCTGCCTTTATTTCTCCAGTGAAATCCATGAAGCGATCGGCATATCCGATCGGATTCTGGTAATGTGCGATGGTCAGATCGTGAAAGAATTATCACGTCAAGAAGCGACCCAGGAAAGGATATTACTTTATGCAAGCGGTGGAAAAGAAGAGCTTACCCAAAACGAAAAACTCGGCGAAAGAAAACGCAGTCCAATTTCTGTTTAAATACGGCGCCATTATCCTGCTGATTGCCATCATCCTGTATTTCAGCAGCGTCAGCGACGCATTTTTCAGCTACGGCAACTTCTCGGACATTCTCCGGTCGATTTCGATCGTCACGCTGCTGGCGCTCGGTGTCACGTTCACACTGGTCGTGGACGGCTTTGACCTGTCTGTCGGTTCCACGATGTCCCTGTCGACTGTTGTGACGGCGTCTTTGATGGTGTGGTATGACATGCCGCTGTGGCTTGTACTCTTGCTGCCGCTATTGATCGGGGTGGCAGTCGGGCTCGTCAACAGCTTCCTCATAACCGTCATCGGCATTCCGGATCTCCTCGCGACACTCAGTATGATGTATATCGTGGCGGGCCTTCACCGCACGTATACGGAAGGTTATTCAATTTACAACAATATGCCGCTGACTTCCGGCGGCACGGCACCCGGTCAATTGTCCGAAGCGTTCCTGTGGATCGGCCAGGGTCAGATGCTGGGGCTTCCGGTGCCCGTGTGGATCATGGTGGTGATGGTGCTTGCGGCATATGTCATCTTGAACCATACGCGCTGGGGCCGCATTCTTTATATGACCGGCGGCAATGCGGAAGCCGCAACGTTGTCAGGTGTCAACGTGAAAAAGGTCAAGACTTCGGCGTATATCGTTTCGGGCGTTTTCGCATCAATGGCGGGCATCCTGTTTACGGCGCGCGTCGGTTCCGGCCAGATCGATGCCGGTGCGCCGCTCCTGATGGAAGCTGTCGCGGCAGTATTTGTCGGCTATTCGGTACTCGGTGCGGGCAAACCAAATGCACTTGGAACATTTTTCGGCGCAGCGGTCATCGGCATCCTGCTGAACGGGCTGACAATCCAGAATCTGCCGTATTACGCTTTCGATATTATTAAAGGAGCTGTATTGGTAGCAGCGCTTGCAGTTACGTATGTATATGCGAAGAATAAATTCGCGAAGAGTTAAGGGATTTTGGTTCGTAAATCTGATTGGAAAAAAGAGAACGTTCGTAAAGTGTGTAGACACGTTTGCGAGCGTTTTTGTTCTTTCCAGCTATTTTAATGTTGTTCGGAAAGGTGCAGTTTTACAAACAGTTATTTTCGTTAAGAATTATCTTTTCAACTTATATTTTAAAACTAATCTTCCGGCTGGCCCCAGCAGATACGCGTGCAGACGCCATCATGTTCTTCGTATTGAAAGAAAAGCTGATAACTCTTCTGGAGATAGTGATATTATTCTTTAACGATAAGGAATTTATTTTAATACCTAAAGAACCTGAGAATGAGACAATAGAACAAGTCAATAATAGGGTATGTAGAATATAAAAAGGAGGGGTTAGTATCAAATACCAAGCTATTAATCTAAATGAGAAATTTTCGAAATTCAGTGAACAGTGGTCACCAAAAGTCATTGCTGAAATGAATAATTATCAATTTAAACTCGTCAAGATAGAGGGGCATTTTGAGTGGCACGATCATCAAGATACCGACGAGGTATTTATCGTTCTAGAAGGTGAGATGTTCATTGATTTTCGCGATGGTCAAGTGAAAATTTCCCAAGGAGAGATGTTTACAGTCCCAAAAGGAATTGAACATAAACCTTTTGCGAACCAAGAGTGTCATATCATGTTAGTAGAGCCAAGGGGCGTTGTAAACACTGGCGATATTAAATCAGAATTAACAGCTGTAAATGATATTTGGATTTAATTTATTGAGTTACTGGTCGATTATATTATTAGACTTGCAGTTATAGAGCAAATTCTATTTCTACGCCCAATAAATTTAGTAATCTTTTCGTTTCGAGAAATAGTAATAATAACGCAATTATAGAACCATTAAATGTATTTAGTTCAGAATGAAATAGTAGTCAAAGTGATACCCTGAAGAAAAAGGATGTCCCATAAGTCTCTAAAATAAAACAGACGGAGAAGAAGAAGTCCTTTTTCTCCGTCTGTTTTTGATATAGCGTAGAATCGCCATCAAAATGTTAGGAGATAAAGAATGGGGGCTTTTCTTTGCACTAAAGAAAACTAATTTCCTAAATTTTAAAAATAATAAAGATTTATTAGGAAATTTATTGTAATCTGAAATAGATAGTACAAAAGGAGTGTGACCAATGGAGTGTAATAATTGTTCAGTTGCTGAGCTGAAGTTTGACATCAAGTTGGAAGGCGAGACCAATCTGTCCCTGATGGACATGATTGTGCACCATCTGCAACGAAGAGACATGGAAATTACAAGAAAAGACAATAGATTGCTTATGAAAGAGCCAGGGGCACAGGAATTTCTCGATTTCTGTCTGCATCTTATGGAACCGGAGCGGGTGCAGTTCCGCATCGATAAAGGCGAATGGAATGGGATTGAAGAAATGGAACAGGTTTTCAAAACGGAGTGGATCGATGAAGTGATCCGCAAGGAATTGCTCGTTTGCCATTACCAGCCGATTGTTACAGCGAATGAGGAAATTTTTGCCTACGAAATGCTGGCGCGTTTCCATCACGAGGACGGAACGATTATTTATCCGAATGAAATCTTCCCGGCTGCGAAGTCGCGCAGCAGACTCTACGCACTCGACCGGGTTTGCCGGATGGCGGCTGTCCGCCACGCAGCCGTTTTAAAAGATGTGAAAGCCTTTATTAATTTCATCCCGACTTCGATTTATTCGCCGGAATTCTGCCTGCGCTCGACGACGAACCTGGCGAACGAGCTGGGTGTGGATCCACGGCAATTGGTGTTTGAAGTGGTGGAGACGGAAAAAGTGGATGACATCGAACATTTGCGTGAAATCCTCGCTTTCTATAAGAAAAAAGGCTTCCAGTATGCGCTCGACGATGTTGGTGAGGGGTACAGCACAATTGAATTGCTGGCGGATCTGAAGCCTCATTATATGAAACTCGATATGCAATATGTGCAAGGTGTAGCGGAAGATGCGGGCAAACAGAAAACAGCACTGCGGTTCCTTGAAAAAGCCTTGGAAGTCGGTTCAATTCCGCTGGCGGAAGGGGTCGAAACAAAAGAAGATTTTGAATGGTTGAAGGAGCGGGGTTATCAATTATTCCAGGGCTATTATTTCGGCAAACCGGCAAAAGAGCCTCAGAAAATTTCAATTGTAGGAGCATAAGCGAGCATCTTTGGCGGAATTCATCACTGTTTCGGGTAAACTGAACGAAAAAGGAGCGATGGCCGTGTTAAGTTTTGATCCTTATCAACAGACAGAACGTGAGAATTATAAATTGCTGGTTGGCTCGATTATTCCCCGTCCTATTGCTTTTGTCACCAGTAAATCACCGAAGGGTGTAATTAATGCTGCACCTTTCAGCTATTTCAATATCGTGTCGTCCAACCCGCCGATGCTGTCTGTTTCTGTGCAGCGAAAAGGAGGGGAAGCTAAAGATACTGCGCGCAATATTCTGGCGGGCAAGGAGTTCGTCGTTCATATTGTCGATGAAGAGAATGTCTTTGAAGTAAATGAAACTGCGGCTTCATTGCCACCGGACGAAAGTGAAATCGATATAACCAAATTGACCTTGATCGACAGTGAAGAAGTTGATGTGCCGGCTGTCGAGCAGTCGAAAGTCCGTTTTGAGTGCGTCCTCCATCAGGCGATCGACCTGCCGAACACGGATCTTCTCATCGGCCGGATTGTCCGGGTCCATGTGGATGAGGCCATTTACAATGAAGGCCGCATCAATGCAGATCTTCTCAAGCCGGTCAGCCGTCTGGCAGGAACAAATTACGCGAAACTGGGTGAAATTTTTTCATTGAAGCGACCGGAATAACTTAGAAATTAGCTGTACAGAGTTCATGTTGGAAAGCGATGCTTTCCGGGATGGACTTTTCCTTTTCTATCGGGGTATGCAAAATTCAAAAGCTTAAGCGGATGTTTTTCGCTGTGCGAAAAACATCCGCTCTTTGAGGAAGTCGCCGCGAAAGTGGCGGCTTTTTCAAATTTGAAGTTTGGTTTTTTGCTGACCGCAACTAAAATGGCTGTAACCGCAACTAAATTGCTGATTTCCGCAACTAAAACAGTAAAAACCGCAACTAAATGACCGATAACCGCAACTAAATTATGAAATCGCGCAACTAAAATAAAATATACGGAAAATATTTCAAATTATTGTTCGCTTTTTTATATTTTTGCTTTGAATAATCCGAACACAAAAAACGCCATCTTTCCCACCGCAAAACGGTGAAAGAAAGATGGCGTTTTTTATGGAGCTTAATCCGAACCATCAAAAATCAAAATTATCCGGGTCCGGACCGGAACGTCGATTTTCATTCAATGCTGAAATACGTTCCATATCATTATCGGTCAATTCGAAATCAAATACTTGGCCATTCTGAATGATGCGCGGTTCTTTTGAAGATTTTGGAATGGTGACGACGCCAGTCTGAAGGTCCCAGCGCAAAATTACCTGTGCCGGCGTTTTCTCATTTTTCATCGCAATTTCTTCGATGACGGGATGATCGAGCAATTCACCTTTCATGAGCGGCGACCAGGCTTCCAATTGGATATTTCGGGCTTTGCAGAAAGCATGGAGTTCGCTCTGTGTAAGGTGCGGGTGGTATTCAACCTGATTGACCATCGGCACGATTTCCGCATCCGCCAGGAGGTCGTCCAGGTGATGGATCTGGAAATTACAGACGCCGATCGCTTTGACCCGGCCATCCTTATAGAGCTTTTCAAGCGCACGCCATGCGTCTTTGTATTTGCCTTTCACAGGCCAGTGGATCAAATAAAGATCGAGATAATCCAACTTCAATTTTTCAAGGCTCGTCTCAAAGGCGGCAAGCGCAGAGTCATAACCGAGATCCGAATTCCAGACTTTTGATGTGATGAAGAGATCGGCACGGGACAGACCCGTTTCTTCGAGAGCTTCGCGCACTCCTTGGCCGACGCCGGTTTCATTGCCATACATGGCCGCGGTATCGATACTGCGGTAACCGTTAATGATCGCCGCGCGGACGCAGCCGGCAGTCTCGGCGCCGTCTTTGAGGCCGGAGACGCCGAGGCCGAACCAGGGCATTTCGACGGCGTTATGCAAAGTGGCAGCAGCTTCCAAATTTTTCATCGGATGAACACCTCCAAATTGAAAATAACTCGTCTTTCAATATACCCATTCACCCGAATAAAAAACGGATTAGTCATTTACGATAGCTGTTTCACGCTTTTGCCGCCTGTCGTTTCTTTTCATTTTTATCAATGACATTCGACCCGACAAGGTCACCGGTCACATTCAGCATGGTTGCACCCATGCCGACAAGTGCGTCAATCGCAGTCAGGAGCGCGACTGCTTCCATCGGCAGACCAAGCTGGACGAAGACGGTGGCGATCATGACGATGCCCGCACCCGGCACACCCGCCGTTCCGATGGACGCTAATGTACCAACCAGCACCACCATCAGCATATCCGGCAAGGATAATGGATTGCCTGTTAGATTGGCGGCAAAGACAGCGGACACTGCAATGCGGATAGCAGCTCCGTCCATATTGATTGTTGCGCCGAGAGGCAGGCTGAAACCGTAAAGGCTTTTCGACATGCCGAGGCCCCGCGCCGCCTCAAGCGTCAATGGCAATGTGCCCGAACTGCTTTGTGTTACAAATGCCGTCAGCATCGGGGTCCGCGCATGCCGGAAGAAGAAGCCGGGTTTTATTTTAAATGCAATCAACAGCACGGTGTAAAGTACAATTTGCACCGCAATGGCGGTATACAGCACAAGCACCATTTCACCGAGGGACAACAGCGTATCGAGTCCCTGGCTGCCGACCACTTCCGCCATGATGGCGAAAATGCCGATCGGCACATATTGCAGGATCACTTTCAACACGACAATCGTCGCTTCATTCAAACCGTTGACGGTTTTATAGAGGTGCTCACCAAGATCCCCGAATTCCGTAGAACCGCGCATATATGAAATCGCCAATCCGAACGCGAAAGCGATGAAAATGATGCCCAGCAGATTCATTTCCGTAAAGGCAGTGAAGATATTTGAGGGCACAATATTCAGCAGTACGTTGATGAAACCGGGATTTTCCGGAACATCGAAGGTTTCATTTCCTTGCAGTGACATGCCGGAACCCGGCTGGAACAGGCTTGCGACAGATAGGCCGACAATAATGGCGAACGCGGAACTCAAAGCGTAATAAAGAAATACCTTGCCGCCCATCCGGCCGAGGTCATTCAACCGGCTTTGGTTCACCCCGACCATCAAAGTGAACAGAATCAGCGGAATGATCAGGAATGTCAGCAAACTCAGCAACAGATCTCCGAGAGGCGCCAGCACGGCTGCATCTTCACCGAAAATCAGGCCGACCGCGACACCCAGCACCAAAGCAATGGTGATTTTAACAATTAATGATGTATCCAAATAAGTTCTCCATAAGGTTTTCATGTGCTGCCTCCTTTAAAGTTATTGGCAAATATTTTAATCCATACAATATTACTTGGGATTATTCATTACGATAGAGGAAGGGGCAGCGGCTGTCAAAAGCATTGCTCAATTTGAAGAGTACATGGGGTATTAGAATAATTATATAAGTTGAGTCAATAATTTATAGGAACCGACATTCCGCAAAACAGCTTCGCTTGCCAAAACCCGTGCTCCTGCATCGCTGCGCTAGCTTCGTCGCAAAGAGTCGGCCGAACTTCCTTCGGCCAACTCTTGGCTCGCGCTGAGCTAACTCGGTCTCGTTTCACTTCGCCCGAGTGGATCTCAGCACTTCGCTTGGACCCCTGGGCGTCTGCGCTGTTTTGCTCCATATCTCTAGGAATTTCTCTCAGCGCCGATGCGACTGAGGAGCAGGCGGTTGCCAGCGGAGTAAAAGAGGAGTGGTCTTCTCGATTTATTGGGGGAGCATAATCTTTGCCCTTGACCAAAGTGCCGAAGCGTTATATTTAAGCTAATTCTTTATTTCATCAAATTAAAAAATAATAATCAAAAATTACTTAAGGCAAAAAACCCCCTACGAACGAACGGCAGGGGCTGATTTCTATAATCTCTTATGGGACATGGCTTCGCGCATATCCTGCAGCGATGCCTTTCCGGCGTCGCTTCGGGCAATCATCAGGTTCGTATACAGTGCATCGATCAGGCTCAGCTGGGCAATGCGGGAAGACAGCGCCTCAGACCGGAAATCGGTTTCCTCTGATATGGTATAGAGGCAAATATCCGATTCTTTCGTCAGCGGCGATTTTGCGAAATTCGTCAGGCAGATGATCGTCACACCTTTACTCCTCAGCACATGAAGCACATCCAGAATGTCGCGCGTCGAGCCGGAATGCGAAATAACGATTGCGGCATCCTGTTCATTCATCTGGGATGCCGACATGACCTGGACATGCGCATCAAGGTTCATCGCAACAGGCAATCCGAGCCGGATGAATTTATGGTAACCATCCATCGCGACGCTCGCGGAGCCGCCGTTTCCGAAGAATTCCACTTTGCGGGCGTTCAAAATGGTAGTGACAGCGTTTTCAATTGTTTCGCCATCAACAATCTGCAGCGTCGCTTCAAGTGTCTTAATATTGGAACGGAAGACTTTTTCAGCCACCGTTTTGACTTCGTCGCCTTCTTCAATCTGTTCATGGATATCTTTCAGCGGCGTTACGACTTCTGAAGCCAGGGAAATTTTAAAGGCCTGGAAACCTTTAAAGCCGATGCGCTGGCAAAAACGGAAAATGGTCGATTCCGCGATGTTCAGTTCATCCGCAATCTGGTTAATGGTTAAATGGATGATATTACGGGGGTCATTCAGGACAAAATCTGCAATTTTCTTTTCTTTTTCGCTGAATTGCGAATAGCTGCCGCGAATGGCCGCGAGCGCAAATTTTTGCTCTTTCATAGTAAGTTCCTCATTTCTGGACCGTTTCATACTGAATATTATACTATACTTCCCTTGTTTAAGGAAAAAAATTTGCTATAATAAAACCACTACGGAAAAAATTTCTTTAAGGGGCGGTTAAAATGGAAATTGGTTTGATTGGACTAGGAAAAATGGGCTTGAATTTGGCTTTGAATTTAGCAGATCACGGACATAAAGTGGTCGGATACGATAATTTTGCAAAGTTTGAAGAGGACAGCTTTGAACGTGTTTCTTCTATAGAAGAGATGGTGAACAGCCTGGAAACACCGCGCACAATCTGGCTGATGGTGCCGGCGGGTGACATCACTGAAACGGTAATCGGCGAATTGCTGCCTTTGCTTCAAAAAGGCGATACGCTGATTGACGGCGGCAACTCGAATTATAAAGATACGCTGCGCCGCGCGGCAATGCTGCAGGAACAGGGACTCTATTATTTCGATTGCGGCACAAGCGGCGGCACAGAAGGCGCGCGCAACGGCATCTGCTCGATGATCGGCGGAGACGAAGAGAAGTTCAAAGATATCGAACCTCTTTTCAAAGATATTTCCGTTGAAAACGGCTATTTGTACACGGGCAAAGCCGGCAGCGGCCATTTCCTGAAAATGATCCACAACGGCATCGAGTACGGCATGATGCAGGCAATTGCGGAAGGTTTCGATATCCTCAGCAAAAGCCAATTCGATTATAATTACGAAGAAGTGGCGGGCGTTTGGGATAACGGTTCGATCATCAGCTCTTACCTGATGGGCCTCACCCAAAACGCATTTTCAAAAGACGCCAAACTCGACGGCATCAGAGGCATCATGAATTCATCGGGCGAAGGTCAGTGGACAGTCGAAACTGCACTGGACCTGAAAGTGGCGGCACCCGTCATCACGATGTCGTTGATGATGCGCCACCGTTCACAGGAAGACGATACCTTCACCGGCAAAGTCGTGGCAGCGCTGCGCAATGAATTCGGCGGCCATGCTGTCGTGAAGAAATAAAGGATTATAAAAGTAATTTAATAATCTATAATAATCGATATTCCGCAAAACAGCTTGCTTGCGGGCCCACAGGATGTGGGTCATGCAGTCGGCGCGACAGGACGTCGCGGTGCCGACTGCCGGGGGCTCGCTCAAAACCCTTTGCTCCTGCATCGCTTCGCTGCTTCGTCGCAAAGAGTTGCCCTCGCAGGCTTCGTTCAACTCTTCGCTGTTTTGCTCCATATCTAAGATATCTCTCAGCGCCGGCGCGCCTCTGGACTGGGCGAAGCAATAAGACGAGTGGTCTTCTCGGCTTATTGCGGGAGTCAAGGTGTGCCATACGAAGATGGCGCCTCCTTTGCGACGAGCTTGGGCAGGAGCATAATCTTGGCTCTGTCCAAAGCGCCGAAGCGTTATGTGAAATATAATTCTGTAGTTCAACTTATATAGAAAGGCGATACCGGTTTTATTCGCGTATAATTTCAGTATATGAAAAGGAGGGTTCCCATGGCTGAACCATCGCATTATCTTGGAGTGGACATCGGGACGACTTCGACGAAAGCCGTTCTGTTCAATAAAACAGGGCAAGTTCTGGCGACGGAAACGATTCTGTATCCGTTGCACACACCAACACCACTCACGGCTGAACAGGATCCGGAAGAAATTTTCCGTGCAGTTCTCGGCACCATCCGGGAAACGATCCGTAAAAGTGAAATTGACCCCGCTTCACTCAAGCTGGTGTCATTCAGTTCGGCGATGCACAGCCTGATTGCGGTCGGAGCAGAGGATCAGCTGTTGACTGAAAGCATCACCTGGGCAGATTCGCGCGCGGCGAAACACGCCAGGCGCATCAAGGAAGAAATGGGCGGACACGCGATTTACCTGCGGACCGGCACACCGATCCATGCCATGTCGCTGCTGTCGAAAATCGTTTGGCTGAAAGAAGACAAGCCGGAGATTTTCTCGCAGACGGCAATGTTCGCAGATATCAAAAGTTTCGTTTTCCATAAATTATTCGGTAACTTCGTTGTCGACCATTCCATCGCTTCAGCAACGGGCCTGTTCAATCTTGAAAATCTCGATTGGGACACTGGCGCTCTCGAAGTCGCTGGTATCCATACTGGCCAATTGCCGCAACCGGTGCCGACAACACACTCCTTGAGCGGGCTGGCGACGGAATATGCCGCATTCATGGGCATTCCAAAAGATGTACCATTCGTCATCGGCGCTAGCGACGGCGTACTGGCCAATCTTGGCGTCGGTGCCATCGAGCCGGGCGTTGTCGCCGTGACCATCGGAACGAGTGGCGCAGTGCGCACCGTGTCACCGGTGCCGAAAACCGATCCGAAAGGGCGGACGTTCTGCTACGCGCTCACCGCTGATCACTGGGTTATCGGTGGAGCGGTCAATAACGGCGGCATCATTCTGCGCTGGCTGCGTGATGAATTTGCAGCGGCGGAAGTCGAAACGGCCAAACGCCTGTGCATCGATTCGTATGATGTGCTGACCCGCATTGCCTCGACCGTCAATCCTGGTTCCGACGGCCTGTTGTTCCATCCATATTTAACAGGCGAACGTGCGCCGCTCTGGGATTCCAATGCCCGCGGTTCATTTTTCGGCCTCAGCATCCATCATGAAAAGCAGCATATGATCCGTGCCGTGCTCGAAGGCATCGTCTATAACCTGTACACCGTCTTGCTCGCTGTCGAAGAATTGACCGGCGAACCGACACTCATCAAAGCATCCGGCGGCTTTGCCCGTTCCGAAATTTGGCGCCAGCTGATGGCCGACATCTTCGGCCAGCCGGTCACTGTGCCGGAAAGCTTTGAAAGTTCTTGTCTCGGCGCGGTTGTGCTCGGCATGTACGCACTCGGTGAAATCGACGACTTCAGCGTTGTCGGTGACATGATCGGGCACACACACACCCATCAACCTGATCAGGCGTCCACCGACATCTACAAAGAACTCTTGCCGATCTTCATCCGGCTGTCTCGTCTCTTGACCGATGAATACGAAAGCATCGCCGACTTCCAGCGTAAACACCTGGGCTGACGCGAATAAAACCCGGTACCCCGGTGAATGGGGTGCCGGATTTTTTTGGTTGTGAAAAATGAAAGATCCCCTTTTATATAGAAGAGAAATGAGAGCGGAGTTTTCGCTCTGCGAAAGCCCCGATGTTTGTAAGGAGACCTCCGCAGTTGTGGAGGTTTTTTCAAATTGGGGATTCGAATTTAGGGGGATAGTGAGGGAAGAGGCGCAATCCGATGGAAATATTATCTTTTATTTTTTCATTCATTGGTCACTTTCTCTATAACCCCAAGTTATGCGCGATTAGAAATTTATATGCGCGATTAAAAAATAATATGCGCGATTAAAAAAATTTGCGCACGATTAAAAAGATTTATGCGCGTTCCGCAAAATTTCCGCAATAAAAGCACAGTGGGGAGCTCTGTGAAATTAATTTTGGATAATATTTCCTAAAGTTAGAATGCAGCTTTCATTGTCAGAAAACAAAAACAATTAACTATAATTTACCATCTTGAAATGATACGATTAAGACAGAAAAAGCATCAACAAGGGGGAAACGGGGATGGAGTTCGATGTGATCGTAGTGGGAGCCGGATTGGCTGGATTGACGGCAACGGTGGAATTGGCGGATGCCGGCAGGAAAGTGTTATTGGTGGATCAGGAACCCGAAGCGTCATTCGGCGGACAGGCGTGGTGGTCATTCGGCGGATTATTTTTGGTCGATACGCCGGAACAGCGCCGCATGGGAATCAAGGATTCCAAAGAGCTCGCGTGGCAGGACTGGCAAGGAGCTGCGGGTTTTGATCGAACCGGCGACGAAGACTATTGGGGATTGAAATGGGCGAAGGCTTATGTCGATTTCGCAGCTGGTGAAAAGCGTCGCTGGCTCGCCGATCTGGGCGTAAAATTCTTTCCAGTCGTCGGCTGGGCGGAACGAGGCGGTTATCTTGCTGAAGGTCACGGCAACTCGGTGCCGCGTTTTCATATTGTGTGGGGCACGGGGCCGGGCATAGTTGAGCCGTTCGAGCGCCGCATCCGCGAGCATATGAAAAATGGTCTCATCGACTACCTTCCGCGCCACCAGGTGGACGGTTTATTAACCGAAGGCCACAGCGTCACAGGAATCCAAGGTTCGATTTTGGAACCGAGCGACGCGGCTAGAGGAGAAGTGAGTTCACGCAATAAAATCGGCAATTTTACATATAACGCAAAAGCTGTCGTTGTTACAAGCGGCGGCATCGGCGGCAATCACGAATTGATTCGGAAAAACTGGCCGGAACGGCTCGGCGAAGCGCCACAGCATATGCTGTCCGGTGTACCGGAACATGTCGACGGCCGAATGCTCGGCATCACGCAGCAGGCAGGCGGCCGCCTCGTCAATCGCGACCGCATGTGGCATTACACCGAAGGCATTAAAAACTGGAATCCGGTGTGGAAGAGTCATGGCATCCGCATTCTGCCAGGACCGTCTTCCATGTGGTTCGATGCCACAGGCAAACGGTTCCCGGCGCCGAATTTCCCGGGATTCGACACATTGGGCACTTTGGAAACAATCCAGAAAACCGGCTATAGTTATTCATGGTTCATTCTGACACAGAAAATTATCGAGAAGGAATTTGCTCTGTCCGGCTCTGAACAGAATCCGGATTTGACGGGCAAAAGCATTCGGCAGGTGCTGTCGCGCATCAAAAAAGGAGCAACGGCACCGGTCCAGGCTTTTATGGACAAAGGCGAAGATTTTATTGTCGCAGAGAATTTGGAGGATCTGGTTGCCGGCATGAACAATCTCACCGGCGAAAATTTGCTGGATGTGAAAGGTATTGAACAACAGATTATTGCGCGCGATCGCCAATTGGACAATAAATTTACGAAAGACCTTCAGGTGACGGCATTGCGCGGTGCCCGAAATTACAGAGGAGACCGGCTGATCCGCGTCGCATCACCGCATAAAATACTGGATCCGAAAAACGGTCCACTCATCGCGGTGCGGCTGAACATTGTCAGCCGCAAAACGCTCGGCGGCCTCCAGACAGATTTAAGTGCACGCGTCCTTAATGAGGCGGGCGAGCCAATCATAGGCTTATATGCCGCGGGCGAAGTCGCGGGTTTTGGCGGCGGCGGAGTGCACGGCTACCGCTCACTCGAAGGAACTTTTCTTGGCGGCTGCCTGTTTTCCGGCAGAGTGGCTGGGCGCGCAGCGGCAGAATTCAGCAGCTGAAATTCTGGCTGGTTTCTGACTTCTGTAAAATTGATGGAAGGGGTGATTGGATGAATAAAGATTATCTTAGGTTTACGTATGCAATATCAACAGCAAGCTTGATTATCGGCTTGGTCATGATTTTCAATAGCGTTTCCAGGGGGCAGTCTTTGGCAGATGCCGAGATTAACCGGCAATTCGGAAGCATGGACACCGATCAGTACAATATGGTTTATGAAGCCGGCATCAATCAATTTCTTGTTTTGGGAGGGATTTTTGCAGGCAGCGGCCTGTTGATCGCCATTCTGGTTTCTTTTGTTTTATTGCTTAAATCCAAGCCGGCAATTGAGGAAGAACTTCATGTTTGATATCTACTTCAGCTTTGCAAGTCCTTTGATGCCGGAATCTTTTGGATGGAGATTCACTTTGTTTATTGCGGGTTCAATATCGATCATCTATCTGGTCGATCTGTTTTTACGGAAGTTATTGGGTGTAGAAAAGCGGAAGCTCTTCAAAAGCCGTTACGTCAATGACCGGCATAAAAAAGTCGATTTCTATCTGCGAATAGCAGGGGCCGTCTTCTTAGTGGCCGCGTTGGCGTATGGGTATGAAAATGGCCCGTTGTATCCAATAGTCGCTACGATTGGCGCTGCACTGATGAGCGCTCTGTACCAGGCCTATATGGAGAAGCGATACGCCGAAAATCCGGGAGATCATCTTTATACAATTTTGGAGTTTCCTTTGACCATCATTCCTGTCCTGATTCTGGGAGGAACCTTGTTTCCCGAAATTCCTTTATATTAATAAAATACGAAAGCCACCTTAAAAAATGTTTCACGTGAAACACCTTTATGTCCATTTAATAAGAATTTGTCTGAATGAATTGCAGGAAGAAGGTGGGACAATGCGGGGCGAGAAGGTCCAACTGCATTTTTTAATGTTGAAAGATGCACAAGATAAATTGCAATTGGAAATAGATAATAAAGAATTCTTCGAAGAGTTTTCGGTCATCAACAGCGATGATTTTTATACTTTATTGATGCAGCAGGAAGTGATTGAACAAAGTACGGAAAACCGGGAAGCCGGCAGGGAATATAATTTCGGCATTTTTGAAAACGATACCGGTAAACTGGTAGGAACCATCAATTTATTTCGCATTTTCCGCGGTCCACTGCAGAGCGCAATGATCGGCTATGCGGTCGACAGAAACTACAATGGCAAAGGCTATGCCACAGAAGCCATCCGGCTGATGGTGGAGTATGCATTCAAGGAGCTGGGGTTGCACCGGATTGAGGCGGGTGTCATGCCGCATAATGCACCGTCGCTCCGTGTGCTTGAGAAGGCGGGGTTCGAACGGGAAGGAATTGCCAGAAAAAATGTGCAGATCAACGGCAAATGGCAGGACCATGTCGTGATGGCCATCATTAATCCGGAAGACGATTAAGGCCGTTGCTGAAACAGGAGATGTTGTATGGAAAATAAAGAAGAAATTTTGTCAGCTATTGCTGCAGACGAATGGATGATGAAAATACTCTGTACAGCTGAGACGCTCAAATTGCCGGATTGGTGGATTTGCGCAGGTTTTGTGCGTTCCAAAGTTTGGGATGCGCTGCATGGATACAGTAAAAGAACCCCTTTAGGGGATATTGACGTCATTTATTATGATAAAAATAGTATGGATGAAGAAATCGAAAAGAGATATGAAAGCCAATTAGATTTACTGATGCCCGGCATGCCGTGGTCGGTAAAAAATCAAGCGAGAATGCATAAGCTCAATGACTTGCATCCTTATTTGTCATCAGTCGACGCTATCTCCCGATTTCCGGAAACGGCTACAGCGCTGGGCATTAAGCTAGGGGCAAGGAGTGAATTGGAATTGACGGCTCCACACGGGTTGAAAGATTTATTGGCAATGAAAGTGCAACCGACCCCAGCTTTTAAAAGTGATGAGCGTCTGATGAAGACCTACAGGCAACGCATCTTTTCGAAAGACTGGACTCAAAAGTGGCCAAAGCTAACAATAGATTCAACAAAAGACGTGTTATAAGAAGGTGAAGACATGAAAATCGAGTCCGAAAGATTAATCTTTCGTCGTTACCAGGATGCGGACTTTCCATTTTTGAAGGCGATGACAGCGGATCCTGAAGTGATGAAGTATATCGGCAGCGGTGAAACGCGCGATAAAGAGGGGGCGCTGCGGTTTCTGTATTGGGTATATCAAGGGTATAAGAGAAATTCTGAAACCGGCCTTTTATTGCTCGTACGAAGGAGCGACGGAAAACCAATCGGCCATGCTGGGCTGGTATCTCAGGAAGTGGACGGAGCAGCTGAATGGGAGATCGGTTATTGGATTGCAAAAGAATATTGGTCTCAAGGCTATGCGACAGAAGCGGCAAGGACACTCCGGGACTATGCTTTCGAAAAACTCGGAAAAGAGCGGCTCGTCTCGCTGATTCATCCTGACAATAAAGGATCGCGGAAAGTCGCTGAAAATTGCGGGATGGTTTTGGACAAAAAGAGTCTGGTATCAGGCAGAATTGCATGTGTTTATGCAATTCACGAGGAGGGATAAGTATGAAATTCCCGGTATTGGAGACAGCTCGGCTCCGTTTGATTCAAATTGGGCCCGAACACATCGATGCTCTTTTTGGAATACTGTCGAAAGATGAAGTGACTAAATATTACGGAATGGACAGCCTGGAAGATCGGCTCATTGCGGAAAAAATGGTGGCTGCTTTTCAGTTCGGATTTGAAAGCCAGCGAAGCTACCGGTGGGGTCTTGAAGTAAAAGAAACCGGTAAATTTATTGGTACAGTAGGGCTGAATAACTTGAACCTGGAAGCCAAAAAATCGGAGATCGGCTATGAATTGCATCCGGCATTCTGGCGCAGAGGGCTGGCTAAAGAAGCAGTGATCGGAGTGCTCCGGTTTTCCTTCGAAGAATTGGGGATTTACCGGATGGGGGCCGTGACCTATCCGGCCAATGAGGTTTCGAGCGGTATGTTGAAAGGACTTGGGTTCAAAGAAGAAGGAACGCTGCGGGGTTATCTATACCAGCGCGGCAAATCGCACGACGCGCTGATTTTTTCTCTTCTTGAACCGGAATGGAAGACAGGGAAATTACAGGACGGAGCGATAGAATGATGAAAGTCGTGGATACAGCGGGATATTTTTTGGAACACTATGACGGAACGATCGAGTTTTTAAAAACATATTATGAGAAATATCCGGCGATTTTCGAAGAGTACTTCACTTATCATTGCAAAAATACAGAAGAGCGCCATCAACTGGCGCTCGGTAAATATCCGCTGTCAATTGAAGGAATTGAAGCGGCAAGGTGGCGGTTGCCGGCGATTATTGAAGAAATTGCCAAAGCTTATGAACGTCTTTATGGCATTAAGTTCCCCATCGATGTCAATTTACTGGTCGGCGGATACGGATCTAATGCCTATACATATCGGGAAATTATTCCGAATATCAGCTTCGCCCTGGAAAAGCTGTCTCCCGAACCCGACCATTTGCGGGTCATTGCGGCTCATGAATTTGGCCATGCAGCGCATCACATACTTTCTGACGGGGCAGGCACAGATTGGACGAAAATCCAATGGACCAGCCCGTTGAACTGGCTTTACCAGGAAGGAGTGGCAATTCATTTCTCAAGAAAGACCGCAACCGGAATGGATGCAGCAATGTATTACTCCTTCAACGATGAGGAAAGGGAATGGCTCCGCTATGCCGAAAAGAATACCACGGAAATAAAACGCGCATTTGCGGAGGATTACCTGAAATTGAATTCGACAGACATTTTCAAGGAATGGTTTTCAATCAATGGTGGCAAGCGTTTTGGCTTCCAAAGATTTGGTTATTTCCTGGGAAATAATCTGTTCCAGAGTCTAATTGAAAACATGGGTGAATTGAAAGCTCTGTTGCACTGGGGAAAAGAGGATTTTCAGGAGTCAGTTAAACACTGGCTCTATGAAGAGGAATGAAAATTGCACGGGTGACTGTCACCAAAGGGGGCGAAATGATGGAATACTTCAAAGAGCTTAGAAAGTTTGTCGGCCATCGCCCACTGATTTTGCCAGGGGCAGTGGTGCTGATCATCAATGAACAGAATGAAGTCCTGCTGCAGCACCGGATTGACGGAAATTGGGGGTTGCCTGGTGGGTTGATGGAGCTTGCCGAAAGCCTGGAAGGAACAGCGGCGCGGGAAGTTGAGGAAGAAACAGGATTAAAAGTCACGACTCTGGAGTTGGTGGGAGTTTTTTCAGGACCCGAGTATTACATGAAAGTGTCGAATGGCGACGAATTTTACTCGGTAACGGCCGTTTATGCCACCAAGGATTACAGTGGCGATATGGAGCCCAATCCCGACGAGACCCAGGACTTGCGCTTTTACGCATTTGATCAACTTCCCTCCGGTTTATCACAGTCCTACCGGAATTTTATCGAAGCTTATTTAGTGCAACAGCGTCAATAGCTGACGCAGGGGAATAAAGACAAACTGCTTTTATTGCCATGAGCGCCATAATAAACTGTACTGATAAGAATATGTTGAAATTTAGGTAATAGAAATTGCAGGGGGAGACTATATGCTGAGTAAGCAAGGGTTCGATTTATGGGCAAATGATTACGACCGTACCGTTCAGTTGAGCGAAGAAAATAACGAGTATCCGTTTGCGGGATACAAGGGAATCCTTAATTTAATTTTTAATGAAGCGATGCAAAAAGAAGGATCTGCTGTACTCGACATCGGGTTTGGCACCGGCGTACTGGCGGCCAAACTGTATGAGCGCGGCCATCAAATCGACGGCATCGATTTTTCCGAAGAGATGATTGCCATCGCCCGGAAGAAAATGCCGGAAGCGCGGCTGATGCAATGGGATGTTACGAAAGGCTTGCCGGAAACAGCGGCCAACAGCAAATACGATACCATTATCAGCACCTACGCGCTGCACCATCTGACGGATGAGGAAAAAGTGGTGTTTATCAAAATTTTACTGGAACAGTTAAAGCCGGATGGCCGGATTTTCATCGGCGACATCGCATTCCGGACGCGGGAAGGCCTGGCACAATGCCGCTTGAACAACTTTAAATATTGGGATGAAGATGAATTTTATTTCGCTTATGATGAATTTGAAAGAGCTCTCGGGAATAGTTGCACCAGTGAATTCCATCCGGTTTCTCACTGCGGCGGCGTCATTATTTTATCGAAATAAAATACTTACTTTTCGTCATTACAGAACATCGACAGAAATCGGAGGAATCCAGCCATGAAGTTTGCTGTGATAACGGATGTCCACGGCAACGCGCAGGCTTTGAGAACGGTGCTTGCTGAAATTGATGCGGCCGGGGATATAAGCCATATTTATTGCCTGGGGGACATGATTGCCATCGGCCATGAAACGAATCGGGTGCTGGAGTTGCTGTTCGGTCGCGATGATGTTTCGATGATTACCGGCAACCATGATGAAGCCGTACTGGCGCTTGCTGCCGGCCGGGAATACCCGAGAAGCCATCTGCACGTACTCGCGCATCACCAGTGGATAGCGGACAATCTGGAATCCGGTTATATCGGAAAACTCGAGAAATTGCCGCGCGTCATTCGAGAAGAATTCAATGGGCATCGTGTCCTTTTCACCCATTACCATATGGAAAACCGGAAAGTGAAAGCGCCGATCAGCGATGATCCGTTTTCGCAGATTGTCGAGCCGGATCTCGACAATGCGGAAAAGATGTTCAGCGGCCACAATGAGCGCCTGATTTGTTTCGGGCACCATCACCCGCAGCATTTCTTCCAGAATGACCGGACGATTTATCTGAATCCCGGAGCTCTCGGCTGCAATCATAAATCCGAAGCGCCATATGCCGTCATCAAAGCGAAGAATGACGGTTTTGATGTGGAGATTAAACAAGCTGTTTACGACAATAAAATATTCCTTGAAGCATACGAAGAGCTTCAGGTGCCGGAGCGGGATTTCATCCTGCGCATTTTCCACGGTGGCCAATCGAGTAGTGCACTTAAGGAAGAATAGGGTAATAATGAATGAATTTCCAACAGAATTGTCCATACTGTAACTTCACAGAAGATCCGAATCAGCATATCTTATTTGAAAACGATACCTGTTATTTCCTGCAGCATGAACGTCACCAGGGAGTATTGGAAGGTTCCGGTATCATCATTCCGAAAAGTCATCGGGAAAATACATTCGAACTGACAAAAGAAGAATGGAATGATACGTATGAGCTAATGCAGCAGGTACAGGAATACCTGAAGAAAAAATATTCCCCTGATGGCTTCACCCTTGGCTGGAATGTCGGCGAAGCCTCAAATCAATCGATTCAGCATAGTCACTTTCATATTATTCCACGTTACAATGACGAACCTTACGCCGGTAAAGGGCTGCGCCACTGGATCAAAAAGCCGGAAAACAAGCGGCCGCAGCTGAAGGATTGATTTTTTTCTGAATTCCATAGGGTGACTGTCACCACCAGAGCATATCTCCATTTTCCGGCATGTGCTTTTCAGTTTTTACTATTCTATGGTTGAAAGTAATAATTGGTGAAATTTTAAATTTCTTTTATAAAAAAGAATTTTTATTTTAATTACCATATTTGGGAACTTTTCTCCAATTTAATCGTAAAAGAAGAGTGGAAAGTAAAATTCGGAGGTGCACAACATGACAAAGCCGGCTATGCAATTGGTGAATTTGAAAAAGACGATCGGCAAGAAGCCGATTATCAAAGGATTGGATTTTGAAATCAGAGCAGGTGAAGTGTTCGGATTTTTGGGGCCGAACGGAGCGGGCAAGACGACGACGATCCGGATGATGGTCGGATTGATCGACATTACAGACGGGGATGTGCTGATCGAAGGCAAAAGCATCAAAACGGACTTCAAAGGTGCTATCCAACATGTGGGTGCAATCGTCGAAAATCCGGAAATGTATCCCTTCCTCAGCGGCTGGAAAAACCTGAAGCAATATGCACGGATGGTCGAAGGCATTACAGATGAGCGGATAAAAGAAGTGGTGGCTCTTGTCGGACTGGAAAAGGCCATTCACGAAAAAGCGGGACGCTATTCACTTGGTATGCGCCAGCGCCTGGGCATCGCACAGGCTCTTCTTCACGGACCATCAATTCTGATATTGGATGAACCGACAAACGGATTGGATCCTTCGGGAATCCGAGAAATCCGGAAATACATACGCAATCTTGCGGAACAGGAAAATGTTGCGGTTATCGTCTCAAGTCATTTATTGACGGAGATCGAATTGATGTGCGACCGGATCGGCGTTATCAAAAATGGTGAGTTGATTGCCATCGAAGAAGTGAAAAGTGTTGAGAATGAGGAAGCGCTGAAAGAGGTTTATATCGAAGTCGAGCCGATGGACACGGCTAAAGTCTACCTCGATGGCCACTTGGAGAATGAAGTCGGAGTCGGCACCAAGGAACTTTCCATGTCGGTCAAACGTGAAGAGATTCCTCAAATCCTGAGAAATCTGATGGAGCAGGGAATCAGTATTTACGGTGTGCGCGTCCTGCAGGCGACGCTGGAAGATAAATTCTTTGACCTGATTGGAGAGAATACCATTGAGTAACTTATTGAACTTAATCTGGAATGAACAGATAAAAATGTATGCCAAAAAAGGGACATGGGTCATGTTTGCAGTCCTGTTGGTCATTGCGATCGGCGGCGGGCTTATCACAAAATTCACGAGTGCAGAATCCGAATTCAAGGAATACGGTGACAACTGGCAGACTGAATTGCAGGAAGAAAATGCACAGCTGACTGCCGAAATGCAAGACGAAGAATTTGGCGGCTTCATGAATGAAATGATTATTGAAGAAAACAGTTATCATTTGGAAAACAATATCAAACCGACACCTTATGACGGCTGGGAATATGTGCTCGAAAACAGCTTCCTGACGTCGATCATCAGCTTGTTTACCATCATTGTGGCGGCCGGCATTATTTCGAATGAATTTAAATGGGGGACGATCAAATTATTGCTGATCCGTCCGATATCACGGACAAAGATTCTCGTGTCCAAATATGTGTCTGTCCTCATTTTCGCCTTTTCGTTACTCGTGTTCCTGCTGCTTTCCTCGTGGATTGTCGGCGCCATCCTGTTCGGACTGAACGGTTTGAATCCGGTGGTGGTTCAGGATATGATGCCTGGTTATGTGCAAAACGATGTACTGGGTGAAATTGCGAAATCTTATGGCTTCAGCCTCGTGACGCTTGTGATGATGGCGACTTTTGCCTTCATGATTTCCGCTATTTTCAGAAGCAGCGGAATGGCAATCGGCCTGGCGATCTTCCTGATGATGGCCGGCAACACGATTGTCGTGTTCCTATCTGAATACGAATGGTCAAAATACATTCTATTCGCCAACACGAACCTGAACCAGTATACGAATGGCATGGAACCGATGATTCCGGGGATGTCGCTGACCTTCTCAATCGTTGTACTGGTCGTTTACTTCGTCATCTTCATGGCAGCGGCCTGGACAGCCTTTACGAGACGTGACGTAGCAGGGAATTAGGAAAATTATTGCAAACGAAAAATTTTAGGAGGAATAAAAATGAAACGTACAGCAGAAGTAGTATTAGGGATTATCGGGGCGCTTGGATTCGCTCTCTCAGCAGCAATTGGCGGGTTTTTCCTGTGGTTGCAGGATAATAGAGATCTAGTTGAAGAATCAATGACTGAAACAGGCGATCCAACCACTGAATTCTCAATGGAGGAATTTGAAATGGCGATGGATTTCCTCGGCTCCGGCGGTTGGGTATTATTAATCTCATCTATCGCTGCAATTGTCTTGGGAATCGTTGCAATGGTCTTGCTGAAAGGCAATAGGAAGCCGGTCATCGCTGGAATCATCTTCATCGCAACTGCGGTAATCGTCTCAATCATTACAGCGGGCGTTGGAATCCCGGCCGGGCTATTCTACCTGATTGCGGGTATCCTCTGCCTTGTGCGCAAGCCGAAAACTACACTTGAAATGTAATTGTTAAGATAGAAGGCTTTTCGCTCAGCGAAAAGCCTTCTTTTTTTGTTTTTGGGGCTTGGGGAGAGGCGGAGATGTTGTGGTGGAGGACTTGCGTGCGATTAACTTCAGGTTGCGTGCGATTAAAATGATTTGCGTGCGATTAATCCCGGCTTGCGCGCGATTAGATGAGGTTATGCGCGATTAGAAAAAAATACGCGCGATTAGAAAAAAATACGCGCGATTAGAAAAAAATACGCGCGTTTAAAAATACTTATGCGCGTTCCGCAAAAAAAACCCTGGAAAAATAAATTTTCCAGGGGGCTCGCTATTACTTCTGCTGTCTCGGGCGGATCAAGATTTCATTCACATCGACATGCGCAGGCTGTTCGACTGCATAACCAATGGCGCGTGCGATATCTTCCGCCTGCAGAAACTCCATTGAAGGGCCGCTCGCAAATCCGGAAAGAATGTCTTCGTCGGTAATTGTTTCCGTAAGTTCCGTCGCCACCGCACCCGGTGACACGATCGTCGCGCGGATGTTCATCGCCGGATCGAGTTCCTGGCGAAGGCCTTCCGTAATTGCGCGCACCGCGAATTTCGTTCCGCTGTATACGGCGCTGCCTTTTGTGACATCATGTCCAGCCACGGAAGAAATGTTAATGATATGGCCTTCCTTGCGCTCTTCCATGTGTGGAAGAACAGCCGCGATGCCGTACAACACGCCTTTGATATTGACGTCGACCATTTGATCCCATTCGTCGATCTTCAATTTGTTCAGGAATGACAACGGCATCAAACCCGCGTTATTGAGCATGACGTCAATCCCTCCGAACTGCTCGATGGTCGCTTCCGCCAACGCTTTCATTTCAGCGGCTGATGTGACGTCGGTTACTTTATACGCCGCTCGTCCGCCGGCATCTTCGATTTCTTTTTTCAACTCGACGAGGCGGTCTTCACGCCGCGCTGCCAGCATGATGGAAAATCCTTTATTCGCTAGTTCTTTAGCTGCTGCTTGTCCGATGCCGCTGCTGGCCCCGGTGATGATTGCTGTTTTTTCCATCATCGATCCACTCCATTTCTGTATGCTGAATTGCCTCTTATGAAAATAAAGCAGGCAGGTAACCTTCAAGAGGTCCCTGCCTGTTAGTGTACGCTTATCATTTTTTCAGTTCAATTTTAACGTCTCCATTGATGTAGTTGGGGTAGGCGAATAGATCAACTCTCACCGGGTTGGCGTAGCCGTTGCCCTCAAATCCGATGCTAATCGACTGCACACCCTCTTGAGGTGAGGACAGTCCGGAATATTGCATAACCATTGGTTCACCATTGGTATCTGAAATTTTCCTGTCGAGTCCGTAAGGGAACCCATCCTCTGAATCTATTTTTAATGTCATTTCGAATCCCGTACGGCTGGATTGGATCAGCTCCAATCGGCCATCTTTCGGGCTGTGAAGCAATAGGTTCTTATCAGTATCGACCAGGAAATAAGAATCTTCTATATCCACCGCCTGCATCTTATTGATGCGCAAATATAGTTCATCCGGCGCCTCGAAATAATTGCTTTGGAGGTAAAAAATCATTTCACCTTCATCGATGTCCCCGGTTGCGGAAAGGCCATTTAAAATCGAACCCCATACTTCGCCGTTTTCATCTTCAAGGCGCATATCCTCAAATTGCAAAATCTTTTTCGTATTATTCGGGTCAAATGAAATCTTAATTCCGACACGCAAAGGGTGAACGGTCACTTCTTCAACGCTAAATTTTTGCCCTTCAACTTCCACTTCTTGATGCATGTCATAAGTGACACTTGGTTCGACATTTTCAGGTACTGTGAATGGCATAGAGAAATCAAAATCTTCACCGTCCACGGTAACTTTCAAGTCCAGGATGAAATCAAGGCTATCAAATTTCATTGGTTCCTGAAAGTTGAATCCCAATATATCCGTATAGATTTTTGGCGAGTCTTCCTGGGTCACTGGATGATTATACGAGATGCCGCCTAGAGGAATCTCCTGCTGGTTCTCCAACACTGGCGTATCGATGACAATATCCTCCATCTCCACCGCCGACTGGATCGTATAAAAAATATTCATCCCCGACTCATCCAAAATAACCCCGTCAATCGTCAGCGTCGCACTGCCAACTGTTTGTGACTCGCCGATTGGCTGGTAATAGTCATTTTCAAAAACAGCATTCAAACCTTTGTCATTTTGGATCAATTCCACAAACTTTTCCATGCCGGGAATTGACGCCACCGCATTGGCAAAAGCGGGGGATACCCGAATCGTCGCAGCTAAAGTTAAAACGAGCAAAGCCACCGCGGCCAAACTCCAAAGCGTTCGTTTGCGCGTTACTCGCTTCTGCATCTTCTCGCGTTTGGCGCGTTCCAATCCCTGAATGATTGCCCCGTCCGCGGCTTCCAAAGGGAGAGGGATCTGCTGAAGGCGATCTTTGAAATCATTCAACTTCTTTTCCTCATTCTCATACATTATCCATCTCTCCTTTCCCTTCGAAATGGCTGCGCAGCGTCCGCAGCGTTTTATGCAGCCGCGATTTTACCGTGCCTTCCGGAATCTTCTCGATGGCGGCGATTTCTTTGATTTTGACGCCTTGGAAATATTTCATATGGATCAAGTGCTGCTCATCAGCAGACAGCGTGCTCAACGCTTCCTGCAATTCCAGCTGGGTGGAGTCGAGGGAAACCGTAGACTCAGCGGATTCTCCATCTCTCACGTAATGTTTGTCTTTTTTCAATTGATCCTGGCAATAGTTAATGGTGATGCGGATTAGCCAGGTTTTCGCGTAGGCTGGCTCTTTCAATGTATGAATTTTCCTGAATGCGCGGTAGGTCGTTTCCTGCAGGGCTTCAAGCGCATCATGCTCATTTTTCAGAAAAGCCAAAGCCGTCCGCAGCAAGGCTTCTTTATGTAATTGCATCAAAGCGACAAATGCTTCCTCGTCACCATTTATCGCTTTTCGGGCGACTTCGACTTCGTCCACACCCAACACCTCATTTCTCTCTGGTTATACATTAGACATGGCAAAGCCGAAAAAGTTCATAAGAAATAAATTCTTTTATACGCATAAAAAAAATCCCGGTTCCATAACCGGGGCAATACTAGTCTTCAGTCCGGACACCCCGGGCTCTTTTCAGGATGAACCAATTCATGAAGAGGTAAACCGGATAAAGGAGAAGCACCAGCCCATAACTGAAAACCCAGTGGATATTCCCATCCGCTGTTCCGATAGTCATAGACTGAAACCAGCCGAAAATCAGCATCAGGCTGAGAAGGCTCGCGATGAAAATACTGATAAAGCCGATAAAAAGGTTCTCGGAAATTTTGGTGACGAACCAGGCAATCACCATACACATGACAGCTGCAGCGGCCAGAAAGAAAATGTACAGATTCAGAACCGTATCCACATCCATCCGCATGTCCCCCCAAAAAAATCAATTTAGAATCTGCCATTGGATTCCTCGTAGGCATTGCTGTAATAAATTCATTTTACCTCATTTGAAGGGAAATAGTGATGTATAATTGTGTATTAGTACAAATATTCCGAATTTTTATTGTAAATGAAGCGTTTGAACGGTAAAATTTACCTACACAGCAATCAAAAAGCTTCGCGGAACACTTCGAAACGATTGCCATTATAAAAGAAGGTGCAAACATGAATTTTACTGCAGAACCAATGACTAACGTGGCCGCCGCTGAAATCCTGAACTGGCGATATCCATATCCCTATGATTTCTATAATAATGAAATGACCGAAGAATCGTTGATCGAATTCCTGGATGGCACCTACAGGGCGGTTCGGGATGAAAATAGGAATCTCTTCGGTTTTTATTGCACCGGAAAGTCGGCCCAGGTTCCCGCTGGCAGAAAAGTAGGGGCTTATCCCGAAGGGTTCATCGATTTCGGCCTTGGCATGGAGCCCAAAGAAACAGGGAGGGGAAAAGGAAACGCGTTCTTCGACTTTATCAGGCTGGAGATTCACGAGCTGCAGCCGGAAAAACCTTTACGGCTGACCGTCGCTGCATTTAACGAACGTGCAATTCATCTCTATGAAAACTTCAGTTTCGTGAAGGATAAGGAATTTAAAACCGATTTCGCGAAGTTTCAGACAATGGTGGCAGACAGAAACAGAACGGAACCCGAGAAAACGCCTCGGCTGCTCACAATTACACATCTTGAGGAGATGAAATAAATGATCGATTACGTCATCAAAGCGCAAAAAGGCTATGCCGATAAAATTGGGGAACTGGTTTCGATGCTCGAGCACGCTCGCGCAGTTACCTTGTGGGAAATAGGAGGGATGGGCGAACAGGATCTGGATCATTTGCAGACGCGCGATGGCAACTCAATAGGCGCATTGCTGATGCATATCGCTTCGATTGAAAAGGTTCATCAGGTGATTTCGTTCGAAAAGCGGGAGTTCTCTGAAGAAGAAATGGAAAAATGGAGTTCTGCAGTGGATCTTGGGGAAGAAGGACGACGGGATATCAAAGGGCAGCCGCTGGAATATTACCTGGAAGAACTGGCGGAAGTCCGCCGTGAAACGTTGAAGCAGCTGAAGTCCAGGGACGAAGCCTGGCTGTTTGAAGAAAATACCTGGCCAAATGGCGTCATCTACAATAATTACTATCTTTGGTTCCATGTGCTCGAAGATGAAATCAGCCATCGCGGCCAGATTCGAATGCTGAAACGGGGACTGAAGAAAAGAAACAGGAAGGATTAAATGAAAAACCTTCTTTTAGATGTAATCAGGAACGGGTAAAGTAAGACGGCGATCTGATTTTACTGAAGAGGAAGTGGCATCAATGATTAAGTTGTGTTATTTTGAACCGGCTGACTTCAAGCAGCTGATTGATTGGGTGGAGACTCCTGAATTTATGCTCCAGTGGGGAGGGCCAAGTTTCGTCTTCCCGTTAAACAAGCTTCAGTTGCAGGAATATCTCAAAGGCGCAAACGGGAAAAATTCGGCGTCTTTTATTTACAGTGTGATTGATACCGAAACGGAAGCGTTGATCGGCCATATTTCCCTTACCCGAATCGACATGAACAATCGTTCTGCGCGGATCGGCCGCGTATTGGTTGGCGATCAGGATGCAAAGGGGACAGGGGTCTGCAAACAAATGATGCAGCAGGTGCTGAAAGTTGCCTTTGATGAACTTCAGCTTCACCGTGTAACGCTGGGTGTCTTTGATTTCAATAAACCAGCTATCGCCTGCTATGAAAGAGCCGGATTTCAGAAAGAAGGCTTGATGCGGGATCACCAGAAATTCGGAGATGAGTACTGGAGTCTATGGGAAATGGCGATTTTGGAGGATGAGTGGTTAGGGACTGCTGGGCAAGCGGTTATGAAGTGAAAAATGAGAAGAAAAGCCGAAGCCCGTGGAAAGGCTTCGGCTTTTTCAGCAATTTAGTGTATTAAGGGGAACCAATCTGCAATTATTTCCCGGGAAATATTCTGGAAGCAGCTCAACTCTATTTCATTTTTTCGAATTCCTGCACCATCTGGTTGTAGTTCATAGCGCCATATGCGATAAAGCTGATCATCCCATCTCCATCAATCAGGTATGACGTAGGGTAAGCCTTCACGTTGTAAGCAGAAGAAAGTTCACCTTCTGTGTCCATCAGGATGGGGAAAGTCAAAGCTGTTTCTTCCACAAATGATGCTACGTCTCCTTCGCTCTTTTCCGTATCCGTCAAATTGACGGCGAGCACTTCGATATCCATATTGCCGTAAAGTTTCTCCATGTCGGGCATTTCAGCGCGGCAAGGCGGACACCAGGTTGCCCAAAAATTGACGAAAACCGGCTTGCCGCGGAAGTCCGACAGTGATGCTTCTTCGCCATCAAGGGTCTGGAGCGTGAAATCCGGTGCGGTTTCGCCCACCGCCAGTCCGGTTTCAACAGCTTCACCGGAATCCGCTGACTGCGGATTATCAGAACTGTTGCCAGGCAATGTGAAATCATAAATGGCCCATGCCAGCATGGCGCCGATAATAGTGAAGAATAATGCCTTTTTCATTGAAATGCCTCCAAGAAGTTAATGTGTTTCGGAATGCGGTTCGTCCTGCGGGTCTTTGATGAGCAGCCCAAAACATGCGGCAAGCAGCAAAGCAAGAAACCACGGTTCCATGATATAGCCGAACAAAGTAAGATACGGCAGCATAAAATTGATGGCAAAGAATCCGGCAGCGCCAACAGCGAGCACAATGCTGATTTGGTTCTGCGGCTTGGCTCGTCCCTGTAAAAGATGGAACAATGCCAATAAAACGCCGAAAACGATGAGGTAATGAAACGAAAATGGATTGTCGCGCCACACAAATTGAATAAATTCATAAAAGAACGAAGCGGCCAAAAATACCTGTAAAAAAGAATGTGCCAGCAAAACACCGGTGATCTTTTTTTGCCTCCTTTTATAAAAAAGCAGAACACCGGTAAACAGTGTCGCCAGGTAAAAGGCTTCCGAATTGCTCGGATAAGCGAGTACAGCCAGCGGGTCCTGGACAAATAACTGCAGGTTCAGCAAAATTTTCGCCAGCCACAGAAACAATACGAAGTTGATCAACTGCGATATGATTTCGCCAATCTGCTCCTTCCGTTGCTCCTTGGACAAAGGGCTTATCAGATAAAAGGCCAGAAACGCCAGCGCAAAGCTGATTACAAGTATGGATATGATGGTTAATTTGCTGATGATTGCCATGGGAACCTCCGTCAGAATTCTATCTTTATATTTTAAACTTATAATCTGTAGTAGTCGATATTCCGCAAAACAGCTTCGCTTGCCAAAACCCGTGCTCCTGCATCGCTGCGCTGCTTCGTCGCAAAGAGCCGGCCTTGCAGGCTACGGCCAACTCTTGGCTTGCGCTGAGCTAACTCGGTCTCGTTTCACTTCGTCCGAGTGGATCTTGCACTTCGTCGGCATTCGCCTGCTCCCCTGGGCGTCTTCGCTGTTTTGCTCCATATCTATAGAGATTTCGCTCAGCGCCGGCGAGCCTCCAGAGCAAAAGACGAGTGTTCTTCTCAGCTTATTGCGACGAGCTTACTCAGGAACATAATCTTTGCCCTTGTCCAGAGCGCCAAAGCGATAGTTAAAATATAATTCTTATCTTCAACTTACATACCATATACTATACAGGGTATCCGAGAAAAAATAATGCTTTCTGCTTAAAAGCTGTGTCTACTGTCTGCAATAAGTATCAACACAAGTGAGCGGGAAATATTGTCAGACTATTACAGCTTCTGCTATAGTGGGGGTGAGGGTGGTATCTGCATGGAACTGCACCGGCATGACAAATGCACAGCCAAATAAATACATTCTGCCTTGATCAATCAATGACAGGGACGGAGGAAACCAGCTGATGACAATCCTGTCCTTCTGTCCATTTCTGGAACAGAAGGCTTTTATGTTCGGTTTTCTTCCTGAAAAGGAGAGAAAAAAGATGAAGAACACAGCCACATTTATGAAGATGAAAAAAGAAGGTGAGAAAATTGCGATGCTGACGGCTTACGATTATCCGTCGGCAAAAATCGCCGAAGAAGCCGGCATGGACCTCATTCTTGTCGGGGATTCGCTCGGAATGGTCGTACTTGGTTATGACTCGACAGTGAAAGTGACAGTTGAAGACATGATCCATCACGGCAAAGCCGCACGGCGCGGAGCACAGGATACATTCCTTGTAGTCGACATGCCGTTTGCTTCATTCCACGGTGACATTGACCGCACACTTCAAACGGCGGTTCGCATTTTTCAGGAAACTGGAGCGGAAGCGCTGAAGCTTGAAGGCGCTGATGAAGTTGTTGACGTTACTCGACTGCTGACACGTACCGGCATCCCTGTCGTGGCACATCTCGGTTTATTGCCGCAGACGGCGGGTGTACTTGGCGGATTTAAAGTTCAGGGCAAGACGGCGGATGCTGCAAAAAAACTGATTGAAGACGCCAAGGCATGTGAAGCGGCAGGCGCATTTATGCTGGTGCTGGAATGCATCCCATATCAATTGGCAAAAGAAGTGACAGATGCGGTATCGATTCCGGTCATCGGTATTGGAGCCGGCAGTGAAACGGACGGCCAGGTGCTGGTGTACCACGATACTGTCAAATACGGCTCGCACCATCTTCCGAAATTTGTACGTTCTTATGCAGAAGCCGGCGAAGTCATGAAAAAGGGATTGAGCGCGTACGTCAGCGAAGTGAAGGCCGGCGCATTTCCAGCCGAAGAACACCGTTTTACGATGAAAGAAGAAGAGCTCCAGCAATTATACGGCGATAAATCCTGAAGACGACGAAAAACCGGATCCCATTCAGATAAGGGATCCGGTTTTTCATGTTCTTTCAACTGACCGATTCAAGCGGCTCCAATGCCTGGAGAGCGGCTGACAGGCGGGCAGCAAAATCTCGCGGGCATTCCGTTGTCTCCAGGTGCAGGCAAACGATATTCGGATTTTTTTCACAGCGTTGCTTGAAATTTACTGGCAGCGGCCGATCGAAACTGGACCAGGCAACGTTAAATGCAGGCAGTTCTTCTGGTAATAAAAGAATTTCCGCTCTATTTAAGGCATGCTCATTTTCTTTCAAATTTTTGAACGAGATATCCAATTCCAGCAAGCAGGAAAAACTGGTTTGATCGGTATGGATATCCAAACGTCTTTTCTTTTTGACGTGGCATGTGTTTCCAATAATTTCAATGTCCGCATCCATAAGGGAAGATACTTCGTTGGCTGTTTCTTGTAACTGGTTCATATAACCCACCTCTTTCAGTATATTAATGTAAATAAAGTCACTAAAAAACGCCCAAAAGAATCCAATGATTCTTTCCGACGTTGCCACCAGCGCAATTGTCTGTGTCATCCTGTCCGAAGTCTGCTGGAAATGAATTTGAATAATAGTAAAATTAAAATTTTTCCCTTAAGCAGAAACGCAAATTGTTTTCTGTTCTATACATTTAATATCCAAGTATGATACGTGATTAAACCTGAATATAATAAAATGGTTCTTTACACACAGCAAGATCAAAATAAAATTCACCGAAAAATAAAGCCGCTTCCTATTAAACAGGAACCGGCTTGTGTTATTCAAATCGAAAAATCGGGTGCAGACTCATCTGTTTGCGATTCTTCTTCGGTCCGTACGACGAGGACGTCACATTTCGCATAGCGCACGATGCTTTGAGAAATGCTGCCCATAATAATTCTCTCCGCTCCAGTCAGTCCGGTTGCTCCGCAGATGATGAGATCGGCACTGGTTCGTTCAGCAAATTCCCTAGGAATCATTTGTTTAGGTACCCCGTATTCGACAAACGTATTGACTTCTTCCACACCGGCTTTTTCTGCTTCTGCTTTGTACTTTTTCATAATCTCTCTCGCAATGATTTTTGCTTTTTTCACGCTGTTCCGGTCATAAGCTTCTATCATGCCGAAGGATTGATTGTTGATAATATTTACCAGATTCAGCACCGCATGATTCCGCAGCGCGATGCCTACAGCTTTCTTGAAAGCCCATTCGGCTTGTTTCGAGCCGTCAACAGCCACTAATATATGAGAATACTTCAGGGTCATCCAATCTCCTCCTTAAATCTCTAGTAATAAGTGAATTCTCTATGCGTTTTGTAATTCCCTGCTTACAATGGTAAAGATTTATCGATAAATCAAACTGAGGTTTCGTTTTAATAGGAAATAAATCTCTGATTTTAGAGTTTGCAAATCGTTTTTATGATATTCTTGAATAAACTTAATTTTGGAAAGTGGGGACTGCATGAATAGACTAAATGTGGAAATCGATATGAAAAAAACCTTGCTGGATCTTGAAACAATCCGCCACACCAAAAGAAAATACGAGAAAGGCAGCTACCTGTTCCGGGAAGGTGATCCGATCAGAGGGATATACCTGTTAAAAGCGGGAAAAGTTCAGATTGGCAAAGTGACCCCGGAAGGCAGGGAACTGACTTTGAAGCTTTGCGGAAAAGATCAGATGGTGGGGGAAATCACTGTGTTTTCAGGACCTTCCCAATACCGGCTGGATGCCAAAGCGCTCGAAGATACCATATGCCTCAAGATAGCAATCGAAGATCTTGAAGAAGCGTTGCAGCGGTACCCAAATCTGGCAATCTCTTTCATGCGTTGGACAGGCATCGATCAGCAGAAAACCCAGACGAAATTCCGCGACCTTCTCCTGCACGGGAAAAAAGGCGCGCTTTACTCGACGCTGATCCGGCTGAGCAACAGCTATGGGGAGACACATGCGGATGGGGTGTTGATTGATATGGTGCTGACCAATCAGGAATTGGCCAATTTCTGCGGTATGACGCGCGAAGTGGTGAACCGCATGCTGAGCGACTTGAAGAAGGATGGAATCATCTCGATGAAGGAAGGCAAAATCATCATCCACCAAATTCCGCGGTTAAAAGACGAAATCAATTGTGAAGAATGTCCAATCTATTTATGTAAAATCGATTAAAGGAAGCTGAACCGGAGACGGGGAAGCTTCTTTTTTTGTCCAAAAATTGACACTTGCGCCAAAAAATGTCCGAGTGTGATATTTATCACAATGTCTGGAAGAGTAAAAGCATAAGCTGACACTATAGAACGAATGACGTAAGAGGTGAAATGGATGAGCAAAAAAAATGAGCACGACGAATTGGACCTACGGGGGACATTTGCCAGTGTCATGGTAGTCGGTGTCATCATCGTCGTAATGTGGGTTGTTGTGTACCTTATGTATTTGGGCAGATAGGGACAGAGGGGGAATATTGAAATGCATTTGCATAAATTTGAAAAGATTTGGCTGGTTTTTGGAATTATATCTTTAATTGTATTTTTAAGTATTGTGGGCGTTACCGCTTTTTCGCATGACCATCATCCGTCCGGCGGCACGGACACGATCGACCCGAAGAAAGTTGACCAGACAGCGCCATTTGATAACCCGGGGGTGACGCAGATTGATGAAGACACCTACCAGGTGGCAATTGTCGCCAGCGCTTTCAGCTATGCACCGCTGGAACTCAGAGTGCCGGCTGGAAAAGAAATCATTTTTAAAGTGACGAGCAAGGACGTCGTCCACAGCTTCACGATCGATGACACGAAAGTGAACATGATGGTCGTTCCCGGACAGATTACGACACGTGCTTACACTTTCGAAAAACCCGGTAAGTATTTGATCCTTTGCAATGAATACTGTGGAACGGGCCACCATTTTATGTTTACAGAAATTGAGGTGCACTAAGCATGATCGCTCTGCAAGATCGCAAATTGGCATTATGGTATATCGGCGTTGCATACATAGCTTTCCTGATCGGAACCTTGATGGGCTTGCTGCAGGTATTCATCCGCAACGACAAACTGGCGTTGCCCGCATGGCTTGATTATTACCAAATCTTAACGGCACACGGCGTGCTGCTCGCACTTATTTATACGACTTTTTTCATCTTTGCATTTTTTGTTACCGGTATGAGCAAGAGCATCGGCACATTCGGACCGAAAGTAAGACTCGTGTCCTGGATCGGCTTCTGGGTCACATTGATCGGAACGGTTATGGCGACTGTTATGATCGTCATCGGCGAAGCCTCCGTTCTCTATACATTTTATGCGCCACTGATGGCCAGTGGCTGGTATTACGTCGGTCTGGCGCTATTCGTCGTCGGTACCTGGATTTCAAGTTTTGCATTGATCGGCCATTACCGTGTATGGCGCAAGAACAATAAAGGCGAATTAAGCCCGTTATTCGCTTTCATGACCATCACAACGATCATCCTTTGGTTGATTGCGTGCCTCGGAGTAGTGGCAACGGTCCTGTTCCAATATATTCCGTGGGCATTCGGCTGGACTGATACTATCAATGTTGAACTCAGCCGTTCGCTGTTCTGGTTTTTCGGACATCCACTAGTCTATTTCTGGTTGTTGCCGGCTTATATCGCATGGTATGTCATCGTGCCGAAACTTTTGAACGTCCCTGTGTTCAGTGATTCGCTGGCACGTCTTGCTTTCGTTTTATTCATCCTGTTCTCGATTCCGGTAGGTTTCCACCACCAGTTGACAGAACCGGGTATCTCGAACTTCTGGAAATTCCTGCAGGTCGTCCTGACGTTCATGGTTATCATTCCGTCACTGATGACGGCATTCACGATGTTCGCGAACTTTGAAATTTCCGGACGCAAAAAAGGGGCAACCGGCCTGTTCGGCTGGTTCAGGAAATTGCCTTGGAAAGACGTCCGTTTCACATCCATTTTTGTCGCAATGGCGTTTTTTATTCCCGGCGGAGCGGGCGGTATCATCAACGCAAGTTTCCAGTTGAATGAAGTCGTCCATAACACGCTTTGGATTGTCGGGCATTTCCACATCACAGTCGGTACGCCGGTTGCGATGACATTCATGGGCCTCACATTCTGGCTCATCCCGTATTTGACGGGGCGCAAGTTCACAAAATCCATGCAGATCCTGGCATTCGTCCAGATTATCACCTGGTCGGTCGGCATGCTGCTCATGTCGACAGCCCAGCACATTTTGGGCCTCCTTGGTGCACCGCGCCGGACGGCATATTCCAATTACAATAACCACCCGAGCGCGATGGAATGGTTCGACGGCATCCTGACGAGCCACGTTACGATGGCTGTCGGCGGCAGCATCCTGTTCGTCTCCGCCATGATCCTGATCTACATCGTCGTCATGTCGATGTTCCTGTCACCGAAAGCGCTGAAAGTGGAAGACCAGGTCGAATTCCCAATGGCCGAAAGCGACAAATCGAACACACCGAAATGGCTCGAAAACTGGTGGATCTGGATCGGCATTGCTTTTGCCCTGATCATCATCGCCTACGCGATTCCGCTTTCTTCCATGATCATGCACGCACCACCTGGTTCAGAAGGATTCAAAACTTGGTAGGAGTTGAATAATTATGTTCACAATGGTCATTTCCATGATGCTGATTTTCATCCTGTTTACAGCGATATTAGTTGAAGTAAGTGTTTCCGACGAGGAATAAAGCGATTTTACCCCGTAGGCATATTAATACGGAAAAATTAAAGGGTTAAGAAGAGCTGGCTGCTGAAAAACAGCCAGTTTTTCTATTTGGAGAGTGACAGCGGGGGAGGTTTTTCTGGTTTTAAGTTTTTGTGTGTGATAATCGAGTTTTATGTGCGATATTTTGAATTTGTGTGCGATAATCGGGTTTTATGTGCGGTAATCAAGATTTGTGTGCGGTAAACAGAATTTGTGTGCAAAATGACATTTATATATGAAAATTATTAATTTTTCATTCATCCAGCATCCAGCAGCACTATTCCCGACAACCAAACGGATTAGTCCCATACCCGAAACCCAAAAACTCCAATCCCTTAAAGAAAGGCTTCGCATCCGCGAAGCCTTTTTCAAACCAGTCTTTCATCAAAACAAAAACAGCCTGCACATCAAATGATGCGCAGGCTGTCAGGCGTTATAGAGAGATATATTTTGCAGGGTTTACTGCATTTGAACGTGCACCGTTCCATAGGCCTTCATGGATTTCAAAGTGCAGGTGGGATCCGAAAGAACGTCCGGTATTACCCATTCCGCCGATTCTTTGACCTTGTGAAACAGACTGTCCTGCAGAAACTTCAATGGAACTTAGGTGAGCGTAAGCTGTCGCATATGTTCTGCCATTTATATAGTGGGTAATGATAATTACGTTACCATAACCATTCATCCAGCCGGCCTTTGATACTTTACCGCTAGCTGCTGCTTTAATCGTTGTGCCGACACCGTTGGCAATATCTACACCCTGATGGAATTCAGGGCCAGCTCCGATATTTCTCCAGCCGAATTTAGAAGTGTAACGGCCGGAAGCCGGAGTGATAAAGGTTGAACTTTGTGCCGGAGCTGACACTACTGGTGCTGAAGCGGAAGATCCGGAGTTCGAGTTGGATACCGGTGAAGTTGCCGCTTTTTCTTTCTTAGCTGCTGCAGCTTTTGCCGCTGCTTCTCTTTCTTCAGCCGCCGCTCTTTCAGCTGCGTTTTTGGCTGCTGCTTTTTCAGCTGCCGCACGTTCAGCCGCCGCTCTTTCTTCAGCCGCGCGCTCAGCTGCTGCTTTCTCAGCTGCAGCCTTTGCCGCCGCTGCTTGTTCAGCTGCCGCTTGTTCAGCCGCTGCCTTCTCGGCTGCAAGTTTGCGTTGGCGCTCTTCTTCAGCTTTTCTTAGCTCTTCAGCAATACGCTCTTGTTCAGCAACGATTTGGTTTTCGAGCTCTGAACTGACTTCGATAACGTCTGAATACTCTTCATTCAAAACAACTTTTTCGCTTTCAAGGCGTTTTTGTTCTGCTTTCAATTCTTCAGCCAGAACACCCTGTTCTTTTTTCTGGCCATCAAGGTCTGCTTTCAAACCTTTGAGTTCAGCGTTGCGTGCTTCCTGCTCCGCCAATTTTGTTTCGACAGAAGCTTTCTGCTCTGCCAGTAATGCTTTATCTTCAGCCTGTTCACTCATGATTTCGCGGTCGGCATCGATCAATGTGCTGACTGCTGAGAAACGGTCGATGAAATCAATGAAGCTGCTGGCGCCAAGAAGTACATCTATGTAGTCGACAGATCCGCCACTTTTTTGAATCGCGCGTGCACGGTCTTGAAGCAATTCAGTACGTTCTTCTATTTTGATTTTCAATTCTTCGATCGAATTTTTCAATTCTTCGATTTCCTCTTTTGTCTGGTCGATATCAGCCTGGACGCTGTTGATTTTGCCTTCAGTTTCCTTGACTTTATTGTTCAATTCTTCGATTTTACCAAGGATTGTCTCCAAAGTGGATTTCGTTACCTTGATTTCCTTGTCTTTTTCAATGATTCCCGAGTTCAATTCGTTCTTTTTCTGCTCGGCTTCCTGCTGTTGCTGTTCGAGTTCATTTAAGGTATTCGCAGTGGCGTTATTAGTTGGCAATAAGATTGAGATGGCCAGTAAAGATGAAATACCGGATAGCATCCATTTTGATTTCAAGTTCAAGTTGTTTTTCCCCTTTCGAATATACGGTCTCTTTCTATTTAATGAATCTATATAATACTGTCAAATAGTTTTTTTGGATAAGATTTTGATGCCTTATTATTGCAGCACGTTCATTATAACAGCTCTAAACCTATTTTATATTACAGTTGTATATCAATTTAGGCGCAATAATTACAGAGATAATGAGCCTAAAGACCTGCATGTAGATTTCTTGTAAATAAAATATAAAAAGACTGAACCAAAAGATGTCCCTTCTCGTTAAATTTTATGAATTAGAAAGAAAAATGAGCAGAAGTACAGTAGTCTAAAGGGTTTTCAATCTTTCGACCGGCCTTCCAAAATTCCCCCTGAAATTTGGAACAAAAAAGACGATAGGGAAAAATCGCATTTCACTCTAATAAACTGAATTATTGAAAACCAGAGAGGGTATATTCTCCTGCATTTAATTAGAGTAGAACAGGTCAGAAAAATTACTGGGACAGAAATACATGTTCAAGGAAAAGTTAGAGTAAAACTTATGGAAGGATAATGATTCTTAGAAGTTAATCTGGAGGGGTAGCCTATTTTCCGGGGCTGCCGAATGAGAGTGGGTGCCATGGGGGCACGCATCGTGTTATAATGCAAGATAGTTATGGAGTGATGGAAATGGCAAAAGAAAAGAAAAAAAGCGGCACGGGCCAGGGAACTGGCAAAAAGGGCTGGAATCGCTGGAAAGCGGGATCCAACAAAGCCAAGAGTTTTAAGCCGTACACAAGTAAAAATAACAAAAAATCAGACGGAAATAAATCAGGTGAAAAAACAAATCCTGAAGAACCCGGCTGGATTGATGGATAATTGAAGAAATGAAAAAAGCTGTCCTGAAAAGGATGGCTTTTTTTATTTCTCTTTTTATAGCGGCACCTCCTTCTTTTGCTTCGATAAAGAATTTGCGTATCTGTTAATCCAAAGGAATAATATAGGTACTGGAGAATACAGCAGGGGGTTATGGAGATGACGATGATGAAAAAGCACATTAACCGCGACAGTAGTTTACCGCAAGCCAGACGACAACTTTTGGAAAGAGCACGAAAAGATCTTGAACAGGATCCGGATGTGCTGGCCATCTATCTTGCCGGTTCGCTTGCCAAAGGAAATGCGGACAATTTCTCGGATATAGATCTCCATACCATTGTGAAGATGGAAAAGTTGTCATCATTTATTGCAGAGAAAAAAGAACGAGCTCAGAAATGGGGCAATGTATTGTTCTTTGAAGGCATCGCCTCGTCACCGGTCATTGTCAGCCACTTCGATTGTTTCGTGAAAGTGGATTCCTGGTATCACAGCATCGAAGAGATCGAGCCTTCGATTTGGTTGAAGGGAATGGAAGTCCTCTATGACCCGGCCGGCATTCTGAAAAAAATCCAGCAGTCATCCAAACAACTGCAATATAAAATTACGGCAGGCGAAGTGGGATTCTGGCGCATGAAAATGTTGGCATTCATCCACGAAACCTACCGGGCTGCCATGAGAGGAGAAGCGTATTACGCCCTCGCCAATCTCGACAGCACGCGCTGGCTCATGGCATCCGGCTGGTATATGGAAATGGAACAGCATCTCGACAGTCCTTATCAGGTATGGTCGAAAATTGAAGGCAGCAGAAGCCGTCTCACCGAGGGGCAGCTCCAATTGCTGTCAGATTGGGAAGCGGATCGAAATCCAGGCACCATACTGAAAGCGCTCGAGAACATTTCAAAGGAATTTGTCCCGCTCAATAAAATACTGAGCGAGCGGGTTGAAACAGAAGATTGCAGTGAAATGGTGAACAAGGCACTCGGTATGGTGCTGTAGAGAGACAATTGCGGCTATTCTATAGATGGAATTAGAGGAAGCGGGTGATGCCATTTGAGGAAAGTGATCGTTTTGTCGTATGACACCCAATGGGCTTTATTATTTGAAGAAGAAGCAGAACAACTGAAAGGAATTTTAGCCAAAGAAATCGTTGCCATCCATCACTTTGGCAGCACTTCTGTTCCTAAACTGGATTCGAAGCCGGTCATTGACATCCTGGCTATTGTAAAAGAGATTGATTTGATTGATGCCTATAATGATGAACTCCAGGCAATGGGTTATGAAAGTAAAGGAGAAAATGGCATTCCCGGACGCCGTTATTTTCAAAAAGGCGGAGATGACCGGACGCACCATCTCCACATTTACGGAGATGGCAGTCCCGAAATCGAACGGCATTTGGTGTTCAGGGATTATCTTCGTACCCATCCAGCTGTTATGAAAGAATATGGTGGACTGAAGAGGAACTTGAGCCGGCAGTTTCCGTTTGACATCGATTCCTACATCCTGGGCAAGGAAAAGCTGGCCGCAAAAATTCAGAAGCAGGCTTTGGCGTGGTACAGGACCCGCAGGGAATAAAAATATATGTAAATTTACGGCTGGCTTGAGGATGATTGGATAAAAGGGGATTGCAGTGGCCACGAGTTTAGAGAATCTTTTAACGGCTGTCCAGCTCATTTCCGATTGTCCTGAAATAATAGAAGCGCCTAAAGAGTTTTAATCTCTTAGGCGCTTTTATTAGCAGCGGAAAATTTTTTATTCAACAGCAAGGAACAACTGAAAATGAAAAATGCAAGAACGGTGGAAAATATCAGGGCCGCCTGTTCTCCTCCGTAGTCAATGATCCACGTGTAAACAAGAGGTGCAATGGCTGAAAAGAGAAAGCCCGGAACGAGCAGCTTGCCCACAAATGCCCCATATGTGGCGGTTTCAAATAAAACCAGCGGCAATGATCCGCGTGCGATGGTCAAAAGGCCGTTTCCGGCGCCAAAAAGAAATGAAAAGATGAGGGCCATTGCAAGAAAACGGCCGCTAAGCAAACCGAAGAGAAAACCTGTAAGCAGTAAGGAAGAAGCAAAAACCGTCAGCGTCAAGGAATGGAGGCGCCGGCCGAAAAGGACTTCGCACAGCCGGGCAAAAGATTGTCCTACTCCTCTGAGTGCTGACACCCAAACCGAAAGTGCCGCTGTCAGGCCGAGCCCTGCAAGCAGATTGATCATATGTGCCGACATGGCCGAATTTAAAAAGTTAAGAAGAGTAAAAATCAGTACGAAAAGACTTCCGGCAATCGTTCGCGCCCGTTTACTTTGTGCCAAAGGCAAAGGATGGGGGATGGCACTTTTTTGATTTGCCATTCCAACGAGGCCCCGATCTTTTGGAATGGCGAGATGGAGCGGTATCGTTAAGAGGGCGATAAACGAATAGACGCCTAGTGCACCGCGCCAACCGAAGAAATCGGCAAGAAAGAAACCGATCGGCCAAAAGACCGTAGAGGCCAGGCCGCCCAACAGTGTGACCTGCGATTTGGGCAGTTTTGCATTCGCTCCCGCAATGTGTACCAGGGAGGCAAAAGCCGCATCGTAAAGAGTCAGCCGCATTGCAACCCCCAAAACCATCCATGAAAGATAATAATGGGGGATGGAATGGGCTGAAGCAATGCCGAAACAGCCCAAGGCCAGCAGAAAGGAACCGATCGTCATGATGGAACGCCCCCCGTGGACGTCGATCAGCCGGCCGGTAAAAGGGGAGGTGACAGCCATGATGACGAGTGCCGCTGAAAATCCCCCATACACCACCGTTCCACTCCAGCCAAGCTCAAACGAAATCATCTCTCCGAAGACCGCAATCAAGTAATAGGAAATGCCCCAGCAAACAAGCTGGGATATTCCGAGGAACAGGACTGTTTGACGCTGAATCATCGCTTCTTCTCCCGGTAAGAAGTTTGATCATGAAGAGCTCTCATCACCTTAAACGCCTCCTATGGAACCAATGACATCTGAAAAGGTTCTTCATCCTGATTTTGTGCTGCCCCGAATTTAAATTTATAAGCCGGACAAAATCATAGAGCCTATTTAATAGTAGAATACCATAAGCAGACTCGTCGGATGCTGATTAAATACAAAGGGGAAAAGACTGGTGGCAGTGCACTTTCTTTGAGAAATATCACGAAATTTTATTCTGAAAGATAAATAATGGTAAAATAAGTATATTGGAGCATGAAATCTGCAATAAAAGAATTTGCCGCTTGTTTATGAGCCTTAACAAAAGAATGTGGTAATTTTTGGAAGAGTTGATTTGAATTGATGAAAGGAGAAGTTTGATGAATCTTGGTCTAAAAAAGGATGAAGTAAAGATAGTGGAGTATACACGCGAGTGGAAAGAAGAATTTATTCGCGTGCAAAAAGAATTGGTTGAATATGCAAAGCTTGATGAAAACCGTATTGAACATATTGGCAGTACCGCGATTGAAGGGATGAGCGCAAAGCCGATCCTGGATTTAGCCGTTGGAGTCGATGACTTGAGTCAAGTGGATAAAGATTTGCTGCAGGCGTTACAAAAAGCAGGTTTCCTGCGGTTGAAAGTGGAGCGGCCAGGAGAAGTGGTGCTGGCGAAATTTAGGGATGACAGTTATCAGGAAAAAACACACTTCATCCATTTAATCGAGTATCAGCAAGAGCTGTGGAACGACCTGGTTTTCTTCAGGGATTATTTAAACGGGAACGAAGCAGCCAGAATGCAGTATTTGGGAATCAAATTGACGTATTTAAAAACTTCCTCTACAGGCATAAAGGAATACACAGATTTTAAAGAAGCATTCGTGAAAGAAACCCTGCAAAAGAGGGCAGATTCCATTTAAATAGAGAAGGGCGTTTTCGGTTTATCCAATGGAAGGAGTGCATGGCATGAAGAGAACCTTGGTTATCAGTGATATTCACGGAGAACTTGAACTGTTTGATGAGCTGCTGCGGAAAGCGGAATATGCCCCCGATCGAGACCAGTTAATTTTACTGGGTGATTACGTGGACCGCGGTCCGGATTCCAAAGCAGTTTTGGAGCGGGTGATTGAATTGAAAAACGGTGGCGCTATCGTATTGAGCGGCAATCATGATGCAATGATGGTGGCCGCGGTAAATGGCGAACCCGGCGCCCTGGAGAGGTGGGGCAGAAACGGGGCACTTCCTACACTGCAGAGCTATGACTCCTCAATAAAAGAAATGGAGTTTCCGGATTCCGAAACGTTTCGGGAGCATGTTTCATTTTTAGAGGAACTGGATTTCTATCATGAGACAGACGAGTACATTTTTGTGCATGCGGGTATTCAGCCGGGAACGCCGGTTCGGAAAACGGATCCCCATACACTGATATGGATTCGGGAGGAATTTTACGAGGCTTATGGAGGCGAAAAAACAGTGGTGTTTGGCCACACGCCGGCATTTTTGCTGCGGGGATCTTCGGGCAATAATGATATTTATTTTGGCGACAATAATATCATCGGGATTGACGGTGGCGCAGCTTACGGCGGGCAGCTGAATTGTCTGGAATTGCCGAGCCGGAAAAGCTATGTCGTGAAGAAAAAGTAAAGTTGGAGGAGTGGCCGGGTGAAGAATAAGGTGAATTCTAACTCGTAAAAAGCTGATCGCTCATAGAACTCAGATAACCGCTCATAGAACTTGAAATACCGCTCATAGAATCCAATAACCGCTCATAGAACTTGAAATACCGCTCATAGAATCCAATAACCGCTCATAGAACCTGAAATACCGCTCATAGACTTCCGGCACCATAGATAATGAGTCTGTAGAGGGTAAGCGGGACAATGGTTTCTTATGAACTGTGGAAGTTACTGGAAAAGATATATGTTACAATCGAAAGAAGCGCTGGAAGGATGGTTTAATGAGCAGAAACGTTAAAACCTTAATCGGTGCTGTATTAGGCGGTATTATTGGCGGCATAATAATAACCCTGTACTCTGAAGACGACTCCTCTATTCTCTCAAATGTACTTCCCATCGTTGTGGGATGCGTTATCGGTTTCTTTATTATCAATTACATTACAACTCAAGTAAAAAAGGCGAAAGAAGACTAGGTGTGTGGAGCTCCTCCAAGGATCAACTTGGAGGGCTTTTTTATTGTTCTGTTGAATGAAATATGCCGGAACATTTGCGATGGTGGAGGTTCTTTCAAATATAGCTTTAAATTCTAAATACATTTATATGTACAAGGAAATTTTCACTTTATATTAAAAAAGAATATTCAGACTATTTATTTGAATTTAAAAGCCTGTTCTCTTATGATGTAAGGACATCGAGATGTGAAAATCCAGAGTTTGAGAACTTAATTCCAATGGAGGAGGCATCATATTCATGACCAAGATTGGCATCATAACAGGAAGTACGCGGCCGGGGCGTAAAAGTCTCGATGTGGCGAAATGGGTCAAAGGCATTGCTGACAAACGGGGAGACGCCGAATACGAAATTGTCGATCTGGCGGAATTTAATCTGCCACTGTACGCCGAACCGGTTTCTGCTGCATACAGCCAGGACTACCAGGCACCAGAAGCACATCCATGGTCGAAAAAAATCGCTGAATTGGACGGGTACGTTTTTATCTGTCCGGAATATAATCGCGGTGTTACGTCAGTCCTGAAAAATGCGATTGATTATTTATATTACGAATGGAACAATAAAGCAGCGGGAATCGTCAGTTACGGTAGTGCAGGTGGGGTCCGTTCAACAGAAGCCCTCCGAATTATTTTGGCTGAATTGCAAATCGCCACCGTGCGGGCGCATACGTCCATGTCGTTATTTACGGATTTCGCGAAAACGGGTGAATTCCAACCGGCTGCATTCCATGAAAAAACGGTCAATACACTGCTGGATCAGCTCAATGCATGGACCAACGCACTTCAACCATTACGCAATAAATAAAGAAACGACAATGGAAAACTTCATAATAAACGCCAAAAGAAGAAACTTCATCTGAAGTTTCTTCTTTTGAGCTTGTTTAGAAAGTAAAAATGAAAANCTTGGCTCGCGCTGAGCTAACTCGGTCTCGTTTCACTTCGCCCGAGTGGATCTCAGCACTTCGCTTGGACCCCTGGGCGTCTTCGCTGTTTTGCTCCATATCTCAGCTCTTTTTCTATAAAGGAATAGACGTTTAAGTGTGTGGTATGTGAGAAGGTAAACACTTGCATTATCAGCACAGAACAGAATGAAGCGGCAGGCGGCGACTCCATCGGGAACCAGAGCTAGTCCTGAGACCCCGCAGTGAAGGTTTGGCAACAGCATTCGGTCGAACCTTTGCGACGAAGCGCAAGGCGCTGCAACGCCCTTTCATGTCTCGAATCTAGCGCAGCGTTGCAGGGGCAGAGACAGGAGCATCGGTTTTCAACGCGAAGCGAGCGAGCGAGGAGGCTTGGGCGTGAGCCCGCGGAAAGCCCACACCGGAACAGAAAGCAACCGTTCTTTCACCTTATTTCGTCAACTCCTTAGATGAAATATGAGAAAAACACTTGACTGCGCATAAGAAAGCGTCCGCCTAGAGCGAAATGATTGGAGAAGTTGCCGGTTTCTCAACAGCCTGAAGAAGAAACTTCATCTGAAGTTTCTTCTTTCATTTTAAAAATATTCTCACATGCTCTTCGGTCATTACGCCCAAACACATTTGAATTTTTGAGAAGAGAAAACATCGATGTCCATCGTATCCAAAAGTTCACAAATGTAGTAAAACGCCTGAAGATTTTTAATCCCCAGCCCTTTCTCTTTATGCACGTCCAAATAGATGATGGTTTCTTCTTTGGAATTAATGGAGCGCGCAGCAGTGTAGAAAGGAATGTTTTGCTTTTGAATATTTTTTTGGTCGGAAAGGGTGAATTTTGAAAGCTGGAAAATATCAATCACCAGGTAACTTCCTTCCATGGAACAAATAAGAACCATGTCGAAACGTTTGAAAATGTTGAGTGTTTCTTCTTTTGTCATTAACATGCTTTCGATTGTTTTACTGACAAAAGTCTGAATCTCTTTTAAATCCATATCTGAAACTGAATATTTTCTTTTTACCAGGAACATATAAAACACCTCCAATAGTTGATGGGAAAAGCAGTATGCACTTCGAGAGGTTCGGATGAAAAAATAAAAAGCCGAAAGTCCTATTTTGAAAAAATAAAGAAATTCAAATCGTTGGTTATTTATAAAAATGTAACAATTTTTACTACAAAGAAGTTTGGTAAATCCTTTTATTATAAGCTTGATGATCGCTATAAATAATAAATGAACCTAAAGTGCTTTTAATAATGTTTCAAATATAGATAAATTGGCTTATATAGAGGTTGTGTTAATTAAATTATATAATTTAGAAATATAACTTAATATAGTTATATATAACTAAATAAAAAATATTTTTAATTGTTAAATCCAACAAATACTCTGGTAATTTGCCTTATGATTTTCTGACTAGATGAACGGAAAGCATGGCTATCCATAAATTCGAGGAATGGTAAAATCAGTACAGGGATGTCCTGAATATTGTTTTGGAGGAAGTAAATTCTAATAAATGGAAACTTGATACAAAAGCGAAGGAGCGATTGCATGTTCAATCATAAAAGGATACGTGATTACGGAGTAAGAATCGGCAGGCTCCAAACAGGGCCGCGCAACGCCATCACCGATGTGGAAGGAGTGACAGTCGGCCATGTAACACTCAGCGAGGAGAGCAGCCAAACAGGTGTAACCGCCATATTGCCGCATCAGGATAATATCTTTAAAGAGAAATTGGTCGCCTCGAGCCATGTCATCAACGGTTTCGGCAAAACCACGGGAACCATTCAAATGCAGGAACTGGGTACATTGGAGACGCCGATTCTTCTGACGAATACACTTGGTGTCGGCGTTGCTGCCGATGCATTATTCGATTATATGTTGGAGCGGAACCCCGAAATCGGGCGCACAACCGGAACAGTGAACCCTGTTATCGGTGAATGCAATGACATGTTCTTAAATGATATACGTGCTAAATTCGTGAAGCGCGAACACATTTTCGAAGCACTCGAAAATACGTCATCCGAATTCGAAGAAGGAGCAGTCGGTGCAGGGACCGGCATGTTGTGCTACTCGCTGAAAGGTGGCATTGGTTCCGCATCCCGGATCATGGAATTGGACCATGGGAGCTATACACTCGGCGTAATGGTCCTTTCGAATTTTGGTATCCTGAGCGATTTACTGGTTCAGGGCAAAACTGTGGGGCAGGAATTGAAAGAGGCTCTCTGCGAATCGTATAAAGAAGAAGACAAAGGATCCGTCATGATCATCGTCGCAACTGACTTGCCTGTATCCGAACGCCAGTTAAACCGTATCCTCAAAAGAGCGGTTGCCGGTTTATCGAGAACAGGTTCTATCATTACAAACGGCAGCGGGGAAATCGTCATTGGCTTTTCGACCGCCACAAGGATTCCGCACGACAAGCCGGAGAAGCCGCTTGCATTAACCCAAATCCACGAAGAAGATATGGACACTGCTTTTCGGGCGATAGGAGAAGCAACGGAAGAAGCTGTATTGAATTCATTGGTGACCGCAGAGGCTGTAAAAGGGCGCGATGGCAACGAACGACCGGCTTTCAAGGATTTGATCGAGAAGTTTGGCGTTTCGCTGAAACCATAAAATACATAACGCATGCCCATCAGAAGGGCGATTCGAACTCTCGCGTAACGTCTTTTCGCATTCCAGGCAATACTTGGGCAGTTAGGGCGAGAATCAGCAATTCAGAGAATTTATCCATAGCCACTTGAACATATAAGCATATGCTGATATGATGTTTTTAGTTTCAGAAACAAGTAAGAATAAATGTCTTATTAAAATAATCACTAAAAAAAGAGGTGAAATATAAAATGGAAGCGACAGTAAAAGAAATTGAAATCGAAAAAGCCGGGATGGTGCTTAAGTTATTGGGGGACAAGACGAGGCTCGCGATGATGAAGCTTTTGGAAAAGAACGATTGCTGCGTTTGCGAATTTGTGGAAATCTTCGGGATCAGCCAGTCGGCCATCAGCCAGCATCTCCGGAAACTCCGTGATGTCGGATTGGTGAAAGAAAAACGGAAAGGTCAATGGATCTTTTACTCGTTGAATAAAGACAGTGAAATGTATGAAATGGTTTTGCGAATCCTTGAATTTATTCCAAGCCAGGACGAACGCATCAAAGAATTGGAAAAACAGGGACTGCGAATCAGTTGTGAATAGTGGAGGGAATTGAATGGCACAAGGTATTTTGGCATCGCTGATTTTCCTCATCACTCTGATACTCGTCATTTGGCAGCCGCGCAACCTTTCCATCGGTTGGTCAGCCATTGGCGGGGCCGTTGTAGCCTTGATAGTAGGAGTAGTAGATTTTCAGGATGTAGCAGATGTAGCAGGTATAGTTTGGAACGCAACACTGGCGTTTATCGCCATTATCATCATCTCGCTGATTTTGGACGAGATTGGATTTTTTGAGTGGGCAGCATTACATATGGCCCGCATCGCAAAAGGAAACGGCTTGCGCATGTTTATTTTTGTCAGCATCCTTGGCGCGCTGGTCGCAGCTTTGTTTGCGAATGACGGAGCCGCATTGATTCTCACGCCGATTGTTCTGGCAATGGTCCGGAACTTGAATTTCTCGGAAAAAATGATTTTCCCATTTATCATCGCCAGCGGATTTATCGCCGACACCACGTCATTGCCTTTAGTGGTCAGCAACCTGGTGAATATCGTTTCCGCCGACTTTTTCGGAATCGGCTTCGTGGAATATGCTTCAAGAATGGTAGTGCCGAATCTTTTTGCACTCGTATCCAGTATTCTTGTATTGTATTTATTTTTCCGCAAGGACATCCCGAAAAATTATGAAATGAAGAATTTGAAGATACCGAACGATGCCATCAGGGACCACAAGATGTTCCGCTTGTCGTGGGTCGTGTTGGCCGTATTATTAATCGGTTATTTCTCAAGTGAGTTTATCGGCATTCCTGTTTCCATCGTGGCCGGCATCATCGCAATTTTCTTCCTGCTGATGGCGCGTAAAAGTCCGGCTGTCCGCACGCGCGTCGTTTTGCGCGGCGCACCGTGGAGCATCGTCTTTTTCTCACTCGGTATGTATGTGGTTGTTTACGGCCTGCGGAATGTCGGATTGACGGGTGTCTTATCGGAAGTCATTCAGGCTGCGGCCAATCAGGGTTTATTTGTCGCAACGATGTCGATGGGCTTTATCGCAGCCATCCTGTCATCGGTGATGAACAATATGCCGACCGTAATGATCAACGCGCTCGCGATTTCAGAGACGCAAACAAGTGGAACCATCCGCGAAGCATTGATCTATGCAAATATCATCGGCTCGGATCTGGGTCCAAAAATCACGCCGATCGGATCCCTCGCAACCTTGCTGTGGCTCCATGTCCTGTCATTAAAAGGTGTGAAGATCTCATGGGGCACATATTTTAAAGTCGGGATCATCCTCACAATCCCAACCCTTATCGCGACATTGGCCGGATTGTATTTATGGTTGTTGGTTCTTTAAAATTTATTTATATATGTTGAAAATAATAATCTTTAGCAGCCGATATTCCGCAAAACAGCTTCGAAGACAGTAGACGTGTCCTGCACGGAAACTGTCTTTGCGACGAAGTGCGCAGCACTGCAGGAGCACGATTTTAAGGCTGCTCCTGCATCGCTGCGCTGCTTCGTCGCAAAGAGCCGGCCTTGCAGGCTACGGCCAACTCTTGGCTCGCGCTGAGCTAACTCGGTCTCGTTTCACTTCGTCCGAGTGGATCTCAGCACTTCGCTTGGTCCCCTGGGCGTCTTCGCTGTTTTGCTCCATATCTCTAGAGATTTCTCTCAGCGCCGGCGCCTCCTTTGCGACGAGCAGTGCGCAGGAGCATAATCTTTGCACTGTCCAAAGCGCCGAAGCGGCATATAAATGTTAGTTCTTTAATTTAAATTATTTAAAATCAAAAGGAGTTTTTATGATGACGAAAAAAACATTGTACTTCCTATGCACAGGTAATTCATGCCGCAGCCAGATGGCAGAAGGCTGGGGGAAACAGATTCTTGGCGACGAATGGCAAGTGCTGAGTGCGGGAATTGAAGCGCACGGTTTGAACCCGAATGCGGTAAAAGCGATGAACGAAGTGGATATCGACATTTCGGAACAGACATCCGACATCATTGATACGGAAATTTTGAACAATGCAGATTTCGTCGTCACTTTGTGCGGCGATGCTGCCGACAAATGCCCAATGACGCCGCCCCATGTGAAGCGCGATCACTGGGGCTTTACAGATCCGGCAAAAGCGGAAGGAACCGATGAAGAGAAGTGGGAAGTTTTCCAGAACGTCCGCGATGAAATCGGGGAACGCATCCGTAAATTCGCTGAAACAGGACAGTAACAGTGAAACGAAGAGAAAGCCTGACCTTATGTCAGGCTTTCTTTATCAACATGGTATCAGCATATACGAATATCATAATCGAGGAGGAAACAACATGAAAAAAGTTGAAATCTTTGATCCCGCCATGTGCTGCTCGACCGGTGTCTGCGGACCTGTGGTTGATCCGGATTTAACCCGCATTGCATCCGCTGTTTATTCGCTGGAGAAAAAAGGCTTCCAGATTGATCGATATAATTTAAGCAATGACCCAAGTGCATTCGTCGAAAATCAAAAGGTGAATCAGGCATTGGCTGATGGAGGACCAGACGCGCTTCCGCTGGTACTTGTCGATGGTGAAATCGTAAAAACGTCAGAATACCCATCAAATGACGAGTTGGCCCAATGGTTCGGCACGACGCCGAGTGAGCTGCAGGAAAAACCGAGAGTCCGCGTTTCCGTTGAATTTGGAAAATAAAGGAGAGAATCCCATGCATTCATTGTTCAATCCGAAGAAGATGGCATTGACGCCGTTTCTGTTTTTCACCGGAAAAGGCGGTGTCGGCAAAACGTCGACAGCCTGTGCGACGGCAGTGGCACTGGCCGACCAAGGTAAGAAGGTGCTGCTCGTCAGCACTGACCCGGCTTCGAATTTGCAGGATGTGCTGGAAGTGGAATTGACGAATGAACCGGCAGCGATTGCAGCTGTCGACAATTTGTTTGCCTGCAATATCGATCCCGAAGAATCGGCGCGCGCCTACAAGGAAACGGTGGTAGGGCCTTACCGCGGCAAATTGCCGGATGCCGTGTTGGCCACAATGGAAGAGCAATTATCCGGCGCCTGCACAGTGGAAATCGCCGCATTTGATGAATTTTCACATTTACTGGCGGATGAAAGCATATTGGACGAATACGATCACGTCTTGTTTGATACGGCACCGACCGGGCACACACTTCGCCTTCTGCAATTGCCGACAGCGTGGAGTGGGTTTTTGGAAGAAAGTACACATGGCGCTTCCTGTTTGGGGCCACTAGCAGGTCTTGAAGGCAAAAAAGAACTGTATGCCAAGGCGGTCACATCGCTGGCAGACCCTGACAAGACAACTTTGCTGCTGGTTGCGCGTCCGGATAACTCATCGTTACTAGAGGCGGACCGCGCTTCTGCTGAACTGAAAGAAATCGGCATCAAGAATCAAATCCTCATCGTCAATGGCCTGTTGCAGACGCATCGTCTGGAAGACGAAATATCAACGGCGTTCTATAATCGCCAGCGGGTGGCTTTAAGCAAGACACCACAAGCTTTAAAGCAAATCATGGCGTATTCACTGCCATTCGTGTCGTATTCACTGACGGGTATCAAGAATCTGCGTTATCTATTCAGTTCTTATGCCATCACAACGTCGGATGCGGAAGAAATCACCGGCCAAATGTCCGACCTTCCGGGCTTGAATGGAGTCATTGATGATTTCTCTGAAAAAAATACACGCGTTATTTTCACAATGGGCAAAGGCGGCGTGGGGAAAACGTCGATTGCGTCAGCGATTGCAGTCGGGCTGTCTGAAAGAGGTCATCGCGTCCATTTGACGACGACGGATCCTGCTGCACATCTTGCTTACACATTTGAGGGCAGTGCGATGGAGGACAATTTGTCCATCAGCAGCATCAATCCTGAAATTGAAGTGGAACGCTATAAGAAAGCGGTTATCGAAAATGCAGGGAACGGACTGACAGAAGAAGAGCTGGCTTATCTGCAGGAAGACCTGGAATCACCGTGCACTGAAGAAATTGCTTTATTCCAGGCGTTTGCCGCAGTCGTGGAAAAGTCGGAGAACGAGATTGTGGTGATTGATACGGCGCCGACCGGCCATACATTGCTCTTACTGGATTCGACGGAAGCCTACCATAAAGAGATGAGCCGTTCGACGGGCGACGTGCCGGAAAACGTGAAAAAGCTTTTGCCTCGTTTACGCAATCCGGAGGAAACTGGGGTAGTCATCGTCACATTGGCCGAAGCGACTCCGGTTCTCGAGGCCGCGCGTCTTCAGGAAGACTTGGAGCGTGCCGGAATCGACCCGAAATGGTGGGTCATCAATCAAAGCCTGGCGGCAACGGATACGACAGATCCGGTCCTAAGAGGCCGTGCAAATTCCGAAGCGAAATGGATCGCCAAAGTGAACAACGAATTGGCATCCAATTGCGCTGTTATTCCGTGGCTGAAGGAAGAAAAAATTGGCTATCAGCAATTGAAGGAATTCAGCTTATAAGAGCTGAAGGAAGGGGGAGACAATTTGGATAAAGAATATCAGGAGCTTGTCAAAGACCGCATTTTCATTGGCGGAGCAGCAGATGCACAGGCCGCTGTAGAATCAGAAGGCATCGATGTCGTGGTTGACCTGCGGGCAGAAGTGGCTGAAGGCGATTACGAATATCTCCGGATTCACAGCCCGATTGTGGACGATTCCCTTGAACAGCAGGATGATTCGATCAAAGAAGCGGTTGAGCAGATAGTGGATGCTTACAACGACGGCAAGAAAATCTACTTTCACTGCGCAGGCGGCAGCAACCGAACCGGCACCGTAGCAATCGGCACGCTGCTGGCTTTGGGTAAAGCCGACAGTATCGAAGAAGCGGAACAACAGGCGACTTCCGTACGCCAGAAGATAAAAGTCAAAGAACCTCTCAAGGAATCATTGGCGAGAATTTTTCCGTCATCTTAAGAGTGGGATATCAAAAAGCAAAAGGAGAGATGATACAAATGATGATTACAAACGAAGCGAAACAATATATCGAGTCTATTCTGGAAGAGCAAAATGCAGAAAGCCTGCGGATTTTCACAACAGCCGGGTGCTGCGGACCTCAAATCGGCATGAGCTTGGATGCGCCGGAATCGACGGACGAACTGGCTGACGTCAACGGCATTCGGATGGCCATCGCGCCGGAAGCGAAGCAGGCAGTGGAAAGCTTAACCCTGGATTTTGAGAAAGAAGGCGAACAGGCAGGCCTGGTGATGATTGGTGCGCCGACGGGCTGTTAAATATTAATTTGGACAAGCAAGACCAGACGGCAAAAAGCAATCGCCGTCTGGTCTTTTTCTTTTGTATTAAGATTGTATGTGGAAAACATTCATTCTTCGTTTTCCAGATCTTCTATCAATCTTTTCATCTCGGCGATTTCTTCGCGTTGCGATTCGATGATTTCGTCAGCAAGCTCCTGTACACGGGGATCTGAAAGTTCCGCGCGTTCACTTGTCAGAATGGCGATCGAGTGGTGGGGAATCATCGCTTCCATCCACTTGACGTCTTCAATCAGCAACTGGCTGCGCACCAGCCAAAGCGATAGGGCGAATACGACAGCGGCACCGGCCAAAATACCTGAATTCACCTTTTTGTTCTTGTACATCGGCCACATGTACAGCATCATAACAATAGCCATGATGGATCCCATAATCAACGCCATATAAATCCTGGTTTCACTGTAAAAGATGTGGTCGAGTTGGAATACGTTCAAAAACATCAGCCAATACATCAGGAAAGTCGACGTGGCAATCATCAAGCCGAATTTTACGTAATTATTCATAATAATTCCTCCTTACATATTTTTGAATTTGGTTGACGGGACTTTTTGCTGCTGAATAAGTGCCTACCTTACATGTATACCATCAGAAGCGCGGAATAAACTCCATAAAAAGTGCATAATTACTTTTGAAATAAAAAAATGCGACCAATCGATTAGCCGTAGGCAACTTTTAAATAAAAACGAGCGCTGCTCCAAGGGGAGATCAGCGCTCGATTATTATTCCGCAATAAGATTAGGGTTGCGCAGAGATAACTGCTCTATTCTGCCGACAGTTCATCTTCCGTCATCCATTTGTGATTGGTCACCTGATCGCCGTCATCCAAAGGCATGAAATCGATTATATAGACAGTTGTTTCTTCAACCGAATCAATTGCAACCGTGGCACCATCCATTCCGGCCATATGGTCAGCAGAGACAATGACTTCATCGCCAGCCTCCAGTGGTTCGCTGCCTGGGTTCTCAAGTTCTTCGTGGATAACCCATTTATGGTTCCTTACAGGACTTCCGCCATCGGTTGGCGTATAAGAGATGGCATAAACAGTCGTATCATATGCACCGACAATCGTCGCTTCTGCACTGTTCATCCCGCTCATGTGATCCGCTTCGACGTTTACCTGGCTTCCAACTTCAAATGCCGGATTTTCTGCTTCCTGTAAACCATCCGGAACTTCCCCGGACCCTGAATGATTCATCCCCATATGACCGTCATCCTGGTCTATCTGGTCGTTCGGCATATTCTCCGAATCCATGTGTTCCTGAGGTGCATCATTTCCTGCATTACATGCGCTTAACAGCAGAATGAACAAAAGAGACAGTATTCCTGTCAGTAACTTTTTCGATAACATCGGTATCCCTCTTTCCTTATTTTTTATTATATTACTTAAAAATAATGCATATTGTGTGCAGGAAGCGTTACAGTTTGAGGGAATAGACTGTAAGCAGTTCCGGAAATACATGTGTACATTATTATATAGAAGAAAATGCACAAAAAATTGAAACTTTTCCGTTACACTGAAAAAGAAAACATTTTGAAAATGAGCTGCCATAATTGTTTCACCAATTCAAATCCGAAGACTTTCAGGTGCAGCCGGCTTTTTGCGGAAGCACTCCGACAAGTGGCAGAGAGGGATGCTATGTTAAACAGGCTTGCATTAAAAATAGGCTTATTATTTTTTGTTTTTATTATCGTCATTGAATCTGTCCTTTTTTTGACACTCTACTTTACTTTTGTCGACGAGCGGGTGGATGAAGTTATGACGAATTTACTGGCTCGGGGAAATACCCATAGCGAAGTTTTGGAAGACAGCTTTGAGCCTGATACTTTGAATCATGTGGCCTTGATGGAGTCGGCTTCTGATTTTATCGTGATTATTACAGACGGAGCCGGCAATGAGCTGGCGCATTCCGATTCAATTGAAACCGAAATGAGAGATGTGCTGGTCCATACCGACTTTGAGCAAATGCCGCAGGAAGGGGTAATCGTCGAAGACCGGTGGGATGAAAAAGAGTTTATTGCCACCGACAGCCCGATTACGATTGCAGGCGAACACCGCGGCCATGTGTTCATGTTTGCGGAAACGAATCATATAAAGCAAATGGTCAGTAATCTGAGAAATCAATTTCTGATAGTGGGACTGATTGCTGTCGCTCTGACTGTCATCACAATTTTTCTGTTATCCCGATTGATCACGCTGCCTTTGATCCGGATGAAACAAGCCACTGAGCAGATAAGCAAAGGAAACAATCAGGTAAGACTTACGATTGACCGAAATGACGAATTGGGTGGACTGGCAAACGCCATTACCACTTTATCGAATGATTTGGACCGGTTGAAAAATGAACGCAATGAATTCCTGGCCAGTATCTCGCACGAATTGCGGACGCCGCTGACTTATATTAAGGGTTATGCCGATATTGCAAGCCGGCCCAACGTTTCTGATGAAGAAAAGGGTGAATATATGGCGATCATTCGTGAAGAGACAGCTAATTTAACCGTGTTGATCCAACAATTATTTGAATTGGCGCAGCTGGATCATAATAAATTTGAAATAGACAAAGAATACTTTTCCCTGGATATGCTTTTTCATTCCGTTGCGGACCTTGTTCTTCCGGCCTTTGAAGAGAACAAAATCTCCATGGTGATTCAGTCTGATCCGAACATTTCAGCTTACATTGATCCAAAACGAATTCAGCAGGTACTGATTAATGTGCTGGATAACGCACGGAAACATTCACCCGAAGGTACGCACGTGACAATTAGGGGAACTCAGGAAGAAGAACGAATCGTGATCAGTATCATCGATGAAGGAGAAGGTGTTCCGGAAGTGGACGTGCCTTTTGTCTTCGAGCGATTGTACCGGGTCGATAAATCCCGATCGAGAGAATACGGGGGAAGTGGCCTTGGACTGGCAATTGCCAAAGAAATTGTCGAATCGCACGGAGGTTCCATTTCGCTTAAAAGTGAGCGGGGGAAAGGTACCCTTGTCCGTATCCAATTGGAAAGTGGGGATTCTAATGCAGAAAGTTCTGTTGGTCGATGATGAAAAACGGATGCTGGATTTATTGGAGCTGTATTTAAAGCCGCATCATTATCTTTGCAAAAAAGCAGTAGGAGCATACGAGGCTCTCACTTATCTGGAAACAGAAACTTTCGATATCGTCCTATTGGATATCATGATGCCGGAAATGGACGGCTGGGAATTGTGCCGGGAAATCCGGAAGTTTTCTGATGTGCCTATCATCATGCTCACCGCCAGGGAACAGCAGGAGGATATCATCAGAGGTTTGAATCTTGGTGCGGATGATTACATGACGAAGCCATTTAATGAAGAGGAGTTGCTGGCGCGCATGGCCGCACTCCTTCGCAGAAGAACACCGGGCCCTATTATTGAAGTGGATGGTTTGTTGTGGGAAGAGGACCGTTTTGAGCTCACCTACCAAAAACACACCATCAAATTGACGCCTAAAGAGTTTATGATGGTCGGCCATTTGATGAAACATCCCAATAAAGTTTTTACGCGGGAACAGCTGATTCAGCTGATTTGGGGGTTTGATTCGGAAACAGAAGGCAGAACAATTGATTCGCATGTACGAAATGCGAGGGAAAAAATCAGGCATTCCGGTTTTCCGATTGATGATTATTTCATCACCGTGTGGGGGATCGGCTATAAATGGACCAATAAAGAGTAAGGGTAATGGAATGATGGATAGCAGCAGGAGCAAAGTTTTCCAGCTGTTTTTTTGAGTGTAAACCGGGGGTAAATCGGCTTCTCGACAAATTCTCGATAATCCGGTTTTATAATGGAAAAGAAAACTGGAAGTAAGAAAAATTTGGTTGAGAGGTGAAATCCGATGGCAAAACATGAAGGAAACCATCACAATCATCATGAAACTCCAGATGCAACAGAACCAAAACACCATCCGTCAGATCAGTATGAAGATGACACGACGATACAGGAAGAACATACAGAAATGGACCACGATAAACATGATCATCACGGCCATAATGGACACGGCGATATGGTGGAGGATTTCAAGAAACGCTTTTATATCTCATTGCTTCTGGCCATTCCGATTTTGGCTTTGTCTCCGATGATCCAGCATTTTATGGGCGTGGACTGGCGCTTTGACAACGATATGTACATCTTATTCGCCTTATCGAGTATAGTGTTCTTCTACGGAGGCTGGCCGTTTCTGACAGGCGGAATTGCGGAACTGAAAGACCGGAATCCGGGCATGATGACGCTGATTGCCCTGGCGATTTCCATTGCCTATACCTACAGTACGTTTGTTGTTTTTGGCTGGGATGGCAACCAGCTCTACTGGGAGCTGGCGACGCTTGTCGTCATTATGCTGCTCGGCCATTGGATTGAAATGCGTTCCATTATGGGAGCTTCGAATGCACTGGAGCAATTGGTGAAATTAATGCCGAGTGAAGCACATAAGCTGGATGAACACCATCAGGTACGGGATGTTCCGTTATCAGAAATTCGCAACGGCGATTGGGTTTTGGTCAAACCCGGCGAAAAGGTGCCGGTCGACGGAGTGATTGTCGAAGGGCAATCGACAATAGATGAATCGATGCTGACTGGTGAATCGATTCCAATTGAAAAAGAAGAAGGCGATGCAGTGATCGGCGGGTCGGTGAACAAAGGCGGTTCGTTGGCCGTTGAAGTCGAGAAAACAGGGGAAGAGTCCTATTTGTCCCAAGTGATCACGATGGTCAAAGAAGCACAGGAATCAAAGTCCAAAACTCAGGATTTAACGAACCGTGCTGCAAAATGGTTATTTTATCTTGCACTGGTTGCCGGCTTCGCTACATTGTTTGCCTGGTTGGCGCTCGGCTACCCGCTTGATACTGCTATTGAACGCATGGTGACCGTCATGGTCATCACCTGCCCTCATGCACTGGGGCTGGCAGCACCCCTGGTTGTGGCTGTTTCCACTACAATTTCAGCTAAACAGGGCTTGCTGATACGGAACCGGGCCGATTTTGAAGGGGCGAGAAATTTGAATGCTGTCGTATTCGATAAAACCGGAACCCTGACGAAAGGGGAGTTCGGAGTTACGAATATTGTAGCCGAAAGCAACTATACTGATGAGGAAGTGTTGCGTTTAGCGGCTGCAATCGAGCAAAATTCGGAGCACCCGCTTGCGGCTGGAATTGTCGCTTCTGCAAAAGGAAAAGGGATCCACATCGGCCAAGTGACTGATTTTGAATCGATTACGGGGAAAGGCATCCAAGGCAAAGTCGACGGGAAGAAAGTCAATGTCGTCAGCCCGGGATACGTTAACAGCAGCGGATTAAGTTATAATCAGGAGCTATTCGAAGGGTTGTCGGAAGAAGGTAAGACTGTCGTCTTCGTGCTCGTGGAAGAGGAACTCGCCGGTATGATCGCACTGGCCGATATCGTACGGGATACAGCAAAAGAAGCTGTGGCAGCATTAAAAGCAAAAGGCATTCATTCGATTATGTTGACCGGCGACAATCGGAAAGTGGCAAATTGGGTGGCGGCGCAATTGGGAATTGATGAAGTATATGCTGAAGTGCTGCCGGACGACAAGGCCAACCAGATCAAGCGGATCAAAGAAAAAGGATGGCGTGTGGCCATGACTGGTGATGGCGTGAACGACGCACCGGCTCTTGCAACAGCAGATCTTGGCATCGCTATCGGAGCTGGAACGGATGTGGCGATGGAAACCGCCGATGTCGTTCTCGTGAAGAGCAATCCGAACGACGTTGTGGCATTGATTGACCTCTCGAAAAAAACTTATCGCAAAATGGTCCAGAATTTATGGTGGGCAACCGGCTACAATATTTTCGCCATACCGTTAGCTGCAGGTGTATTGGCTCCATGGGGAATTGTGGTGAGTCCGGCGATTGGAGCGGTCTTCATGAGTGCAAGTACAATCATCGTGGCCATCAATGCGAAACTGTTAAAAGCATGAAGCATCAATACAGATAATTTTTTCAAAAATAAAGGAAGAGAAACTGCTCGAATCCGGCAGTTCCTCTTCCTTTTGTATTGTAAAATATAATTTTTTTATTTCTCCAACGTATACCCTATATTATTCAATGCCGATTCGATGTCCATAACGTATTCCGTTTGAAGGTCCGTTAAATGGTCGCGTACTTCCGGCATTTTAACGAGCCAAGGCGGCAGTCCCGTCATCATGACTTTGATGCCCATGATATTCAGGCCGAGCACCAGATTTTTCAATATGTCGGGGAACCGATTTTCCAGCAGAACAATCTGGGACAAATCAATGATAAAAGAATGGCTGCCATTTTTGGCTGCATAACTCAATGTATCTTCCATAATCTTTTGGGAACGTTCCTCGTTGATATTGCCCTGCAGCGACAGAATTGCCAGGCCTTTCTTAATCGGAATGATCGGTACGCTCAGCAATTCGAGGTCTGCAATGGTATTGTCCAGATGAATAATATAAGAAAGAACACCAGCCATATTTTTCATAAATTGGATATTCTTTTCGGTGAACTCTCTCTCTTCTTTATCCATAACGCATAAAGTTCCAAATACATTGCCATAGAAATCGCGAAGTGTCACTCCGAGAAAACCTTTGACCTCAAGCTGTTCGGTCACCTCCAGCTCCTTTGTCAGGTTGAATGACCCCAGATTATTCGTATGCATCGCTTCCTCATCACTTTGGATGATCAAGCGGCAATAAGTTCCATCGTAATCGACCTCATAGCCTTCAGGAATAATATAATGATCTTTATTGAAGGAGCTGATCACTTCCATGGCTTTCGGTCCTCGTTGCGTCACATAAGCGGTGTTCACATCCAACTCATCGCTGATCACTTCGAACAGTTTATATGAAACCGCTTTTAATGAATCGTGAGTGGATATTCTCTTCGTTTCCTGCATGTATCAATTTCCTCCTCGATGGCTGCCGGCAGTTGCTGCGCTTTCAGCAAAAACTGCTTGTTCAAATGTAAATTCCATTGGTAACACCCGTTTTTTATGGGTATTTTAATAAAACCGTCAGTTACATGGACCGTAATCTTCAATTTCTCTATTATTAACCCTATTATAAACGGCTTTATACGGTCAAGAAAAAAGCCCATCATTTAATACTAGAGCATGCCCCTGAAGTGCTATAGACTGGAGTTAGAGGAAAGTTTCTTTTGCTGAAGGCTTGGTTCGTAAAGTTACGAGCTTTCCATGAATATAAACGTGAGGGGGTTTCATATGCTGAATTTAAAATACTTGGATTTATTGGCGCAGAAATATGACAGCGAGGAAAAAGTCGCAACTGAAATCATCAATCTGGAAGCGATACTGAATTTGCCGAAAGGCACAGAGCACTTTGTCAGCGATTTGCACGGCGAGTATAATGCGTTCCAGCATGTTCTGCGCAACGGTTCAGGGAACGTGAAAGTGAAAATCAGGGATTTGTTCAAGGATGAATTAGCGGAAAAAGAATTGAATGAATTTGCGACACTCGTTTATTACCCGGAAGAGAAACTGCAATTGATCAAAAGCCATTTCACCAGCAAACGGGAATTGCACGAATGGTATATAGAAATCATCGAGCGCATGCTGAAACTGGTATCCTATGCCGCTTCAAAATATACGCGTTCGAAATTACGTAAGGCTTTGCCGAAGCACTTTGTTTACATTATTGAAGAACTGCTTTACAAAACGGATGAGTTCACGAATAAAAAAGAATATTATGCGAAGATGGTTGATCAAGTAATCGCGCTTGGCCAGGCGGACAAACTGATAGTCGGCCTCGCGTATACGATACAGCGTCTTACAGTGGATCACCTTCATGTAGTTGGCGATATTTATGACAGGGGACCGGATCCGCATAAAATCATGGATACGCTCATCGATTACCATTCCGTAGACGTTCAATGGGGCAACCATGATGTGCTTTGGCTCGGCGCTTTTTCAGGATCCAAAGTTTGTCTGGCAAACATAATCCGGATTTGTGCACGTTATAACAACCTGGACATCATCGAAGATGTCTACGGCATCAATTTGCGGCCACTGTTGAATTTAGCGGAATCGTATTATGAGGACAATCCGGCATTTCACCCGAAACGGATTACCGGTGAAAACCTGACAGAACAGGAACAGCTGCAAATTACGAAAATCCATCAGGCGATTTCCATCATCCAATTCAAGCTGGAAAGCCCGATCATCAAAAGGCGTTCGTGCTTTGATATGGAAGACCGCCTTTTGCTTGAAAAAGTAGATTACGAGAAAAATGAAGTGACGATTCACGGCAAAACCTATCCGCTCGTAAACACTTGTTTCGCCACAATCGATCCGGAGCAACCCGATAAATTATTGGACGAAGAACAGCAAGTCATCGATAAATTGCTGTTTTCCATCCAACATTCTGAGAAACTGGCACGTCATATGAATTTCCTGATGAAAAAAGGCGGCCTTTATTTGCAGTACAACGGCAACCTGCTGATTCACGGCTGCATTCCGCTGGAAGAAAACGGCGATATGAAAAAGATGGAGATCGAAGGCAAGAACTACGCGGGCCGCGAATTGCTTGATGTCTTTGAGCAGTATTTGCGCCACGCGTTCGCCCACCCGGAAGAAACCGATGATTTTGCGACCGATATGGCCTGGTACCAGTGGACGGGTGAAAATTCCTCCCTTTTTGGAAAGCGTGAGATGACGACTTTTGAGCGTTATTTCATCGAAGAAAAAGAGACACATAAAGAACGGAAAAATCCTTATTACCATTTACGCGAAGACGAAGACATGTGCCGCAAGATGCTCGCTGAATTCGATTTAAATCCGGAACACGGCCGCATTATCAACGGCCATACCCCGGTGAAAGAAATTGACGGCGAAAATCCGATCAAGGCGAATGGCAAGATGATCGTCATCGACGGCGGATTCTCAAAAGCCTATCAGTCAACAACCGGAATCGCCGGCTATACGCTGCTATACAATTCCTTTGGCATGCAGCTTGTCGCTCATCAGCTGTTCACTTCGAAAGAGGAAGTGCTGAGCGATGGAACCGACGTCCTGTCCATCAAACGCCTGGTCGATGAAGAGCTGGAGAGGAAAAAAGTCCGCGAAACCAATATCGGCAGCCAGCTCCAGCAGGAAATCGCCAATTTGAATAGCCTCCGGAAGCATCGGTATATGGATTAAGGCTTTGACCTTAGAGCCCCTGAACGGAAGACTCTTGTGAGTTTTTCGGTTGGGGGTTTTGTTGTTGGGCGATTGTATTTCAATTGGAATGGGGAGGGCGGAGCCGCTGGAAAAGGGAGTTGGGCATAAAAGTGGGAAAGTTGAGCATATCTCGGCTAAAGTTGGGCATAAAAAATTTCGACCTAAACCCAGGGAGACTCAAAACCCCATTTGATGATATTTTTCGTTCATTTCGGATAAAAATAAGATGTGCAGGGGGCTAAAAGAGCCACTTGGGAATAAAAGAGGAAAAGTTGGGAATAAATCGATGGAAGTTGGAAATAAGCAAAACTTCCACCCAAAATCCGGCAGACCTGACCCAAGACCAAAATACATATGGATGCTTTTCGCAGGCGAAAAGCGAAAGACCGCCTATCAGGATTAGTTCAGTAATCTTCCCTGAAAAATAGTAAGGCACAGGGAAGAGGACCCTGATTATTTTTACTGTTAAACGAAAGAAAGAGAGCCTGCAGCGGGCAGGCTCTCTTTCTTATTCTCCCCTTAAGTTTCTATAATTTCTACGCAACTGATGACTGCCGGCAATTATAAGCGCAGTCATGGTGAGCAGTTTAAAAGGTAAAGGAAAAGAGCTCGCTGTGAACAGCAGAATGACAAGAAAGAACGAAAAAATTCCTACTTATACGGTCCGTTAATCTTTGAATAGGATCAGTAATTCAAGGAGAACTTAGATTGGACTAACAGTCACGGCCGATGTTCCTTTCAAGGTGCCGAGAAATCCTTGGGGTGATTCATCCTCAGATTTCATTAATTACATTACACATGAAATTTTCTGAAAATAAATGGCCATAAAAGAAAATCTTGGATATAGTGAAAAGACAGAAATGTAATTGAGTCACTTTCTATAAAATGTAATGGACACAGGAATAATAGGAGATGAATGTTTTGTTCGAAACAGAAAGATATTTTTTAACCAGATTTCAGGAATCAGATTTTAAAGATGGTTTAAATCTTTTTACAAATCCGAAAGTCCGAAAGTATCTCGGAGGGGTTCAGAATCCAGACTTCATCCGAGCAACACTCGACGCTATGCTTGCTCCGGAAGACGGCTCATTCTACTGGGTGATCAGAGAAAAAAGCATTGGGGAATTTATTGGCTTGGTATCTCTTGATCCGCATCATGACGGGATTTGCAAAGAAGTTTCATATCAACTTCTGCCGAATTGGTGGAGTAGAGGATTTGCAACTGAAACGGTAACGGCAATCCTCGATTTTGCCATGAATGATTTACAATTACCGAAACTAGTGGCAGAAACTCAAAGCAGTAATCAACCTTCGTGTAATTTGCTGGTGAAACTGGGCATGACATTGGAGCGGAAAGTTTCTAGATACGGAGCCGAACAATCCATTTATTCCATCCAATCTCATTAAGGTTTTTGAAAGTAAAAAACAAGGATTATCAAAGCCTTTTAGAGAATAGTTTTAGCAGTAAGCAAAAGTCAGGATGTGCTGAAGATGCTTAAAACGCCTATTCATCTAATAGAAGAAACCGTTTTTTCAATCCAGGATGCCGACGGTGCAGAATGCTCGATTCGTGATGCGGATTGGTGCGATCAAGACGGACTGGTTTTATATGTATTTGCCAAAATGAAGAGTTGGATCATCATTCAAAATGATTGGATTCCATCACCCATTGCTGACGATAGCGCATTTGTCCGCTGGCTTGATGGAGAGCGTATTCTTCTTGTTCGACGCAGGAGCAGCGGCCGGGATCCCAATGTCTTCCTCTTGAATCTGACTGGTGAAATTATTGATTCCTTTCATGCGGGTGATGCAATTGAAGGCGTGGTTGTTGGGTCCGAAGGAGTTTGGATCAGCTATTATTACGGAGAATTCAGGGAAGGGTTGCCAGGTGAAAAGCTGATACTGTTTGATTTGCAGGGCAATCCGATTTTCAAATACAAAACAGACTTGTCAACGAAACCAGACATACTGGAGATATTGGCCTTGGTCAAAGGCAAGAATTCGTCAGTCTGGATTGCTCCTTTGATGAAACCGTTGATGAAGATCGTTCCGGAATCGGAGGTCATTACTATCCATGAAGACCCGAAGCTGGTCAATGCCGGAACTTTTGCCTTCAGCATCCGCGGAGATTTTGTCTATTTTGTCCTGGAAGATTCCAAGTGGGCCTATGCCTGCCGACTCGGTGAAGAGGAGGCGCAACCCATCGGCAAAATCGAAGGAGTATCGCGAGGGCTCGGACCCAGGGAATCGTATAATTTTATTGCGCATCCGAGAAACAGCGGAGAAGTGAAGTTGTACCGCATCGAGAATAAAGAAGAGTACTTTTTGGCAGAGGTGCTTGAATAGCTGGGATAATATATAGTAGGGTAAGATTCATTAACTAGAAAATAACTAAACCATGACGTTAATGAACAGTTAGTGCTTATAGGTTATTGTGGAAGTTATTTAAACGTATGCGTTAAAAAATGTAAATACACAAATAAGGAAGTGCAAACCATGAATTCCGAAACTGTAATGCAGGAACTCGAGGCGTTGAGCAAAGAACGGATGAAGAAAATATACATGTCGAACGGTGCACACGAGCCGCTTTTTGGCGTAGCGACAGGCGCCATGAAACCGATTGCCAAAAAAATAAAAATTGATCAGCAATTGGCCGAGGAATTATACGCGACCGGAAATTACGATGCCATGTATTTTGCCGGCATCATTGCCAACCCGAAAGGCATGACTGCAGAAGATTACGACCGCTGGTTGGATTCCGCGTATTTTTATATGCTATCTGATTATGTAGTGGCCGTAACTTTATCGGAATCGGATATCGCGCAGGAAGTTGCGGACAAATGGATTGCCAGCGGCGAAGAACTGCGGATGTCTGCGGGATGGAGCTGTTATTGCTGGCTCCTCGGCAGCCGCAAAGATGAAGAGTTTTCGGAAAGCAAGCTGTCTGAAATGCTGGATCTCGTAAAGGATACGATTCATGATGCGCCGGAACGCACAAAGTCTGCGATGAATAATTTCATCGAAACAGTAGGAGTTTCCTTTAAGCCGTTGACCGACAAGGCGTTGGAAACGGCAAAGCAGGTGGGTACCGTGGAAATGAGGCGTGAAGGCAAGAAAAACAGTCCTTTGAACGCCACCGCAGCCATCGAAAAAGCGATGGAAAAAGACAGAATCGGCTTTAAGCGCAGATATGTCAGATGCTAAATGGATAAGAAAAGGAAAATTAGTTAACATCTTTCTTGTAACGTTCACCCGTATTGATGTAAATTAATCCAAAAACAATCAGGACCACCATCAATACAGTTCCGGCTATTATTAGTCCATTCATTCGAAGCAGGCTTCCCAAAGAAATCAGCGCAATGGTGAACGTGAGGCCGAGGATAAATTTTCCTGTCGCTTTGCATAAAGCCACTTCATCGTATTTTTCCTTTTCTTCCTTCGGCATAGTATTATAGCCGGCGATCAGCATGGCACCTTTGCCCTGAAGCATGTAAAGGCCAAGGCTCAGCAGCAAAAGGATGCTGCCTGTCGATACAATAATTTCTGTCATCATTAGAGAATCACCTCCTTGAATATATTTCCTTATGCTTATTCTGAACGGTTGAAGAAAGATTTTCAATTGATTGGTGGATTTAGTGGATGTTCGCACATATTTAACCGAATTAATTGCCTACACACCCCCAAAGCAGCAACTCTCCATCGAGTTGCTGCTTTTTTATTGCCTGAAAGTGAAATGATTAGAAAACCCGAATCCTATTTTTTTGTAGAAGTACTTGCAGTTTTCGGAAGAACCTTATATGCTATAAAACGTAATCATTACTATTTAAAGAATTATTGTTTATCAGAATGGAGGAAGACAGATGGATACGAAAATTCCAGTGACGGTCTTGAGCGGCTATTTGGGCTCAGGCAAGACCACCTTGCTGAATAATATTCTGCATAATCGCGAAGGGCTGAAAGTTGCAGTCATTGTCAATGACATGAGCGAAGTGAACATAGATGCTTCATTGATTGAACAGGGAGGATTTTCGCGCACCGAAGAGAAGTTGGTCGAAATGCAGAATGGCTGTATTTGCTGCACGCTCCGGGAAGATTTGGTCCTCGAGGTGGAGAAACTGGCGAAGCTTGGAACGATTGATTACATAGTCATTGAATCTTCGGGGATAAGCGAACCGGTTCCGGTGGCGCAGACTTTTTCCTATCTGGATGAAAACCTCGGGATCAACCTGTCCGATATTTGCACCCTCGACACGATGGTGACTGTGGTCGATGCTGCCAGGTTTTGGGCTGATTTTGCTTCGGGTGAGACGCTGCTCGAACGAAAAGAAGCGGCCACAGAAGATGACGAGCGGGAAATTGCCGATTTATTGATCGATCAGATTGAATTTGCGAACGTATTGGTCGTAAACAAGTTGGATGGGGTGACGCCAGAGAAAGCCGAGGAGTTGAAAGCCGTATTGAAGCGCTTGAATCCGGATGCCAAAATCATCGGCACGGTGTATTCACAGGTCGACATCCAGAAAGTGCTCCACACGAAGCGTTTTGATTTTGAAAAATCCAGCCAAAGCGCAGGGTGGATAAAGGAATTGAATGAAGAACATATACCTGAGACCGAAGAATATGGCATCAGCTCTTTTGTCTTCAGCAGCACCAAGCCTTTTCATCCGGGACGGTTGATGGAATGGATTGTCGATTGGCCGGTGGAAGTGGTCCGGGCAAAAGGTTTTTTATGGCTTTCCACACGTGACGGATTTGCGGTGCTGCTTTCTCAGGCGGGGCCTTCTTTGAGCATTGAAAGAGCGGGCGCATGGGATGAAGATTACGGAGTGAAGATGACGGAACTTGTCCTGATCGGAGTCGGAATGGATCAGCAGGCCATTACGCAGCAATTGGAAGACTGTGTGCTGACCGAAGAGGAAATGGCGCTGGATTGGAACAGTTTCGAGGATCCCTTACCGGCATTTTACGAAGAAGTTTAACCGGGAGAGGAGGTAGCTGAAATGCGCGTTAACATTACATTGGCATGCACCGAAACGGGTGACCGCAATTATTCGACGACGAAAAACAAACGCAATAACCCTGAGCGGATCGAAATGAAGAAATACTGTCCGCGACTCCGAAAGGTCACGTTGCACCGGGAAACGAAGTAAAAAAATTTCAGTGATTTTAAAACGTAAACATTACTATTTAGGAGGAGAGATGGACATGGCCAAAAAATCAAAAGTGGCAAAAGACCACAAACAGCAAAAAATGGTGGCCCACTATGCGGAGCTTCGCCAGGAGTTGAAAGAAAAAGGGGATTACGAAGCGTTAAGAAAGCTGCCGCGGAATTCTTCGCCGACCCGTTTGAAGAACCGCTGTGAATTAACAGGAAGGCCAAGAGGCTATATGCGAAAATTTAACATGTCCCGGATTGCGTTCCGGGAACTTGCCCACAAAGGTCAGATCCCTGGAGTCAAAAAAGCCAGCTGGTAAAAAGGGTATATACTTTTCATCACACCAATGAGCGGGGACGTGCAAAAAATGAATGAACGGTTAATGGATTTTTTATTGAAGAGTGAAATCGCCAGGCTTCCTGGGGAGGAGCGGAAACTGTACCAATTCGTTACCGAGGCAGAAGATTCACTGGCTGAAAAAGCGGCGACAGTAGATGAATTTTACAGCCTGGTGCTGGCGGACTCCCCCGTCAACTCTGCCATGAATTATTTCCAATGGCCTTACGATAAAGTTGTCGCGATGCTCATGGCTGTTGAAGAGGAGCTGGATTGGAAAATCAAGCAGCGCAGCAAGGGAGTGAAATGGATTGAGTTCAAGACAAAGCGGGATGCGATAGCAGCAGAAAACAAAAAGGTGTTTTTATTCATCAATTAGCTGTTTGGCGACTCTTGAACGAATCTGATAAGGATAGATAGTGGAGACGCGTATTGAAAAGGAGTGCTGAAACATGTTCAAATGGATAATTGTCGGCGGCGGAATTCAAGGGGTAACGATGGCGAGTTACCTGATCAAACAGAAAAAAATTGCCGTCGAAGACCTGATAATCATCGATCAGCATGCAGAACCCCTGGCGAATTGGCGACGCTGCACCAATGCTATTTCCATGGCTTATTTGCGCTCCCCGGGTGTCCATCATTTGGACGTGAATCCTTTCAGTTTGGACGCATTCGCCAAAAACAATGTTGCCGGCGAAGCGGCTTCTTTCTATGGAAGATATAAACGGCCTTCGCTGCTCTTGTTTGAAAACCATTGCGATCATCTCATCAACGATTTGGAGTTGGAGCAGGCATGGGTTCAAGGAACAGTGGAAGCCGTCAGTAAAGTCACGGCAGGTTGGCAGGTTCATCTGCAAAATGCGCAAAAGGTACAGGGAGAAAATTTGGTGCTGGCCATTGGCAACAGCGAACAGCTCAGTTGGCCGGAATGGGCTGCAGCGTTAAAAGAGCAATTCCAGGCGCCGGTCCATCATATTTTCGATCCGTCTCTTCCGGATTTCGGGGAAATGACAGCGCCTTTTACGGTTATCGGCGGAGGGATCACGGCGGTCCACTTGGCGATGAAGTTGAGCGCGCTGTTTCCGGAACAGGTGACGTTGCTGAAGCGGCACCCTTTCCGAATCCGCGATTTTGATAGTGATCCGGGTTGGCTCGGTCCAAAGGAGCAACTCCCTTTTCGCAAAGCTGTGTCTTATCAAAAGCGGCGGAACCTGATAGCGCAGGCACGCCACAAAGGTTCCATTCCCCGCGATTTGCACATCAAGCTGCTGCATCAACAACGGAAAAATAAGCTGCGCGTCGAAGAACTGCAAATCCATCATGCCCGATTTGAAAAAGACGCCATCCAGCTGTATGACGAGACTGGCCGGATGATTCAGCAGAGCGGGACCGTCCTCCTGGCAACCGGCTTCGAGTCGATGATGCCGGGAGGAGATTGGCTGCCATCGGTCATCAAAGAAAATGGGCTCCAATGTGCAAATTGCGGATTTCCGATCGTCAATGGCAATCTGCAATGGGGACAGAATCTTTACGTAATGGGCTCATTGGCAGAACTCGAAATCGGACCGATCGCCAAAAATATCTCCGGCGCCCGGCAGGCAGCTGAGCGAATCATTCAAGCACAGTAACCCGGTTTCACATGATTTTTCGGCTAGTGGAAGTAAGAACTCTAAGAAAAGGCACTGCCCGAAAAATCGGGCAGTGCCTTTTTGCTGATTATTTGCTTGGCCAGTTCTTTGAAATGTAATTCTCAAAAACCTGCCGTGATGTGAAGGTCGGTGTAAATCCGAATTCCTGTTTCAGCCGTGTGTTATCCAACACCGGCCGGTAGCGCACGAAATTGATCTGATCTTCGCCGTATTGGGTCAGGTTCAAGCGTTTCAACACAAACAATCCATTTTTCACGACACCTGCCGGCAAGCGCAGCACTTTTTTTTCAAGCAGTCGGCCGAGATCGGTGATGGTCACGGCTCCGTCGCCGGCCACATTGAATACGCCGGTCGTCCTGCTTGAAATTGCCTGAATGAGACAAGCCACCACATCCTGATCCCAAATGAAAACAAATGGACTTTCCGATCCCCGAATGCCGAGAACAAACGGTTTTTCAAACAAGGCAGTGATTTGATTGTTCACATTGTTGCCGAGAATGGTCCCGATGCGAAAAATGACCTGCTCAAGTTCCGGACGTTTCTCACGGTAATCCGCCATCATTTCCTCGACCAGCCTTTTATGGTGGGAATAGGCGAATTCTTCATTGCCTCGGAGCGGGTCAGTTTCCGTCAGCCACTCCGGATTATCGGCATGATAGCCGTATGCGGCGCCGCTCGAAGTCACGATAATCCGTTTGACTCCGGCTTCCACACAAGCATCAAGTACGTTTTTCGTACCTAGGACATCCACAGAATATTCGAATTCGCGGTTGCTCTTCTTGCCGGGCGTCACAATGGTCGCCAAGTGAACGACGGTATCGATTTTTTGGCTTTTCACAAATTCCACTAACGCAGAATCGCGGACGTCTATTTTGTGATATTCCGTATGCGCACCGGTTTCGTAATGAGGCGAATCCCTGATATCCGTCGCAACGATGCGCCACGGTTTTTCTTCATTCGAAATTTCCTTCTCCAATTTCTGCACGAGCTGGCTGCCGATATAGCCGGCAGCTCCTGTTATCAATAGGGTCATATCGTTACACTCTCTCTTTTGGGAGCGGGACGCTTAGACCAGAATGTCGCAAGCGCCAGCCCGGAAATAATGTGCCAGATTGACCACCAGGCGGCCACAATTGCCATACCGCCCAACCCGTCGAAAAAGTTGAAGACAAGGATAAGCGCAAGTCCTGAATTCTGAATGCCGATTTCAATCGCAATCGCACGACGATCCTGTTCCGGCAGTTTGAATGCGCGAGCGGAAAAGTAACCCGTTAAGATGGCGATCAAATTATGCAGGAATACCGCCACGACAACCATGCCGACAAATTCCAGGAAGTAATTGAAGTTCGCCGCCAAAGCTCCGGCAACGAACACTAAGAAGAAACCGATCGAAAAACGCTTCATCACGCGGCTGGCTTTCGCAGACCAGCGGGGTGCTCTATAGTTCACATACATTCCGAGTGTCAAAGGAATGCCGAGCAGGATGACGATCGTCTGGATGAGATCGACAGGCTGAATCATGAAAGAACGCAGGATTTCACGCGTCGGTCCGTATAATGAACCCCAAAGCATCGTGTTCAACGGGGTCATGATGATGGCGAAAGCGGTTGATACCGCAGACATGCTGATGGAAAGCGGCGTATTGCCTTTTGACAGATGGGTCAAAAAATTCGACAGATTTCCTCCCGGAGCAGCGGCTACCAGGAACATTCCAAGCGCAATGCTGGGCTGTGGCTGAAGAATCAGCACCAGCAGGAACGTCAGCGCCGGCATAATGACGAATTGTGCACTCAGCCCGATGAGGAAAGGCTTTGGCGAGCGCAGCGTCCGTTTGAAATCGGCGGGTTTCAAATCCAGTGCGACACCGAACATGATGAACCCGATCAAGATATTCATCAACAGCAAAGTCGTCGGATTGAAATTGAGTTGAATCTCATCGATGCCCATGGTTTATTTCCCCTTCGGTTCGGCATGTAAGTCTTTGAAGTATTTCAGACCCGGCGCCCACATGTGCTGGACCGGATTGACGTCGCAATGGATGACCGCGCATTTGCCGGTTGCGTATGCCTGCTCCAGTGCAAACTGCAGATCTTTTGGATCGCTGACGCGCGCACCGTAAGCGCCCATACTTTCAGCGAGCTTATCGAATGCGATTTCACCTAAATCCGATTTGATGCTTTCTTCTGCACTGAGCGATTTCTTGATAAGGGTCTTCACCGGTTTCAGGGCGAAATGCTGATTCATCTTCACCATGCCCCATTGCTTGTCGCAGAACACGATGTAAATCACTTGCAGATTATTGCGCACAGCCGTTTCAATTTCCTGCGGATGGAAGCCCATTGCGCCGTCGCCGATCATGCAGACGACCGGTTTACCGGGATTTGCGACTGCTGCACCGAGTGCCTGCGCCGTTCCGGCTCCGAGCATGCCGAATTTAAACGTTGAAAAGACGGAGCCCGGTTTCTCGATCTGATAATAGAAGTTCGCCCAGATCGTCGTGTTGCCGCCGTCAAAGACGACAGGTGTATCTTCCGGAAAGACCTTTTGGACAGTGGACGGAATAATGGCGGAATTCATCGGCGCAGAAGTATCGGAAAGTTTTTCATCGAGTTTTTTCCGGTCTTTTGCACGTTCCTGGCCAAAGCGTTCGACATATCTCTTCATTGATTCTGTATTTAATTGGTCTTTTTTCATCTCCAGTTTTTTGTGAAGCTTTGTCAAAAAGCTCAAGATGTCGCCGTGGATGGCGAGTTCCACGGGTTTATTGCCGCCCAGAACAACGGGATCCAAATCCACTTGAATCACTTGTTGATCCTTGTTCCAATAAGGCGCTTTGCCCCACCAATCCGTTTCGCCGAGGCGGGAACCGAGCACCAGCACCAAATCGGATTCATTGCGGATATTATTATTCGCTTCGATGTGGACCATCGGCATGGCGTGAGGACTGCTTTCCGGAATCGCACCGCGTCCTGCCCAGCTTGTCGTTACGAGAGTGTTGAGCAACTTGGCCACTTTTTCGAGCTGCTCCGAAGCCTGCGCATGAATAACGCCATAACCCGCGTGGATGATCGGGAATTTAGCTTTCAACAGCAATTCCACTGCCTGATCGATTTGTCCATCGGAAGGTTCCGGCTGTGTCATGGAACGGTATTGATGCGGCTGCCAGAAAGCAGGCTCATCTTTGAATTTGCCATTCATGATATTCTCGGGAATGTCGAGATGCACCACGCCCGGCCGGCCATCGTAGCATTTGCGGAGCGCACGCCGCATCATTTCCGGAATCCGGTCAAAGGAAGGCACAGCTTCACTCCACTTCGCCATTTGTGAAATCACACCGGATTGGTTGAAGCATTGATACGTTCCAACCCGGTCCGGATACATGATGCCGGTGCGGCGTGAGCTTGTGATGACGAGGACGCGATTTCCTTCCGCTTCCTCGACCACCAGACCAGGTAAAATATTCGCTACGCCCGGACCATTGCTGGCCATGCAGACGCCCAATTTTCCTGTGGCGCGGGCATAGGCACCTGCCATATGTGCAGCGCTTGTTTCATGTCGCGGTGTTACCAGTTCAATGCCGTGCGGTTCGAGTTTGGAATAAAAGCCGAAATACGTTCCATCGATAATGCCGAATACATTTTGAACCCCTTCAATTTGCAGCATTCTTGCCAATACTTCGCCGCCTGTAATTTCTCCCATTTTTCATTCCCCCATTAAGTCTGTCACCAGATTTTTGTAAATTTCCGTGATGTCTTGTCGTGTTGGGATTTTACGGTTTGTTTCGATGCCATTGCCGGACAGTGCATCGTCTACCAAAATCGGAATGGATCTTTCTAGTTCATCCAAATCAAGCAGTTTTTTGGCTTCTTCTTTTAGTTCAAATAAAACATTCAGTTCTTCAATAAATACAAGGACGCTTTCCGTGCCGAGCGCGTCTGCAATGGCGGCATATCGGTCATGTGCCGCGTCCAACCCAAAAGCGACGACATACGGATGCATCAGTGCGACACTCAGTCCGTGCGGCAGCAAAAATCGTGTGCCAAGGGGCCTCGCAGTCGCATGAGCCAGGTTGGTGGAACTGTTTGAAAAGGCGAGCCCCGCAAACATGCTGCCCTGGAGCATGCCGTCACGCGCCTGCAAATTTTGCGGTTCCTGGTAAGCGGCCCGGATGGATCTGCCGATGGAGCGGATCGCTTCAAGTGCGAAAGTATCGCTGATCGCTGTGGCGCGAGTGGAGACATACGCTTCAATTGCATGCGCCAGGGCATCGAGACCCGTTTCGGCGGTAATTTTGGGCGACATGCTGAGTGTTAATTCCGGATCCAATAACACCCCATCTGGAATCAAAGCCGGATGGCCCGGATTCAGTTTACGCTTCAGCGCGGTATCCGTGATGACGGTGACCTTCGTGACTTCGCTGCCGGTTCCGGCTGTGGTCGGCACCGCAATCAACGGGATTTTATCCAATTGTTCCTGTTGTGCGATATCACCTAACGTTAGAGTTTCGTTTGCAGCCAGTACTGATAAGGCTTTCGCCAGATCCAGTGCAGTGCCGCCGCCGATTGCGAGAATTCCATCTGCTTTGGAAAGCTCGAAATGATGCAATGCCGATTGCAAATGATCGGTCGTCGGTTCACTTTGGAAATCAGTGAAAAAGTGAAGCGATATGCCATTTGCTGTGAGCTGTTCAAAATGATTCGCTAAAGACTGTTTGGTGCGTTCACTAAGCATTACAAAAAGAGAAGTGGTCCGAATCGCACGGCAGGCTTCATCCAGTTTGTCGATACTTCCCGCACCGTGAATGATTCGTGGTGCAAAGTAAGTCGTTGAAACCAACCGCCTCACCGTCCCTGCCTGGTCATTTTGAGACGGAAAACATACATTTCAGGCTTTACGACACTTGTGTAATATTCAATCGGCTGACCCGCAGTATCTGTTATCAGCCGATCTACCACCAGTCCGTTGATTCCCGGTTCGAGCTCAAGTTTTTCAGCATCATCATTTTGTAAGGGCTTACATGTTATGGCTTGCTCAGCTTCGTTCATCGTGACATTTAGGTCATTTTCCAAAACTTCGTAGATAGTGATGTCATCCAGATTGTATGCTTCGAGTGCAGCCCCCAGCTCCGTCGCGTAATAATGGCTCTCGATCGCTATCGGTTCGCCGTCCGCCGTTCGCAGCCTTTTGATCAAATGCAACCGGTCTTTCTTCATATAAGAAGCAATCGCATCTGGCGCATCGATCACGCCGCTGAACAATAATTTCGAACCCGGCTTCATGCCCATCCCTTTTACCGTATCGGTCAAACTGTGGATTGCATGCAGCCATTCGTGCACTTGTTTATTGCGCTTGATGAACGTGCCTTTGCCATGAACTTTCTCCAATATCCCATCATTGACAAGGTGGTTGATCGCTTCCCGGATTGTCGTGCGGCTGACAGCAAAACGTTCCATCAACTCACGTTCACTCGGCACTTTTTCCTGATGCGCCCCGTCTGCAATCTCTTGCTTCAATAAATCCCGTATCTGAAAATGATAGGGAACAGGGCTGTCTGTATCGAACATTCGAATCCCCCTTATATTCATCATGACGTCACTACCAGTTGGTATACTTATTATTATAATGACAGAGGTGGGGAATTGCTAGACTAAGTGTTAAATTATTCTAAAAATTCTGCTTTGGAAAATAAAAATAGCCCAATCATATTTTGATTGGGCTATCCTGGCTGGCGAGAAACTGTTCATTTCTCAAATCATTTCGCTTTAGACGGACGCTTTACTCGTGTTCAAGGTAAAATCGGAATGCTTGTTTCTTGAAATTGACTTAAAAGTATATGCTTTTAGAGAAAGCAATATGAGATATGGAGCAAAACAGCGAAGACGCCCAGGGGAGCAGGCGAATGCCGACGAAGTGCAAGATCCACTCGGGCGAAGTGAAACGAGACCGAGTTAGCTCAGCGCGAGCCAAGTGTTGGCCGAAGGAAGTTCGGCCGACTCTTTGCGACGAAGCTAGCGCAGCGATGCAGGAGCACGGGTTTTGGCAAGCGAGCTGTTTTGCGGAATATCGGTTTTCACTTTCTCAACAAGCTGAATAGATTTAATTTTCTTCTTTGCTGCCTTCTTTGGATCTTGCTTCAATTTGAAAGATCCCATAGCAGAGTAAAGCAATAATTACTGCCATAAACAAATAAGGAAAGAGATTGAAGTTGCCACTACCTGGCTCGCCAAATAAATATACCAACAAATCATAAAAGCCCCTAGACTCATCAAACAAAGGAGGAATTATAAATAAGCCCATCAGGAAGGCGGAAATCCACGACAATCGGCGCTTTGCCTTTTGACTGATGTTTTCATTCATTTCGCTGATCCGATTCACTGTTCTTCCCACTATATTTGGCGTTATTTGATAGGTTTGGGCTATAATATACGCCATTAACGCCGGTAGTATCAATGCGAGGCCAAATATAACCATTAAGCTGACATTAACTGTACCGGTGACAATTCCTTCAATAATCAGTCCGATAAACAGGATGCTTACAAGCAAAGAATAACTTAGTGAAGCACTCCTCTTTTCTATTGCTTTTCCTAACTCTTCACTGGGTAAAATCCCATCTTTGTTCTTCTTCCGGGACCCCCATGTGATTGTAAATAAGAAATAAAAGAAGAAAAGACTTGTGATCAATAATTCCGTGAATCCGACCGTTAGACCCACAGAGAACCGATAAATCAGATTGCCGATCAACGCTATACTCCCTAAACCTAATAATATTGTAAGCACCTTTCTACTCTTCATTTTTTTCCCCACCTTCATTAAGAAATAACGTATCCACGGTGACTCCTAAATTTTTTGCCATATCAAATGCTAACTGTAAACTGGGATCATACTTGTTGTTCTCGATTGCGTTGATTGTTTGCCGACTGACATTGCACAGGTCTGCGAGCTTTCCTTGAGAAATATTTTTCTTTTCACGTAACCCCTTGATTTGATTTTCCATTGTTAACATCCTTTACAGGGTAAGTGTGTAAAAAACTTTTTACACCCTAAGTGTAATAAAAGACCCCCAAGTTGTCAAATATGTTTGACAACTTGGGGGTCTTTATATTTATTCCCGAAGCAATTCGAGATTGTAAATTAATTCAGCAAAAGCTATAATGATTATAGAATACAAAATATTCGTTCACTTATCGATTGTTTAAAAGGATTTGGAAAAAGTGCTGAACCAGCGATTCGATTTGCAGTACGGGATTTTATGAAATGCTAAGGGGGAGTTTTTATGAAAAAATTCACATGGCCGATCGCATTAAGTTGTCTGATTCTTATTGGAGGAATTTTTATGATCCTTTCAAATTACAAAGCAGACGCAGAATTATCAGGGTTTCCGATTCCACAAAATGCAGAGCTTGTCGAAGAAAACGACTACGGCAAGAACTTTGACTGGCCGAAAGCGTCGGGCGATCACGGCATTCCGTGGAGCTATGGACTGGCATTGAAATTGGATGGCTGGGAGAAAGTGAAAGGAGAGCTTACACCGATCTATCAGAAAAATGGCAAGAAAGTGGATTTGATTGCCACTACCGATCACTTGAGTGTGTTGAAAGTTAAATAATATTTTCTTGAAAGCAGGAATTGAATGATTTATAAAGCGAATGACGACGTACGAAAGAGTTTGGTCCCCATGTTTGAAAATATCGACAGCACGATTGTGCAATCGTATCTGCAGGGACATATGGGAACTGCTTATGTGGACGACCTCAAAAATCCGACCGTTGCGCAGGTAGTTGTAGGGATTTTCGTTTTCTATGCGGGAAATCCTGATACGGAAGCAGCAGAGGAAATGCTGAATAATCTTCCGGATTATAACCTGGTAATTGTGGGTTCTGACGATTGGAAGAGGCGTATTGAATCAGCCCGTAGGAATGGAGTCGAGAAATTTCCTCGCTACAGTCTCGAAAAGAATCCGGCCCATTTGGATAGAAACCATATTCAAAGCATATTGGCCACCTTGCCTGATGGTTATGAAGTTAAAAAAGTTGATAAAGAAATAGCGGACAAAGCGTCTTTCGACGAACTGTCTGAAGACTTTGTGAGCCAATTTGAGTCTGTTGATGACTTTCTTGAACGAGGCAAGGGTTATGCCGTTTTATTCGAAGGAAAAGTTGTTTCGGCAGCGACATCTTTCAGCATATTCGATGAAGGCATAGAAATCGAAATCGCCACAGATCCGGATTATAGAAGAAAAGGTTTGGCGGCTGTAACGGCCTCTGCACTGATATTGGACTGCCTGGATAACGGGCTGTACCCGAGCTGGGATGCCGCGAATGCCGAATCACTTCAGTTAGCCGAGAAATTGGGATACGTTTTCAAAGAAACGTATGATACCTATTTTATCGATACCGGAAAATGACTTGTATAGTAGGATTTATTCAATAAAAGAATGGAGAACAATAATATGAATGTTGAATTGACGAAGTTTCGTGTGAAGGAAGGCAAGTCTGCAAAAGTGGACGAATGGCTGGCATTCTTAAATGACAATATGAAAGACGTCCTGGTCACTTTAGAAGGAGAGAAAATGTATGTAGAGACGATTTTCAGGGAGTCTCTCGACTGCGTAGAGTATCTTTATTGGTATTCCATCCAGGGAGAAGGCGGCCAGGAGGTTGAAACTTCAACACACTGGATCGATGAAAAGCATATGGCTTTTTGGCATGAATGCATCGATTCGACATTTCCGCCGGTTGACTTGCCGGCTGCGGTAATTATGATTCCGTCAGATATTAAAGAAGGTATGAAATAATTTCATTATAAAAAACGGAATTCCTGTCCATACACTGGAGCAGGAATTCCGTCTTTTTATTCAATCAAAGCATTATATCCGATCCAAAAACCCCTGCATCAACTTATCCCCGTCCGGTGTACCAATCGACTCCGGATGGAATTGGATGCCGTAAATCGGATAATCGTTGTGTTTGATTGCCATGATCGTATCATCGTCCTCGGCAACCGCCTGGACCTCAAGGCAGGAGGGAAGCGAGTCTGCTTCAAGCGCCAGTGAATGATAGCGCATCGCTGGAAGAGGATTCACCATTTCAGCGAATATACCTTTATTGCCATGGGAAATATCGGATGCTTTTCCGTGACGGATAACCGGCGCATGAATAATTGTTCCGCCGAAAGCCGCACCGATCAGCTGATGGCCGAGGCAAACGCCGAGTACGGGAACAGAATTGCCGGCAAGCCGGATCAGGCGAATGGACTCCGGTGCAGCATCGGGATGCCCCGGACCGGGTGATAGAATGATGGCTTTCGGCGACTTTTCAAGAATTTCCTCTGCAGTCAGCACCCCGTAGCGCACAACTTCCACTTCATGGCCCATAGCAGCCACTGCCTGGTAGATATTATAGGTAAAAGAATCGAAGTGATCGATTAAGAGAATCATCCAAACACCTCCGTCAGGGAACGTGCTTTGTGAAGAGTCTCTTCAAATTCCGCCTGTGGAATCGAATCGTAGACGATGCCGGCACCCGCTTGGACATGGACCTGGCCGTCTTTGATGACAAATGTCCGTATAGCGAGCGCCATATCGAGGTTGCCATTGGTGCCGAGGTAACCGACAGCCCCGCCGTAGACGCCTCTTCGCTCTTCTTCAAATTGCTGGATCAATTGCATCGCACGGACTTTCGGTGCTCCTGACACCGTGCCGGCCGGCAGACAGGAAACGAGTGCGTCGAGCGGGTGCATTTCGTCGCCGAGTTCGCCCGTCACTTCCGAAACGAGGTGCATGACGTGCTGGTAACGCTCGATTTCCATATACTTCGGTATTTTCACGGAGCCGATCGCGGCCACGCGGCCCACATCATTGCGGCTCAGATCCACGAGCATCTGATGTTCCGCCCGTTCTTTTTCATCGTGCTCCAGATCATTTGCCAGGAACGCGTCTTCTTCTTCGGTCCCTCCGCGTTTCCGTGTGCCGGCAATCGGATTGGTCACCATATGGCCGTTCCGCAGGGTCAATAAACTCTCGGGCGACGCACCGACCACCGCGTAATCCGTAAAGTCGATATAAAATTGGTAGGGTGACGGGTTCTGCTTGCGCAATTTCCGGTACAACGTAAAAGAATCGCCGGCATAATCGGCTGATAATCGCTGCGACAGGACAATCTGGAACACGTCACCGTCCTCGATATGTTTTTTGGCGCGCTCCACTTTGCTTTTATAAGAGTCCGCATCCGTTTTCGAACTGAACACGAGCGGCTGTTGCGATTCGGGTATTTCCGGGGTTTCCACCATATGCAGTTGCGCTTCAACTTCTTTAGCTTTGCCTTCTGTGGACACTATCGTAACGTCATGCTTTACGTGATCGAATATCACGATGGTTTCATAATAATGCAAATGGATATCGGGCATCTGCAGACTGTTTATCCGCGCAGCTTCTACCGGTTCATATGCTCCGATTGCATCATAACCGATGTAACCGAGCGCGCCGCCCGTGAAAGGCAAGCCTTCGATTGTTTCAAGATTTGTCGGAACCAGTTCCTTCAGCAATTCCAGCGGCTTTCCTGGATGAACTGTTTCCTGTCCGCTCCTGCAATCGATTTCCATCAATTGATTGCCTTCGCCGATGAATGTTTTCGACGGGTCTGCGCCAATAAAGGAATATCGCCCGGTGTGTGAAGTTTTCAACGAACTTTCAAGCAAACATTTCTTCGGTCCCTGGAGCCGGTTGAATACCGCAATCGGCGTCAGTAAATCTCCTTCAATTTTTCTGATCTCCATCTCTGCTCATCTCCTCTGTTCTCAGTGCGACAATGTCAGCCAATAAAAAAAGTCCTCTGCAAAGAACAGGACTGTTCCTTGCAGAGGACGGATTGACCGCGGTGCCACCTCACGTTAAAGCTGTTTCAGCTTTCACTTGGTCCCCAGTAACGCGGGGGAAACGGGCAGCCCTACTTGATTTTTCGGGCCGCCACTCATAGGTCCATTCACGCATTAGCCCCGCCGGTTTCCACCTGCCACCGGCTCTCTTGGAGGGGCTGCTGTGCGCTACTCTTCCTATTCGACGATTTACTCTGCTATGCTCAGCTCGGCTGTACTCAGGCGACGCCGCTCCCGGCGCCTTCTCCCATGTCCGTACAAAAGCTTGTCCTTATTCTATGCAAGAGAGCGTGTTTTGTCAATTGGTTGCTGGGGTTTTAAATAATTCATTGAGTACTAGACAATGAGTCAGAAGAAATGCTGAATTTATAGCACTTTTAGTCATTGGACAGTATTTGACTTCTAATGGACAGTATTTGGTCTCTAACGGACAGTATTCAAGTGCTAACGGACAGTATTTCAAGCATAATGGACAGTAAATCCAAAATATGGAAATAAAATCACTGTGAGTCAATCATTTGAGAAGGCATTCGCACCTCTAACCCCACAATTCTCTTAATTTTGATGAAAAACCGACAGATTTCAGCAACTCATCCCCCTGCATAAATTAAAAGTCGTATGACGGCGACCGAAACTGGGTTAAAATGACACAAAATTCACCAAAGCCAACAAAAAACCCAAGTGCAACAGCGGATGTTTTTCGCAGCCGCGAAAAACTCCAGTCTTTAAAGGAAATCTTTGCATCCGCAAAGATTTTTTCATCTCAATCCCTTAACTCAACAAAGACTCGATAAAGTACTGCAGTTCAGCTGTCCAGATATTCAAGTAAAGCATTTTATCGAAGTAAATCATCACGCCGAGCACCACGATGATCGCGCCGCCGAATTTCATCAGGGCGGATGAATATTTCAGGATGAAACGCGTCTTGCCGATGAAAAAAGCCATAATGATGAAAGGGATGCAGAAACCGAGCGAATAAGCAGTTACCACGGCAATAGTCTGCGCGGGATTAACCAGGCTGCCATAAGTAAGGATTGCGCCGAATATCGGTCCGATGCACGGCGTCCAGCCGGCCGAGAAAACAAATCCGACTATAAAGGAATTCAGATAACTGGCCGGTTTCTTTTTATGGTCCAAGCGTTTTTCCTTGAACATAAACTCAGGCTTGATAATGCCCATTAAAAATAATCCCATGAATACCAGGAAAATACCGCCGAGCATCTGGATAAGCGTTTCGTGCTTAATAAACAAACCGCCTACAAAGCTCAGCGAAAATCCGAGTATGTAATAGATGACGGAAAAGCCGAGTGAAAAGAAAATCGAATGGATCAACACTTTTTTTCGGAAAGAAGCTTGCTTGTTTTCTTTTAATTCATTGATGGAAACACCGGTTATGTAAGAAACGAATGACGGATACAACGGCAGGCAGCAGGGAGATATGAACGCCAGAAACCCGCCGGCCAGCGCGACCAATATAGTAACATTTTCCAAATTCAACACCTCTATGATATTCTAGCATAGAAGAGTTAACTAATATCCCCATAATTTCTATAGGATTTTACAAATATATGAACAGAGGCGGACGGCTGATGGATAAGAAAAAGAAACGGTTGATTTACCGGGTTTCGGTATTGGGGCTGCTCGCCGCGATGGTGTTTTATGCAGCGTATCAGGGTATCAAAGAGGAACCGGAAACGGCGATGACTTCGCACGGCAACGATGCACCGAACTTTGCCGGTGTGACCCTGGCAGAAGAGATGCTGGTTTTATCAAATGAAATCGAAGGCAAAACGCTTATCAACTTCTGGGGAACTTGGTGTGAACCCTGCAAACGGGAAATGCCAGCATTGGAAACTGCCTATACGCAGTATAAGGAAGACGGCTTTAAAGTGATTTCCATCAATTTGGGGCAATCCGAATTTGTGACAAACCAATTTGTCGATCAGTACAAGCTGACATTCCCAGTAATGATCGATTCAGACGGCTCAATCAAAGAGGCGTACAGCGTCCACAATTTGCCTGCCTCCTTTTTAGTTGATGAAAACGGCGTGATCGAACAGATCCACGAGGGGGAACTGTCGGAAGAGATGCTTGAGGGATGGATAAACTAGAAGTAGATAGCGAGATTGATCTTCTGGCAAAGGCCTGAACTAATAGCCATAGGAATGGAATTCGGTTTCTGATCTGAAAACTTTAAGAGGACTTTTAAAGAAAGTATAGAAGTAGCTTTAATAGAGGTAAATTGGAATTAAGGTTTTATTGAATACATAGGTGATTCCTGAATTGCCATATAATTGATACGAGAAGGCCAATCCGTTGAAAAAACTGACCTATCTATTATTTTTACTGCCATTCCTCATTCTCACCGCCTGCTCTTCTGAAGCAGCTGATTCGACCAGTGCGATAGAGGACCGGGCAGCAGAGGAGTTTGAGGCAGAAATCTCGGTGCCTGAGTTTGAGGATTATCCGATTGTGTCTGCGGAAATCGTTTCCGTTCCAATGGCCAGTTTAAAGGAACTGCATGTGAACTATGCCAGTGAAAAAGGGGCTTTATTGAGCGATGAAGATATTGCCAAGTATGAAGAGAACGCGGATTCAGAAGTAATATATGGTGTGTACGAAAGCGAATCCAGTTTCTTCAATATGGTTTACGACGAAACTGAAAAATTCAGCGGGGATGGCAGCCATGAAACGGAGACAATCGACGGAGTGGATGTGCAATACCTGGAGGCTGACAGCGGAGGAAATGCTTTTTTGATGGCTTTCTTTAATGCGGAAGCAGGTTCTTATACTTTCGAATTCGCATTGGATGAAGACCTTACCCGCGAGAAAGCCTTTGAAATGATCGGCACAGTAATTGGAGACGCAGATATGTAACTTATCGGTAAAATGATTTTATTAATAAAAGCAGCAGAAGAGAGCGCCAGTCCATTGGGGCTCTCTTCTATTTCAAGTTTTACGAGATAAAGGGCGATGCCGAAGACGAGCCCGGTACTGTCCGTAATCCAACACTGAAAGGAGCCAATACAATATGCCAGTTGTAGAGCATGAAATTTATATTGAAGCGCCAGCTGATGTTTGTTTTGATCTAACGAGAAACGTTGATGTGCATACCGAAACCACCGCCAAATCAAAAGAGCGGGCTGTGGCTGGCGTAACGTCAGGGTTAATGGAAAAAGGCGATTCGGTCACGTGGGAAGCCACTCACCTTGGGGTGAAGCAGAAGCTGACAGCCAAAATAACCGAAATGGAAAAGCCCCGCAGCTTTACGGATACTATGGTGAAAGGTGCTTTCCATTCGTTTGTGCATACCCATGAATTTATTGAGAAAGGGAACGGCACAATCATGAAGGATCGCTTTGTGTATCGTTCTCCGCTTGGAGTTCTGGGGAAAATTGCAGATCGCCTGTTTCTTGAAAAGTACATGAACAGGTTTATTGCGGAGCGGGCGACGGAGCTGAAACGGATAGCGGAGAGCAGATAATGCGGTTGGAATGATGTTTAAACAAAGAAAAAACAGGCCGGGGAAGAAACATTTCCCTGGGCTGTTTTGTATATTTACATTTAAAAATGAAGATTTTATCCTTTAAATCGGTTCAACATCAATAGACTCGTCGCTGATTTCGCCGACGATTTCTTCCAGGATATCTTCCATTGTCACCAGACCGACAGTTGTCTTGCCGTCTGTGCCGGTAACCACTGCCATATGTGTCCGGCTTTGCTGCATTTTAGTCAGCACTTTCTGGATAGGAGTTGTTTCCGTGAAACTTGGCATCTCGTGGATAAATGATGCCGGTTCCTGCTGTCTCCCTGCAGCCATGCTGGTCAGGAGCTCTTTTGTATTGATGTAACCGAGCAGCCGGTCTTTATTGCCGCCATCGGTCACGGGGTAACGTGTAAATTCGTGATCATCCAATACCGCGAAAAACTCCGAACGGGAAAAAGCTCGATCGACGGAGACCATTTGCTCCCGCGGAATCATGATGTGCTTAACCACGCGGTCATCAAAGGCGAAAATATTCTTGAGGTATGTCAATTCGGTCTGGTTAATCTCACCACTTTGGAAACTTTCCGCCATGATCAGCTTCAATTCTTCTTCCGAATGGGCTTCTTCATGGCCAACTGGTTCGACTTTGAAAGCTCTCAGTAGTAATCGGGCAGAACCGTTCAATACATAGATGAACGGGCCCATAATTTTCCCGAACCAGTAAAGCGGTGGCGCAAGCAGCAAAGTCATGCGTTCTGCGTATTGAATCGCCAATGTTTTAGGTGCCAATTCTCCGATAACAACATGGAGAAAAGTGACAATACTCAATGCAATGGCGTAAGAAAGGATAGTGGCTGTTGCTTCACCCAATGCAAAGTATTCGAATACAGGATGCAGCAGACGCTCGACAGTCGGCTCTCCCAATGCACCGAGTATTAAGGCGGTGATGGTGATTCCGAGCTGGCAGGCTGACAGATAATAATCCAATTCGTTTGCGACTTCTTTGGCACGTATCGCTTTTTTATTTCCTTCTGAAATCAATTGATCGATTCTGGACATGCGCACTTTCAAAATGGCAAATTCAGCTCCGACGAAGAATGCTGTCGCGAGAATCATCAGCGCGACGAGCAGTAGATTGATAATTATTTGTCCATCCAATATGGTTCCCTCGGGAAGAGGGATTCACCTCCGTGTCGTATTTCTTCAAAATTTCGGTTTTATTGAGCTTTCGGATGATACAGGACCTGCTTAATCTGCTGGTGATCCATCTCAATCACTGTCCAGGTGCCATTATCGCCGGTGAATTCGTCACCTGTCTGGATGTCGCCTGTGCTTTTGAAATGAACCCAGCCACCGATTGTATCGATTTCATCGCTTTCTTCAAATTCGAGGCCAAAGCGGTCTTCGAGATCCCGGAGCAGCACGCGTCCGTTGATCAGATAATCGGTTTCGTCCACCTGGCTGATATCAGGCACTTCGTCTGCATCAAACTCATCGCGGATTTCCCCGACGATTTCCTCCAGCAGATCTTCCATCGTAATCATACCAGCGGTTCCGCCATATTCATCCGCCACCAATGCGATATGAACGCGGGACTGCTGCATTTTCAGCAAGGCGTTTTGTAAACCGGTCTGTTCAAAAACAGTCGGTAATTCCCGGACGAAATTCTGAAGTTCCCATGGACGTCCCGCTACGATATGAGGGAGCATCTTTTTGGCGCTGACAAATCCGATGATGCGGTCTTTGTCTCCGTCTTCTGTGACAGGGTAGCGCGTGTAATTATTTTCATCAAGTATCTCGACGATTTCCTCCAGTGGCATATCTTTGTCGAGCGTTACCAGTTCTGTGCGCGGCACCATAATTTCTTTTGCGGCCCGCTCATCGAACGTAAAGACATTTTCCATGTAAGATAATTCAGTTTCATTGAGCGCGCCGCCTTCAAAACTTTGCGCCATGACAATTTTCAATTCCTCTTCCGAATAGGCTTGTTCAAGTCCGGGCTGTATACCGAATGTGCGCAATAAAATCCGGGCAGCTCCGTTTAAAGTCCAAATGAAAGGTTTCATAACCTGGCCGAACCAATAGAGGTAAGGGGCAAGAAGGAGCGACATCTTTTCAGCAAACTCGATTGCCAGCGTTTTCGGTGCCATTTCGCCAACCACCACGTGAAGATAGGTGACAAGCAGGAATGCGATGGCATAGGAAGATGCCGAAGCAACCGTATCGGACACAGCAAAAAATTCGAAAACCGGATACATCAGCCGTTCGACAGTCGGTTTACCGAGCGCACCAAGCCCAAGCGCTGTAACCGTAATGCCCAATTGGCAGGCGGACAGGTAATAGTCCAGGTTTTCTGCCACTCTTTTTGCCATAACCGCTTTTTTATTGCCTTCTGCTATCAATTGATCAAGACGTGACATCCTGATTTTGACGACCGCAAACTCTGAACCGACAAAAAATGCCGTCAGACCGAGTAAAACGACCAATAAGATTAAATTCAGTAGCGTAATTATATCCACTTATATTCCCTGTAAAAGGGATTCACCTCCGGGGTTTATTGGAGCAAAGCAATTAGAGCCGTAATGGCAGCCATCTGGCTTGCAAGTGCATTGCCCGCTTGCGTTTTCGTATGCGGCGGAGCATCTTTCAGCTGTTCTTCCAGCCGGACAATCTTTTGCTGCAGCCCTTTGAATTCATCAATGACTTCATCAACCAGTTCTACCGTTACCGGCGTTTCGCCTGCACAAATGATTTTCTTAATCTCCGCGATGGACATACGCTGTTTTTTCAATACTTGAATCCGTTCGAGTGTCTGCAGAACATTGGTCGGGTAAAGCCGGTAATTGGCCTCTGAGCGTTCAAATGCCAATAAACCCGAGTTTGTATAATAATCAATGGTTCTAGTGGACACTCCACTCAATTTTGCAACTTCACCGATCTTCATTAAGTCCTTCCCAACGTAAACACCCCCAGTGTGATTTAGAATATACTACCATATAAAAGCTCCAACCATACAGTGGAATGTGATGGTTTTGATTGGAAATAAAAAAAATTAAAAAGTTTTCACTATTCCGACAAATATGTATTGCTATTTCTCTATAGCGGGTACTATATTGTTCTTACAACTCAATAGACTTTTGACTTTCGTCAAAGGGGAGTAGCTATAGGGAAACCTATTTCACAGTCGTCATTACGTGGTTCATCGCCACCGGTTGTGATAGCAGTTAATTTTGCTTAGCAAGACCTTTGCCTTATAAAAGGCATTGGTCTTTTTTGTTGCAAAAATTATCTGGAGGTTTACAAGATGGAAGCAATTTTACTGGAATATGTATGGGTGCTGCTCGTTCTTATCGCACTCGAAGGATTACTCGCTGCGGATAACGCGGTGGTCATGGCGGTCATGGTCAAACACTTGCCGAAAGCGCAGCAAAAAAAGGCGTTGTTCTATGGCTTGATGGGAGCATTCGTTTTCCGCTTTGCCGCTTTATTCCTCATAACCTTACTTGTTGACGTTTGGCAAATCCAGGCTTTGGGAGCGGCATACCTGTTGTTTATCGCCTTCAAGCATATTTACGACCAGCGAAAAGGCAAAGAGCATTCGCTGGAGCCTGAAGCTACTAAAGGTGCAGGTTTCTGGATGACGGTATTGAAAGTCGAGCTGGCGGATATCGCTTTCGCAATCGATTCAATGCTTGCAGCAGTGGCTTTGGCGATTACGTTGCCTCATTTGGGCGCCATGGAAATCGGCGGCATCAACGGAGGCCAGTTCGCCGTTATGCTTACCGGTGGGTTAGTCGGACTTGTCATCATGCGTTTTGCGGCTCATAAATTCGTCAGATTACTGGCAGAATATCCGCAATTGGAAACAACTGCCTTCGTCATTGTCGGCTGGGTCGGCGTGAAATTGACCGTCCTCACACTGGGGCATAAAAACCTCGGCATCCTGCCGTATGATTTTGTCCACTCAGCAGAATGGAAGCTTATCTTCTGGGGAGTATTGCTCGGTATCGTCTTAGTTGGCGCGTTGGTCAGCGTGAAGAAAAAGAGAGAACAGGAAAAACTGGCTTAATCGTTTAAAAGCAGTTCCTACTATATAAATATCAGCCGGTGCAGGAGAGTCAATCTTCTGTGCCGGTTTTTTATGGAATAAAATCTGGATGGGTGTGAATGAATGATGGAGATAAGCGGATTATGGGTGGGGAGCGGGAGGTTTTTGTGCGCAGAAAAAGGATATATGAACGGAAAAGAAAAACTCTGCGCTGAAAACAAGATTTGAAGACTTAGTGGTAGACTGCTAGCCACCTTTACCCCACAAATTTTAAAAGTACTGGAGCGGATGTTTTTCGCTGCGCGAAACCTTTTCATCTCAAAAGTACACGGGTAAGAAGAGAATATAGACATTGACAAAGTATTTGCCAAAAAAGAGGCCATTTTTAACGAATTTGTTCATTCACTAGAAGATTTCGTTGAAATTTAATGTGAAGGGAGTGGAAAAGCATTAGTCGGAGGTGCGAAGAAGCTGAAAACTGCCTCCTGGCAAGCAATATTTGATGAAGAAATGATGCTGATTTTATTCCCTGAAATTTGTGTGCGATAAATAAGATTTATGTGCGGTAACAGCGATTTGTGTGCGATAAACAAAGTTTGTGTGCGGTAAAAAGGATTTGTGTGCGATAAATCGAATTTGTGTGCAGAATGATAATTACGTGTGGTATTTAGTAAAATTTCATCACCAAACGCACCGACAAATTTCTCGCCTATCCATTAAAAGAAGGCTTCGCATCCGCGAAGCCTTCTGCTTTGAGTATTTAATCAGAGCTTATTTTTCCACTGCTCGAACTTCATAGCTTCGCATTGATCCGAGATCGCCTCTTGCCAGCACCTTACCCGAATGGATCAGTGACCGAAGCCGGTAATCAATCCAGGCATCGGAATAGATATGATACGAGTGGCCCAGGACTTCGCCGACAACACGAACGGCTTTTACAAAACCGTCTTTCGCATTCTCTTCTTCCTGCTCACGCACACAGTCCAAAATGAATTGATCATCTCGCGTTTCTTCTGCCTCCAGGATTTCCCCATCCTGCAATGAACGCAATAAACTCGGACTAGCGAGCAACCGCTCTGCATCCTGCGTTAAAGTGCCGATCGTAGCTTCGGACAGTCGAGTTCTCGAATGCTCATAAAAATGAGAAAGCTGCTTCGCGTTAAATTCACCTGAATGGCGGACTTCAATTTGAATAGCTGAGCCCCTCATCAGCTCATCCATTGCTTCAGGTGTTTTGACAACCGACAGCTCCAGTTTCCGGTCTGCCGTGAGATAACATGCGAGACGCAATCCAATTTGCTCTGCCGCATTTTCACTCGTCCAAATCGTCACTTGTTCGCCGTCTTTCAAACTTTTTAATTTTATCAAGGTCTGGCGGTACTTCTCCTCTTGATGCGCCAATTCATCGTCTTCGTAAATAAACGAAGATTTGAGCCAATCGAAATGGCGCCGGATGCCTTCTTCTTCGTGGATTGCCGCAGTCGGCCCCACTGACAAATCAAGCGGCAACGCATAAATTTGATGATCCTTCCCGCGAAAAGCAAGCTTTAAAGTGCCGGCAACCGAATCGCCGATAACAAAATGTATCATAGTAAAAACCCTTTCTTTTTGAAAGATTCTCTGTTATTACATAATATTCCATGTCTCTCTAGCTTATCATAAGATATCAAAACCATTTCCCCACTTTTCCCCTATACTTTATTCGTATGAAACTATTTTCTGAAAACTTGCGTCTATGAGGTGTTCAGGAAGGGATGGGAACTTATGCCGGTGCATGATTACACAAAACTGACCGATGAGGAAATGAAAAACATTATGGACAGCCACGGGGAATACATGATCCGGCTGGCGTATTTCTACGTGAAAGACTGGGCCACGGCCGAAGACATCATGCAGGAAGTGTTCATCAGTTATTACCGCAAAGGCGATCAGTTCGACAACCGGTCCTCCCTGAAAACCTATCTATCCAAAATTACAGTCAATAAATGCCACGATTATTTGAGAAGCTGGAAGAATAAACGCTCGCTGTTCTCGAACTCACTCGGCGGGTTGATTTCCAACGCAAAGTCACCCGAAGAAACTTACGTCCAGCAAACAGACCAAAGCAATCTCACCAATAAAATCCTGGAACTTCCGATTAAATACAGGGAAGTGATCCTGCTGTTTTATTATCAGGAATTCACTTCAAAGGAAATCAGCGAACTGCTGGAATGCTCGGAGAACACCGTCAAAACACGATTAAGGCGTGCCAAGGATCTGCTGCGGCAGAAAGTGGATTTGAGAGAATGGGAGGGGATGCAGGATGAATAAATTCAAACGCGATCTGGACGAGTTTGGCGGTGATTCGCCGCGCTTCAAAGAACCGCTGAAACGGAAAATTCTGAGCGACATGAAAAGGGAGCGGCGATCGCCGAATCGCTTTGGAACCTTTCAAGCTGCCGCTGTGTTGGTGCTGCTTTTGACGGTTGCGACCCTTTTTCTGGTGCTCAATCCTAATGGAAATGGAACGGATTCCTCCGGTCCCGTGGGCACACCGGTATTGACGGATCCGAATACGGTGGAGGAAATTGAGAGATTTTTTGAAGTAACGGAACCGCAGGAAGTTTTTGACTTCGGGTACGATTCGATGGACCGTGGTAATTACGATTATTATGAATATCCTTTATTGATCGATCCAGCCGCTTATCAGAAGAAAGATGTTGCCAGGGGAGACGTCGTTATCTATGAAACAGATCTTTTCGATGGCAGGGGCCAAACAGTTGGCAGGATCGTCGCTTTGCCGGGAGAAAGTGTGGAAGTCATAGAAGGACAACTTTACATCAACGACCAGAAGCTGGACACGTTTTACGGCCGGGCTTCTCGCCTGGGATACAGTTCGAATGAAGAATACAATGAGGCTGTGATAGAAGGCGGGACAACACAAAACCTCGATTCTATGAAAGAAATATTTTCCCAGTCAATTGAAACTTTTACGTTAGGTGAGAGTGAAGTTTATGTGACAGGTGATGATTGGTTCAGGAGCAGACAGGAAATCGTCAAAGTAGATGAAATCCAAGCGGAAGTTTTGGGATACTATGTGGAATAGACTAGGCCTGCTTGGTTAAGAGAGAAGAAAGGCTGCAGTTGAAAATAGCCTTTCTTCTTTTTTACGGCTTTTCTTTTCAAGTCATCCTGAGTTTAAAAGGAATTTTCAGGAAAATGGAGAATTTAGTATTAAGAACGTGTTTACTAAGTTTATTTCATCAAATCGATAAAGCAAAAGAGGAGAGAATCATTTGAAAAAAATACTCTTTGCAGTATTGATGGCTATTATTATTTTTGCTCTTTATAGTTATCAAAAACCAATGCTCAGCACAGAAGAGGCGATTGTCCAAGCATATGAACATCTTAGAAATCCACCTTCCAATTTAGAATTGAATCTCGCGCCAATTCAAATCGAATTGGATGAAATACCGGCAGAAAATATAAGTTTAAGCCTTCGGCAGCAGAAAGGGTTTCTTAACCAGCTCTTCAATCATCAGCAATGGGAAGTGACGATAAGTTACGAAGATGTAATTCCCACTGTCGTGATTGATGCAGTTACCGGAAAAATTCTGGACATCACCGGCCCCATGAATTAAAAAGCAGCCTTCTTAAAATCAAAATTCAACATACCAAGCCAAAAAAGCGTCGTACGAAAAATTCGGATGGCGCTTTTGCTGTAGCTTTTAGAATGATTTTGAATGAATCCAGTTAAAAAATTTAAGAATTCACCTAGTTGCCAGAATCTGAGTTTGTTAAGATTAGAAAGAATCGTAATGGGAAATAAATGGAATTTAATTATTTCAAAGTCAATTAGAAGAAAGGAGAGAGAACCATGAAAGCATCCATAATCACGATTGTGCTGTTTTACATAATTGTCTTTATAATTGGCGTGGCGATACAGGACTTCATCTTTCCGTGGGGAGGCGTGGCAGAAAGCCATTTGAAGCCGATCTACATGGGCCTTATTGTGCTGAGTGGGTTAATTGTCGGTTGTACGGTGTATCTGGCTGATGCCTTAAAGGAAAGCAGAACAATTCAGGACAATCAATAAGTAAAAGCCATCACAGCAGAAGAGATCATCTCTTTTCTGTGATGGCTTTTATTTATTCTTTATTGGTTAAGAAACGATTCTTCGAAGAAATCCAAAAGATATTCCAGCGTGATCGGATCACTGTAAGTGGAAGCTTTCGTGTTGATCTCGAAGACCTGATCATTCTTTACAGCCGGGATGTTCTGCCATACATCCGTTTCGGTGAATGAATTATCGACGTCCGGTTCTTACTGAAAATCACGTAATCACCGGCAAACTCAGACAATACTTCGGATGAGAACGTGTAGATGCCGGATTCCTGCGCCAGTTCTTCAACTTTTTCAGGCATCTTCAATTCCATCGCCTGATACAAAATCTCCGTACCTCGCGCATAATTGTCGCCGAACACATAGAATTCCTTGTTGCCGCTTTCGATTACAGAAACCGTAGCGTCTTCGCCGATTTCTTCACGGATTTGAGTTCCGATATCCGCAGCGCGGCTTTGGAAATCTTCCACCCAGTCCTTTGCTTCCTGTTCTTTGTTCAACCAGTTTGCCGATCTCGACTTGCTGGTCCAGATAATCGAGTTTGCCCCATGTGAATGCGACGGTTGGCGCAATTTCGCCTAGCTTATCAAGGTTTTTCATGTGAGAGCCGGCGATGATCAAATACGGGTCCAATTTAATGATTTTCTCGAGGTTATCTTCAGTGACGATTTCCACGCCTTCCAATTTTTCCTCGAACAGGGGATTCATCCCCGTCCAGTCATCGATACCGACAATATTGCCATCCATCGCCAATACGTTCGGGCCGTTTGTCAAGGAGATGATACGTTTTGGTTCTTTCGGAACTTCGACAGGCCCGGTTTCTGATTCATATGTAAATGTGTATGACTCATCTGTTTCGGCAGCTTCGCTCGCATTTTCTGTATTCCCGCAGGCCGCAAGAAACAGGACTAGTGTAAGTAAAAAGAGGACAGCAAATTTTTTCTCCTCAATTCTGATAATGATAATCATTTTCATTTAGATATTATAGGTAAATGAAAATAATGTCAACAAGCTGCTTATAAATCCGCAGACGAATTTTCTCGAAATTGTACTTATGGGAATAAAGCAGTCTAATTTTGCTTATACTGAAGAGCATCCGGTTCAGTATAATAAAGGAAGAAATAATATACAGGAAAGCTGAGACTGAAAGTAAGGAGAGAAAAATGGATAAACTGACAGAGGAAATCGTAAATTGGATAGAGTCGAAAGACAAAAGGCTTGTCATCGGCGTGTCCGGACACGGGGCGGCGGGGAAAACAAGCTTTACACAAAAACTGCTGGAACGATTGGGCGGGCATGGAGTTAATTGCCTCAACACCGACCCCTATATCGTCAGTTCGGATATTCGCAAGCATTCGGCGATTGAATATACATATGCAAATATTGCTCATCATTATAAAATGACGGCGTGCCATCCCGCCGCTCATCACATTGGCGCTTTGGAGCGGGATGTGCGGATGGCTAAAGACGTTTTGGACTTCTATACGCTCGGCACCCATTACAGGAAGAGTGAGCTGATATCTTCAGCGAATCGACTGACGATTGTGGAAGGGATGAGTGCGGCTTTTATTGATCCGGAGCTTTTTGATCTGAGAATTTACTTTTATACGGACGGTGAAACGGAATTTGAGAGAAGATCTTCGCGCGATATCACGGAAAGAGGGGCGGACCTGAATTATTTGAAGGCATCGCACGACCAGCGGCGCATCCAGTATGAATTATTCATGCATCCATACAGCCGGCACTTTGATATTGTGGTCAAGTCAGCTGCGGATTGTGAAATTGTGGAGAAGATGGCGTTTGATTTTAGTGAGTAACGACTGGCCATTTGCGAAAGAGCTGCTGAACGCCGGAATAATCTTCTGAACGCCGAATTAATTCGCTGAGCGCCGGAATAATTTTTTGAACGCCGAATTAATTCTCTGAACGCCGAATTATGCTTTAAAGCTGAATAATGAATGGGAAAAAACAGCGCGAGAAGCCCTCTAAAGGAAAAATCGCTATCACTTCTAATCATTCTCTCTCCAAAACCCAAGATCAAAAGCCAAATGGCTGCTTTTCGCAGGCGAAAAGCGAAAAACCAAGTACCGAAAAGAAAAATCCCGTGCGGGTGACTGGCACCCGCACGGGATTTTTAGTATATAGCAATTTCACTCATCCCAGCTTAGCAAACGCAACGAGGCTCCCCTTATCGCATGATTGAAAACCGTTCTTTTCATAGAAATGGCGGACATCTGCCGCTTCTTCCGTCAGCAGAACTTTCTGCCGCACATCATTATATTTTTCCAGTACGCGGTGCATCATTTCACTCGCGAGCCCCTGATTCCGCCGGCTGTTCAAAACGAGTATGTCCTGAATATAGATGATGGTGAGGCCATCGCCGACAACTCTTACCAGCCCAATCAACTCTTCATTGTCCCATACCGACAGCACATATAACGACTGGACCAACGCATCCGCCAATCCATCCAGATCCCTTGTGTAGGCGAACCATTCAACATCTTCATACAGCGATTTCAATGCCTCTTTATCAATTTGCTTGTCTTCTTTGAATGTATAAGTCATTTATTTTCCTCCTCAAAATTTTAATTTGAAGAGTGCATACGCAATTTTTCCACTGTCTTATGCCTCCTTTTCCAACAATTTCCTGAAGCAATCATTTGTTTAACTATATCCAAATATTCCAATTGTTACAACTTTTATCAGGAGCCTTGGTTTATGATGAAATAAATGAAGCATTTGCTGCTCACAAAAAAACTTTGAAAAACTGACTGATTTTTATTCCTTAATCGTCTATTGGTAAAAGGAGGGGAAGATATGCTACGGGACATGGAATTCCAAGAAATATACGAAAAACATTCGGAACAAGTTTATCGCTATATATTCTATTTATTGCGTGACAAAGAGTTGTCGGAAGACTTGACTCAGGATGTATTTTTAAAGGTTTATCGAAACTTGAAGCAATTCAATCATGACTCCACAATTGCTACCTGGATTTTGAAGATTGCGCGAAACCTTACATATGATTATTTACGCCGGAAGAGAATCGTTTCATTTTTACATATGGAAAGTCGAAGCTACTCATCAGAAGAGAAATCACCCGAAGAATCGTTCCTCACAAAAGAAAGTGCTGAGCACCTGTACATTTCCATGGGCAGATTGAAGAGGGATTACCAGGAAGTTCTTATTCTGAGGAAAATAAATGACTGTTCGATCAAAGAAACGGCTGAGATATTGGGATGGACTGAAAGCAAAGTGCAAACTAAAACGGCTCGCGCTTTGAAGAAATTAAGAACAGAAATGTTGAAACAGGAGGGGAAATATGATGAACAGTCGAAAAGAATATGATGAGCTTTTCAGCGAACTGAAAAAGGCTGATCGTTCGCCTGCTGTCAGACAACGAACCCTGGATAATATTCTTTTAAACGAGGAGAGAGAAACTGGAGTTCAGAAAAAAGAAAGACGGCATTTCGTTCCGGCATTCATAAGCCTTGCCGCAGTGGCAATTGCGTTATTTCTCGTTTTCTCCGTCATGAGTGAACCTTCGATAGAAGCTCCTGTAACGTCAGCCTTTGCCGACTTAGAAATTGAAAGAAGTATTGTGGCCGAGAATGGCAGTGTTCAATCTTTTAAGGCGACTTTGCCTTTGAAAATGAATGTTAGGTCTATAGAGGATGCCAGATGGAATCAATCTGTAGAGAAAACTTTGACAACCCTGGAAGAAGTCGCTGACGCTCCAGAAATTCCGCCTGCGTTCGATTTATCCTTTTTTACAGCAGAGCAAAAAAATTATCGGTTCAAGATATGGGATAGCCCTGATGCATTGTTTCTGATGGACATGGATTCAAAAAAGATATACTCGAGCAATTCAGAAGACGCGGCGAATATGTTATTGATGCTGAAAGGGATGTATGGGCAGTAAACAATTGAAGCTGTTTCCCCCTGTCCACACTCAGCACAAACGGACAGGATAACAACCGAATCGCTTGATAAAATCAGTGTAAGGAGTGTGAGGGCTATGGGATGGGTGGAATCGCTGCAGCGTGCTATTGATTATATGGAAGAGCATATCGAAGAACATTTATCGGTCGAGCAGATTGCGAAAGAGGCAAACTCTTCTGTGTTTCATTTTCAGCGAACGTTTGCAATCTTGACGGATTGTTCGGTCGCTGAGTATTTACGCAGAAGGCGGCTGACGCTGGCGGCGCAGGAATTGTCTGCTACGGACCAGAAAGTTATCGATATCGCCTATAAATATGGCTACGACACTCCCGAGGCTTTTTCAAAAGCGTTTCGGCGGCAGCACGGTATCACACCGAGTGAAGCCAGAAAACATTTGGGCGAGCTGCAATCTTTTAACCGCCTGGCGATCCAGGTGAATCTGAAAGGAGCCCTTCCGATGAAATACCGAATTGTAGAAAAGGAAAGTTTTCAGGCCATTGGAGTAAAGCGTGATTTTTCGATGAGTGACGGGGAAAACATGAACGGAATCCCACAGATGTGGATGGAAGTGAATCAGGACGGCACAAGTGATGCAATCGCCCAACTGAGCAACGGCGAAATCAATGGCCTGCTCGGTATCTGTACCAACTACCAGAACGGGGCGACAATGGATTATTGGATCGCTGCCGAAAGCAATCAACCGGTGCCGGAAGGTTTCCTGGAGATGGAAGTGCCCGCCTCCAAGTGGGGAATCTTCGAAGTGCATGGCGCGATGCCGGAAGCCATGCCGAAAGTATGGAAACAGATCTTTTCGGAATGGTTCCCGTCCAATCATTATGAGAACGCCGGAACTGCAGAGATGGAAGTGTATCCAGCTGGAGATGCATACAGTGATGATTATGTTTCTGAAATTTGGATTCCGTTGAAAGGGAAGAAATAGGTAGAGAGAAGACAGCCGGTTTGGATCAGAGGCGTGATAGAGTGAAGTGGCAATAAAGTCATTCAACTTTATCCAAAGTCATCCGTTCGTAAATGTGCCGGAAAAAAGGTGGACGTTCGTAAAGTGTTTCAGGACATTTACGAACGTCTTTTTTGTTGGAGTCAGGATGATTTTGAAGTGTTCGTAAAGGTGTACTTTTGCGAACGCTCTATTTATTCCTATAAGTAGTTTTTCTTTGAGAAAGAGCTAAAAAAACGATAAAAAATAGGAGGGAAATAATGGTATAATTCTCTGGGATGCACAAAAAGATGAAATATTCTTGAACATTTATAAAATCTGAGGAGTGTCAATTATGAAAACCATACTACAAAAAATGACAGACGAAGAATTTGATCATTACTTGGCATATTTTATACCTGACTATGCTAAAGACTTATCCGAAAACTTTATGATTCCGTTAGAAAAGGCGATGGAAGAATCAAAAGATTTGATGGAACAACTACTTCCAAATAAACAAGACACAGAAGGTCAATTAGTTTACAATATTTATTCAATTGACGAAGATAAAACAATTGGCGTGATCTGGTACAATATCCAAACCGAAAGTAACAAAGCTTATATCTATCATATTTTAATCAAGGAAGAGTTTAGAAAGAAAGGGTTCGCTACCTTCGTATTACAAGAATTAGAAGAAACCATGAAAAGTACTGGGATTACTTCCATGGGATTGAATGTTTTTGGCAAAAACCCTAATGCTTATAAACTTTATGAAAAACTCGGCTATCAAACGCAATCAACGGCAATGGGGAAAAGAATCTAAAATAAAAAATGAAGAAGTTTACATATCGTGCGGTTATCGGAAGTATAAAGGAAGACTGGATGCTTTCAACGTTGCATCCAGTCTTCCTTTATTTAGAGAGATAATTTTATTTTTGAATAACAACCTGTATTTGTTAGATTAGACAATAAACTTCGTGAACCACGCTATGTATCTTGCTCCAGGTAAAAAGAATAATTGAGCAAGTATCGTACCAAGTAAGCGGGAAGCGATCATCATTACAGCAATGCTTTTAAGATTCAGGTAACTGCCGCGCCGATTGAGGACATCATCGGCTAGCACAGAGATTTTTGGATCGACAAAAACAATTAGCAGGATGGTGGCCAATCCATTGATTAGACCAGAAGCCATGATTGCTGTAGCAGCCCTTTCGGGAACAATGATGGCTGCATAAAGCGCAGAAAGAACGCCAATTGTGTAAACAGCGGTAATGATCATATTAATGAAAAATAACTGAACCGGAATATCTTTTAAACGGACGCCCTTTAAGTAAGACAGTTTTGGCAGACGGATATGTCCGATTCCTCTTTTAATATAGCCAATATTCATTCCTTTTCTGACCAGTCCAAGTATAGATCCTCTTTCGGCTGAAAGGTGAATGATTGCACGCGAAAAGATAGAGATGAAAGTCGGAAGCAAAAGAATCCCGATTATCGTTCCCATTGTAGAAGCACCGATGATGATTCGGTATTGGGTCTCGACGAATTCAAATGTGTTTGTTTCTGGTGCCGAGTCAATTAAACTTCCGGTAAATGGCTGCTGCATCATATTGGCTAAACGGGAAACCATTACCATGACATTGAACAAGGAAAGAGCAGATGCCAATAGGCGTACTCGTACTCCAGATAAGCGAACGGCATAGGCAAGTGTTTCGATGGAGTGGATGATCAAAACGAATAGAGCAATCATAATTAATTTATCTGTGAAAAATTCCAAAAGAAAACCTACTTTTATTTTTATCCTTATATTACCATAGCCTTTCAGTTTGAAAATGAAAAATGAAAATATTGATTGCCAATTTTAGATTTTAATTGATATTTTATATTTTAAAGCAAGAATATTTTTAGAAGACTGTCCTAGTTAACATATGAGGGATTATCGGAAGCTTCTATAAAAGAGTTTATATTTCTAAAAACCAGTTCCTTTTTTAAGGTTACTGGTTTTTTAAAATGCTGTGCAAATTAAAGTCTCACTTCCTACTGGTCACTTCTATAATACGTTTGACTACCGTAGTTTAAATTATAATTGTTATTTGATCAACAGGGTATGACTAATAGAAAAACTGCGTATGTTCGCATGTTATAAGTGGTAAAGTTATAATGAAGAAAGGGTCGTATATTTATAGTGATAAGATATGGAAGTATAAATAACTCAACTTTCGCAGAGTGAAATTGGCAAATAAGCCTTGATGTAACTGGGCAGACCGCCAATCCAAAGCTGTAGTTGACTTTCAATTAGTTTTTTCATTTTCGTG